>CABUZK010000004.1 GCA_902496115.1 uncultured Collinsella sp. | reverse complement strand
CTAACCCCGGGCATTCTTATTTGCGCTTGTTGCGGCGCAAATGCCTTCTACCGTCCGCACCGCGCGTGCGCCTACGGACCTTAAACCGAACCTCATACGAGTCAAGAAACGCGATGACGGATGAGTCCACATCGGACGGTGGAGGCTGCCTGTGTTATCCAAAAAGAACGGGGCAAACTCCAGTGCGGAGTCTGCCCCGAAAAGAGAATGGCAAAGCAAGAACGTCGATGGACGAGAAAAGTGTCCGCAAGTCTCATGGCCATCACATCCCACCTGCCAAAGGGATGGGTGAGCGAGCGTTACTCCTGCTCGGACTCCTCAGCCTGCTTACGGCTACGGATGAGGTGAGCCACGCCGATGCACAGCACCGCGCCACCAGCGATCCAAGTAAAGGTCACGCCGTTAAGGCCGGTGAGCGGGAGGCCAACAGATTTGGTGTTGCCGACGGTGATGGTAACCAAACCGGTGGCACCATCGATGCCGTTTTGAGTTCCGGTCAGCTTGTTGTCACCGGCAGAGTTGTCAAGCTCGCCAACGGCAATATCAGTACGACCCGTTTCGGGAACCGTCGCCGCAAGATTTTTCACCTTCATGTTCGTTTTGTCATAGGTCGCGTCGATGGTGAAGGTGAAGGGGTCGGCCGTGGTTGGGTACTTGGCAGGGTCGGGGGTCTGGATCTCGGTCACCTTGTAGGAGCCGGCGTCGAGGCCCTTGACCTCAATCGTTCCTTCTTTACCGCTGACCCTGCTAGACGTGAACTTCACGTAGTCGGGAAGGCTGCCGGGCTCGACGGTCACGAGTTGACCAGCAACAACATTATTAGCCTCATTGTCCTCCGAGGCAACGTACTGGCCCTTCGTGTTTGTATCATCGGACTGGATAGTGAACACAGCACCTCCAAGACCGTTCTCGGTGCCCTGGTCGACCTTCTTGAGGTTAAGCTTGAAGGCGAAGTCGGCGGCGGTGTCCTTGATCGTCTCGCCCTTGTCCTCACCATACGGGTTGTTGGAGTACGTGAGCGTAACGGTGTTGGGGTTGCCACCAAAGTCACCATCCTTGTTACCAATCACGACATCCTTGTTAAGCTTGGCCTTGTAGAAGACGACAATCTGCGTGCTTGCGTCAATGCCCTGAACGTCCTTGAGGCCCTTGTCGCCGTCACCGACCTTGAACTCCACCGTCAGGGTGTTTTCATTAGAACTATCGGCAGGGGTAACCGTGTAGTTCTCACTGCTAATTTCAGTATAGGTACCGCCCTTCAAAGCAAATACCTTTGCAGAATCGGCAATATAATCCAGACCCGTCGAAAGCTTATCGGTGAACTTGTAAGCATACGTATCAAAGGTGGCATAGTTGCTTGCAACGGTGCCGGTGAGTTTGTAGTTGACCTTCTGTCCAATCTGGGAATCGGCGACGTCATCCCAATCCGTCGCAGGCACAGTTGTAATGTCGTCCTTCGCTTTATTGTCATCAAGAATCTTCTTCTCGACCGTGGGGACGCTCTTCTTGGGAATAATATTCACCGTCGTATTCGCACCGTCAATCACGGCGTACACAGGAGAGGTGAACGCATCGGTCGACTTACCGTCAAGCTTGTCAGCGCTATCAGTAAGGAAGAGCCAGTAGCCGGCGTCGAGCCTAGAAAGGGATGCGTCGCCCTTGTTCGTCTTCTGCCAAGCCGTGCTGTCCTTCAGATTAGCGGCGATTAAGCTGAAGACGTTGTCGCTCGCGACCTTCGAGTCGGTTCCGGTACCCTCAGTGTGAGCGCTCAACCAATCGGCTGCATCCTGTGCGTTGTCGCTGAGATAAGTTTCGTCCTTTTTCTTGATGGCATTAACGACAGCCGTCTGGATTTCATTGCCAGTGCCAGCCCACTCGATGCCGCTCACTGACGTGGTCCCGTTGTCTTTGGTCACTTTCGCTTTGAAGATTTGGATACCCTTATAGGTCGTGGACGCTGCATAATCAGAATCAGGATCATTGAACGTCACGGTCGTGTTGCCCTCAGCAAACGCCATGGTCACCGGGGCCATAACTCCGCCGAAGCTCAGCGCTGCTGTGAGGCCGGCGGTTACTGCCAGGCGTGCGATGTTCTTGTTCATGTGCATCTTCTTTCCTCTGCTTTCTACTTTGTAACTCATTCGATCGGTCATCATCTGTCTGTTTCTAAGCATCTGCTTCGTTACGTCTAGCCCCGCTCTCTGTGGGGCTGCCAGCTACTCTTTATGGCTGCCACCTCCCCGCTTGACCAGGAACGCGACCACGATGAGCGCAGCTCCGACGACCGCAACGGCGGCCGCGGTGAACATTGCCGTATCGCCAGTCAAGGGCATAAAGCCTTCGGTGAAGATACTAGGGGGCGTGCCGGCGGGCGTGTTGATGAGCGACGCCTCCAGGCTGCCCGTTGACCCGTCCGCGTTGTCGGCGCGCAGGGGCGACTCGGCGGTGATGGTGAGCTTGGGCTTGGCGGCGGCCACCTGGTCGACGTCCAGGCCCTCGGCCTTGACTGTCACGGAGCGCGTACCCCCAAAGGCGGTGTAGCCCTTGGGCGCCTTGAGCTCGCGGACCTCCAGCTTGCCCGAGTCCACGCCCGAGACGGTCACGCGGCCGTCCTCGCCCGTGGTGACGGTGGCCTTGCCCTCCGCATCCCACGTGCCGCCGGCCGCCAGTGTGCGACCGCGGTCGTCGGCGATGCTCAGGACCGCCCCGGGCAGCGGCTTGTCGCCGTCGCTGCCGCGCTTGGTGAGCGCGAGATCCCAGGTGTAGGCGCACGCATCGTCGCTCGGCGTGCGGGTGAAGCCGGCATCGCCGGACTGGTCGGCAAAGGGAGAGCGCGGGTAGCGCAGGTAGACCTCGTTGGGGTTGCCCTTCGCGATGCCGTGGTTGCACGTGCTGTTGAGCGGCGCGTTGTACACGGCGACCACGCGGGCGCCCGCGGTAAAGGCGTCGGCCCCGCCGAGCGCGGCGATCAGGTCGCCGGTGCGCACGGTGAAGGTCTTACCGTCGACCGAGACCCTGCACTGGGCCGTGATGTCGGTCCAGCCCTTCGCGGACTCGGTGCCGGCGCGGCCGTCCTTGCCGGCCGAAACGGCGTCGAAGCCGCCGTCCGCGCCCGCCGCCACGTACACGCGCATGCTCGCGGCGACCTTGGAGAGGTCGAGCCCCGCGCTCATGGTGTCGACGAACTGCACCGCATAGGTGTCGTAGGCGGTAAGACCCGCCGGGACCGTGGCCGAGAGGCGCCAGTACAGGTCGTCGGCGACCGTGGCGTCGGCGGCCTTCTGCCAGGCGGTGGTGCTGTCCTCCAGCACGTGCTTAGCGACCTTGGGGGTCGCGGCCTTGGGCTTGACGGTGACGGCGCTACCGCCCACCAGGGCCATGATCGGCGCGGTGCCGGCCTCGCCCTGAGCGATGGAGTCGTCGTCGGCGACGATGAGCCAGTAGCCGCAGGGCAGCTCGGACGCCGTGCCCGCATTAAGGGCCCTGAACACGGCGCCAGAGCTCTGGAGGGAACGAGCGAGCTGTGCGCTCAGCGCGCTCGTAAGGTGTGAATCGGCGTTGAGCCACTCGGCAGCTTCCTGCGCGGTGGTCTGGGATTTGGGCATGCCGGCGCCGTGCAGCACAGGCAGCGCGGCGTCACGCACGGCGTCGCTTACCCAGGCGAGGTCGGTGGCGATCTTGGCGTCGTTGTCGCCGTCGACGACGTTGGCGCTAAAGATCTGGTAGGCGTCGTAGCTGCTCGCCACGGTGCCGCTCACCGTGATGGAACCGTTCGAGGTCGGCGCGGCCTGCGCGGATGCGGGGAACACAACCGCGCAGGTGCCGATCAGGAGGGCAAGCAGCGCAAACAAGATCGGGAAGGAGCAAACTTTCTTATTCACAACGCTCGCCTCCCTTCGCATTCGCCTTGCGACGAATGTGCATCCAGGCTGCAGCAGCGCAAAGCACCGCCGCGCCGGCAAGGTACGTCAGAGTGACGCCCGACATACCAGAAAGGGGCAAAGAGGTGGAGTAGGTGTTGGTGAAGGTGGGGGTGGACTCGGTGAGGTCGTGGGGCGTGTCGGTGGTCACTGGCTTGCCATCACGATCCTGAATCTGCTTGTAGGTCACATCACAATTGATCTTTCCTTCTTTTGTGCAATCCGTTGCCACAACCGTGAACTTATAGACCGACTGATCAAACTTGCAATGCGGATAGGTCGAGTGATCGTTCTTCTCGCGCACATAGTACGTGAAGGTCTTGGAACCATTTTTAAGGTCCGTGAGCTCATAGCTCTTCGACTTGAAATTGACCGTGCTCGTCGCATTACCGTTTTTGTCAGTTTTGGCATTCGCAGGATCAGGATTAATTGTTGCCGTTTCCGGTTTGTTGAAGTTCGGGTCGTCCTCGTTCGCGAGTTCGAATTTGAACGCCTTCATCTCGCCGCCATCAACCTTCTTGGTCACCTGAGGCGTCCAAGAGCCCGAGGCCTGCCTATTCGAAAACGCAGGGTTGGAGTCTTTGCCGATTGTTACGGTCGAAACGACGTCGCCATGCGAATCCTCAGCCCAGCTCCACTCATAGAAGTCATCGTCACAGGGAGCGAAGTCCGCCGCGTCCTCCTTTTTTACGGATACTGTGGAAGCACCCCCATCAACTGCATAACGATTAATATGGATTCCCAAGAGGTCGGTCCATTTAACTGGGGTCGTACCAACCTTTATATGTATTTTGTAAATAGACTTATCAAACTTTGTTCCTTTTTCGTTGACAGGAACGTTAACAGGGTCAGGGGGAACTTCAACAAGGTAGAGGTCGTAATCGCCCGACTGGTAGTTCGCGCCCGTGTCAATGAGAATATCTCCGTTTGCATCGACGTTGACCGCGGGCATAGCCTCGCATCCGTTTTCGTTAAGCGTGCCGTTCTCATTCCAGTATGGTGCCTTGGTTGGATCGGCAGGTGCGCCCAACAGCTTAAACTGATAGTCGTGACCCGAAAGACCTTGCTCTTCGCCGTCCTTCATAAGGACTTTATTTGCCTTGACTTTGATTGCAGGATACACGTCCAGGGAAGTAACCTCACCGACGATGAGATCGCCGTTGGTCATGATGCCGCCACCGTGGGTGTAGGAGTAGTTGCCACTGATGATGGTCGTAGCATCTCTCTGCGCATAACTTTTAGCCGCATCGGAAGGATTAGCCGCAAGGCCAAACATCCACTTGGCCTCGGCACCGCCATTGGCATCGATGGCTATCTTCTCACCATCGCAAGTGCCCTGCCAGCCAGCCGATTCGCCGCCCAGCATCTTGCCAAGAACGACAGCGATTGTCTTATCCGCGCCATTCTTATTACGGACCAAGAAGAAATCCTTATGGCCGGATGTTTGGAAGGTAGGAGTAACGTAATTATCTTCATCGTGGTCTTCTTTTTTGCCGTCGCCGCCAGCGGAATAATGATACGTTGGTACCTTATTGCCATTTTGATCAACGGTTGTCAGCTTATTGCCATCTTGATCAACGTTATCTGCGTTGTCATAGATAGCAGCGCCACTTGAGTGCGAAACGATTGTCTCGCCCGTAGGACAAGCACCGACGCCACCGCCCCAGCCACCGGCGCGATTTTTAGTGATCAGCGTCTTGAAAATACTGAGCCTGCCGCCCTTCTGGATAAAGACACCACCGCCGCCCCAGTCGCCACCGCGGTCGTCTTTGCTGCCCGTCATGGTCTTGTTGTTGGTGATGTAAACCCTGTTTGATGCATTTTCCGCATTAATAACGCCGGTAGTACCGCCAGAAATACGGAGGCCACCGCCCTCGGCATTATCGGACATATTGCCCGCAATAAAACCGCTGGACATGGTAAATCCAACTCCCTGCCCGGGGAGGCCAGCGTAGATTCCACCGCCGGCCTCATGGGAGTAATTGGCAGTAACGGAGCCACCCGTCATGGACAGCGTTCCACCGTGCGATGCAATTCCGCCGCCACCGAGGAGACCTTTGTTGTAAAGCTCTCTATTAGCGAGGCGAGCTTCAGCTCGGTTGTTAGTTATATTGGCAGAATCACTGATGGTTACGGTTGCACTCTGGGTATAAACACCGCCACCGTAGCCGCCGGCGTTGACGTTATAACCATCGGTGATATCGTTGTCATATGTTGCATTACCCGAGATGACACCGCCGGAGAGGTTCAGCGCCGCGCTATTGTTAGCAAAGATGCCACCGCCAGAAGCTGCCTTGTTTCCCGCGACCACGCCGCCTGTCATTTCGAGGCTGGCATTCGCGCCCGTTATGCACAGACCACCGCCCCAGCCACCGCCGTTGCCGTTGGTGACGTAACCGCCAGAAATATAAACAGCGCCCTGAGAGAAAATAACGTGGCCGTCGTTGCCCAGGGCACGAGGCGTTGTGATCATGCCACCCTGAAGGTTGAGCGTGCCCCCATCCTCAACGGAAATGACTTGATTTACATAGCCCTTTTTGCATGCAACGATAGCGCCGAAATTGGCAACAGTGTGCTGGTAGGTCGTTTCCCTAGTACCAAAACCGTTAGGCGTGCTTTCAGTTACGTAGTATGTAAGTGATTGTGGAACACTTTCTTCATTGAACTGCATCTCTGCTGGCTGACCAGGTTCACCACTGGTAGCTTCAGTCTTCGAGTCATTCGCCTCACCTTTGACAGTTAGCGTATAGCCCTTTGAAATTGTGATAAATGCACGAACAGGATCTTTGGTTTCCTGCCTAGGGTTACCGTTGCTGTAATAAAGCTTGTGATTCTCAAGGTCGATCGTAGTATTTTGATTGATAGCGATTGACTCACTTGAACTAATGTCAGTCTTGAGACGTAGTTTATCGGGTTTAGTCGACGCGTGAAGGTACGCTGCCAGGTCTTCGTCACTCTTCAGCAGCGCGTACCCCTCCGAATCTATTTCAAGTTTCCGAGCCTCACCTTCATTTGCAACAGTAGCGGCCTTATAGACAGACTGCCCATCATCCGCAGACTTCGCAGCATCCCCGACCCCTGCGTCGTCTGACGGCTGATCGGCCTCAGTGGCAATGGTGTTAGACTCGTCGCCCTCGGTCTCGTCACTATTCTGGTTTTCGGTATCCCCGTTGTTGGCGTTTTCTACACCAGTAGACTCACTTGAGGAACCCCCCCCCATCACAGTTTCCTCGGTAGAATCTGTCTGGGCATCGTTGGCAATGGCCTGCGAGATCGGGGGCATGACGAGCGACAGTACCAGGCTCAACACGGAGGCTCCGCACAAAACGCCTGCCAGTACACGGCGCGTCGTTTTTTTACCCTGCTTAGTTTTTTCTGAATTCGCTTTCATCGATGTCTCCTCCCCAAGAGACCGCGATCTTGCTCTTTCACTATCAAACGTATCTGCGCAACCTGTGATTGCGCTCGCGTAGTAATACTATTGTATCTATTGTTTAAACATCCGAGCAACAAAACCGACATTTTTGTAGCCAGTTCTCAATTCTCTTGACATTTACTCAGATTTGCTTTCGTTTATTCGCTCTGAAATATCTGTTTCTACTGGTAATTAAGTTAGTTATCAGTTTTTTAATAGCATTTTATTTATTTGCACAACATTTTGCTCAAGAGCAAGCATCCTGTGAACGGTCGAAAATCGACCGTGAGCGGTAGGTCATTAACCGGGAGGAATAGACTACCAAATTGATGGGAATATCTTTAACCCATCGGTAGTTAGAAGCGTAATGTTCAGACAACCATATCTGAATTTGCGCGCAGATTTTAGGCATCAATTCGCCCAAATCGCCTGAGACCACCGCAAAGGAGCCTGTCCCCTTTGCGGTGGTTCTCCCCCGGCGCTACAGCAGATGCTCCTCGATAAAGATCGCGATGCCGTCTTTGTCGTTGCTCGCGGTTACAAAGTCGGCGGCGGCACGGGTGGCGTCGCTGCCGTTCGCCATGGCCACGCCCATGCCGGCGTCAGCCACCATGCAGGTATCGTTGTCCGCATCGCCAAACACGCAGATGTCCTGGAGCTCCATGTCGTTGAGCTCCGCCACGCGCACAAGGCCGCGCGTCTTGGATACGCGCGGATCCATGAACTCGTAGAGCCGCTGCGTGGTTTGCAGAGCTGCCGCCTTGACGGTGTCGTCGGCAAACGTCGACGCCCGCTCAATCACCCGCGGCATTACCTCGGGCGCCATGGTAAACATCACCTTGGGCTGCGGCTCGCGCAAGAACTCGGCAAAATCGACCACCTGGTAGGGCACGCCGTCGACGCGCGACAGGTGCTCGACGCACGCGTTGCTCTCGGGCACGTAGAACACGCCGTCTCGGGGGCAGACGGGCGTTGCCGGAAGGTCCGCCATGTGCCTGCAGATGCGTGCGATGGTCTCGCCCGGCAGCGGATAGCTCAGCTCGTTGATGTCGTGCGCGCGGTCGATGACCTCGGCGCCACCGCAGCCCACCATCACGTCTACCAGGCCTTCGATGCCCCAGAGCTCGTACATGGCCTCGGTCGCGTGGGCGTCGCGCCCGGTGCACAGGCCAAAGAGCACACCGCGCTCGCGCAGGGCGCGGATCGCCGCCACGGTGCGCGGGGACACCGTGTGCTGGCTCGTGAGCAGCGTGCCGTCGATATCGCAGAACACGGCTTTGATGTGGCTGAAGGTGGTGTCCATGGGGGCCTTTCTGGGTTGTGCGGCGGTGTGGGGTGTATTCGTGAACGGCGTACATGGTATACCAAGGCACAGGCGCGGCCCGTCAAAGCAAAAACCACCACAAAGGTGCCTGGCCCCTTTGTGGTGGCCTGGCCGGAACGCAAACCATCACAACATTCGACGTTATTCGGCAAAATCGCGATTTTCATCGAATGTTGTGATGGTTTTTACTGCTTTGCGGCACGATCAAAATGCCGGCGTCCAAACAGCAGCAACGCCGCGGGAACCGCCGTCACGACCATACCCGCACCAACGAGCGTCTGCTGCACGCCAAATGTCGCCGCCAGCCACGGGGCAATCGCCAGCGGTGCCACGCCGGCGAACATGTTGCCAAAGCCCATGACCGAGTTGATACGACCAAGCTGCTCGAGCGGGGCCGTCGTTTGCACGATCGTGTTGTGGAGCGGGTTGACGACGCCCCAGGCCACGCCCAGAGCAAGCTGGCCGACAAGGGCTACGCCCACGTACGGCGTTCCCACGTAGAGCAGGCTTCCCAGACCAACGGACATGAGCGCCACAAGCAGCGTCTTAAGGTTTACCAGGTGCGGCGGCAAGCGGAGCACGGCCACAGCGCCCAGCACCGCGCCCACACCGCTGGCCGACGAGAGCCAGCCCATCCATTCGACACCGACGTGCAGGACATCGCGGTAGAAGAACGACTCCAGCGGGTCGAAGGCGCCGTAGCCAAAGTTCGAAAGGAAAATAATGCAGAACAGCAGGGCGAGGACGCTATTGGTGAAGACTGTCTTGATGCTGGTCGCGAAGGTGACGCGGGTGGACGTGCTGGGGTCGGGGCTTTGTCCCGCACGCTCCCCTTCCTCTGCCGAATCGGCATCCGCATCCCCGGCGACATGGCTGGCCTTCGGCCTAAAGCCCCAACCGGCGACGAGCGCCAGCACGGTAAAGAGCATCAAGAGCACGAACACCGCGCGCGACGACGCAGCCGCCGCGACAAAGCCGCCCAGCGTGGGGCCAACGATGATACTCACGTTAGAGAACATGGCGATGGCGGAGTTGATGTCTTTGAGCTCGACGGGATCGTCGGTGAGATAGGCTGGATAGGATGTGGCGATGGGCTGGGCGAACCCCATCACAAAGCCCAGGAGCACCGCGCCGAGCAGGACGATGCCGGTCGCGCTGCCAAAAACGAGGATCGCCGCGCCGGTTGCCAGCGTGCCCACGATGCTCAGCAAGAAATGACGGCGTGGGCCCCAAGCGTCGAGCGCCGCGCCACCCGCAAAGGATCCCAAGATCACGAATACGTTCATAAAGAGGACGGCCAGCGATGTCGCCACGACCGAGGCATCGTCTGCATAGGTGAGCGTTCCGATGACGCCGATAAAGTAGCTGGTCTGGAAACCGGTGTAGATGAGAAAGCGCATCGCCACCAGGCGCTTGGCCTGCACGGACAGCGATGACTGAGGCTTTGAGAAAAGAGAGACGAGCATGGAGACTCCTTGTTTCATACGAATGCGGACGGCGGGCATTCGCCACCGTCTGTCGAATCAATCTATCCGCATGAAACATTAAGGACGCATCAAGAGCCCCTTCTCTCCGTTTTTCGCCCGTCATGAACTACTTGGTAGATTGTAAGGCATGTCCCACACATCTACTTAAACAAAAACCACCACAAAGGTGCCTGGTCCCTTTGTGGTGGAAGTGACGTTTGCCCAGATAAAACCTGCCAAAACAAACCTGTCCCTATTTGGCAGGTTATGGCAGCGCAGCGAGCCAGCCCTTAAAGGTGATCTTGGATAAGATCGCAGATGGCTCGGGCGTCGTTGATGTTGATGGCTCGGGTCGCAAAGCCGGCGTCGAAGGCCTGACGCGCCAAGGCCTCATTGCAGGCAAGGGCCAGCGTGTGGCCATCGACCAGGTCGAGCGAGCTCTTGCCGCGCAGACGGTCGACACCGGAGCGCGCGACCACGATATTGTCGAAGCCCTCGGCCTTGTAGCCCTCGATGATCACCACGTCGACATCGTTGTAACGCGACAACAGCTCGCGCGCGGGCATCTCGTCCTCCTCGCGCGTGTCGGCGTACTCCGCCCAGCGCGTGGCGCAGATGAGGCCCACGTGTTTGGATCCGGCCTGGTGATGGCGCCAGGTGTCCTTAGCGGGCACGTCGATATCAAAGCCGTGATGCCCATGATGCTTGAGCGAACCCACGCGCAGGCCGCGGCGGGTGAGCTCGGCAATAACCTTCTCGACAAGTGTGGTCTTGCCCGAGTTTTGGTAGCCGATAAACGCGATCGCGGGGACGGCCGGGGCCGGAACTGCGGGCGCGACGGCGACGGGTGCGCCCGCGGGCGCATTGCCCGCGGCCCCCACGGCCTCAACAGCAGCAACCTGACGCTCGGCACGATCCCACACGCCCGAGCGGCCGCCTTCCTTGTGCAACAGACGAACGTCGACGATCTCCATGCCGCGGTCAACTGCCTTGCACATGTCATAGATGGTCAGGCACGCGGCGCTCGCGCCGGTCAACGCCTCCATCTCGATACCCGTCTTGCCCGTCACGCCGGCCGTAACCAGCACGTGAAAGCCAACCTGCCCGTCCGCGCGCGCCGGCGCCCAGCCCTCGGGCACGTCATCGACAGGCGTCCCCGCCGGAGCGATGGGCGCAATATCGCACTTGCTCTTAGTAATGAGCAACGGATGGCACATGGGAATGATGTCGCTCGTGCGCTTGATGGCCATGATGCCCGCCACGCGTGCGCAGGCAAGCACGTCGCCCTTTTTGGCGCGGTCCTGCAGCACCATGGCCTGCGTCTCGGGATGCATGAGGATGGTGCCCTCGGCGATGGCAATACGATGGGTCTCGGCCTTGTCGGACACGTCGACCATGCGAACCTCGCCCTTGGCGTCCACGTGCGTCAGCTCGTCGCGGCGAGCGTCACGGGCGGGCTCGGTGGCAGCGCTGGCAGTCGGCTGCACGGACGCGTCGGCGTTGCCAGCATTCGCCGCAGCCGTGACTTTGTGGGCAGACATCGCGGCCCTGCGAGCGGCCTTGGTGGCATCGGCGTACCTGCTCTTGGCCATATGATCATCCTCCGATTTGGGACATAAATCGTTGCGTGCCCTCAATTATCGCGTGTTCCTGCGGTTTGTGGGCCACGGCATCGCGCCAAATCGAAAGTACCTGCATATCATCACCACGGCGCAGCGCCTCACGCACCGAATACTCGGCATCGCTAAACAGACACGGACGCACGTTGCCATCGGCCGTCAGGCGCAGACGGTTGCAATTCGCGCAAAAATGGTTGGACATGGCGCTAATGAAGCCGACCGTTCCCGCCGCGCCCGGAAAGTGCCAATAGCGCGCAGGGCCCGCGCCGGCAGGAGCGTCGTTGATGTCGAGCGGCTCGAGCTCGCCCAGTCCCACCGCGGTGGCCCCGGCATTGATGCGCGCCCGCAGCTCGTCACTCGGCACGGTATCGCTCGCGTCCCACAGCTCGGGATTGAGCGCGGGCGCATGCGGGTCCACAGCGCAATGCGAGCTCGTGTGCTCGTCGCCGATGGGCATATATTCGATAAAGCGCAGGTGGATGGGGCGATCGAGCGTGAGCCGCGCAAGGGCCGCCACATCCTGGTTGAGCCGGCGCACCACAACGCAGTTGACCTTAACGGGCTCAAAGCCCCAGGCCAGCGCCGCATCGATGCCAGCCATGGTCTGCTCGAGTCGACCCAGGCGCGTGATCTTTCCAAAGAGCGTAGGGTCGAGCGTGTCGAGCGAGATGTTGACGCGGTTAAGCCCGGCATCTTTGAGCTGCGGCGCCAGCTTGGGCAGCAGGGCGCCGTTTGTGGTGAGCGAGATGTCCTCGATCTGCGGAATCGCGCGGATGTCGCGAATGAGCGGAATGATACGGCGGCTGACCAGCGGCTCGCCGCCCGTCAGGCGCACGCGGCGAATGCCCTCTCCCGCCACCAGACGCACAAAGCGGGCGATTTCCTCGGCGCTGAGCAGCTCGTCGTGCGCACGGGGCGCCACGCCATCGGCCGGCATGCAATAGATGCAGCGGAAATTGCACTTGTCGGTAACGGCAATACGCAGGTAGTTGATATCGCGGCCAAAACCGTCATGTTGCATGCGCCCGTTCACGCAGCCCTCCCCTCACGCGGCGTTTTATTCTTCGGAAAACATAATACCCCACGAGAGAATCATGCCGACACCCGTACGATAGGACAGGTCGCTTTGAGCAAAACGGACTTTCCAAGCCCATCCTCAGCACAGACCATCACAACATTCGATGCTTTTCCCGTTTTTGGCGAAAAACGTCGAATGTTGTGATGGTTAGCCTGTCCACGGCACCCCGTAGAAGGACCGGAACGCCCCTAAAGGCCGCCGTCCCAGTGCCGAATCACGAATTCTCGCAGGTCGTTTTGACGTTTCTGGAACGCTTCGCTTCGGTCGCACTTGAGACCCATAGCGAGCGCGATGGCATTCATCGCCCGGTGCAATTGCAGCTGATGGGCAAACTGAGTCCCGGTGAGGACGATCATCCTAAAGCCCAGCGCGCTCAGCACGGTCATACGCTCCGCGTCCGACGCGCTGCGCTGTTTATCAAGATGGTCCGAGCCGTTGTATTCAATCCCCGTACCGCTCGCAGGCGCATATACGTCGATCTCGAAATACCCGGCCTTTGCGAGATACTTGAACTCGTTGGGAACATCGACCCGATGGTTGAGCTCAACCTTGGCGTATCCCAGCCCGCCCTGAGAACGTTTTGCTACGACCATGATTGCAGTGGCCGTCTCCATGGGCGATCGCGCGCCATCGTGCACGCGCTTGAGCACGGCGGCCGCGCGTATGGCCCCCTGACGAGATCGGTTCTCATTGCAATAAGCAATTAAGTCGGCAACGGTATATCTCTGCCCCATCTCGATATAATCGCCTGTCGACAGATGATTCAAATGGTATCGGGCACAGATTTCGTAGCCATATTCCAGCTGCTCAGGCTCGCTCATCCACGAACCCGCTTGGACAAAGCACATGACCTCATCAACCACCAGAAGGTCCTCTGCCACCTCGATAAGATGGCCTGGAGGTACCGGCGCCCCAAACACGTGGCACCTAAATCCAGTCGGCGTCGAGCGCTCAAAATCGAAGTTGACGAGCGTATCGATATGATCGAGCTCTTCTCGTGGAATACCAAGCGAAACCAGATAGTCGGTAACGATCCCGACGGCCGTCGAAGCCCTCAGCCCCTTGGCATCGAGTCCCAATTTGGGCAAGCTCGCGGTCGGCTCCGCCTCGTTAGCAAGCGAGTCCTCATCGTATAGGCTGCTTACTCGCGAGAGCGGCTCGGACGGACGCGCCACGTTGTGGTACAGCCAGGCAGTCTTATGGGACAGAACGATCGGCAGGTCCATGAGCCCTCCAATGGAGTCGGATAACCAACCTTATTCCCCTGCCCACGGATCCGCACACCTTCGTGCGCAAGAAAGCGATTCCACCCGGTCGAGTGGTAGAAAAACCATCACAACATTCGATGCTTTTCCCGATTTTGACAAAAAACGTCGAATGTTGTGATGGTTTGAGGCGAGGTGAGGGGCACGGAGGGGTCAAAGCCTCGTGCTCGAATGAGTTAATCCAGCTCTTTTAAGCCATGGGGAATGAATACAGGCTCACTTTTTCGCCCCGCCGTCAACATAAACCTTGACTCTACAATCGTTATAGGGTTTTCACTACACTGGTACGTAAACGAACCCAGCCAGAAAGTGCCCCGCCCATGGAACACGACCTCACACGCGGCAATGTCCTCAAGACCATCGCGGTCTTTGCCCTGCCCTATATGCTCTCGTACTTTTTGCAGATGCTCTACGGCATGGCCGACCTGTACATGATGGGGCAGTTTAGCGGCGCTGCCGGCATCACCGCCGTGGGCAATGGCGCGCAGACGCTCTATATCATTACCGTGACGCTCGTGGGCCTGGCCATGGGAACGACGGTCATCGTCGGCCACGCCGTGGGCTCGCGCCGCTTTGACCGCGCCGAGACCGCCATCGGCAACACCATCACGCTCTTTATGGGCGTCTCGGTGGTGCTGGCCGCTGTCCTGCTCGCACTGTGCCCGCAGATCGTGTCACTCATTGGCACGCCGGCCGAGGCAGCCGAAGGCACCGCCGCCTACCTGCGCATTTGTTTTATGGGCATTCCCTTTATCGCCGCGTACAATATCCTCTCGGCCATCTTTCGCGGGCTGGGCGATTCGCGCTCGCCCATGTACGTGATCGGCGTGGCATGCATCATCAACATCGCGCTCGATTTTCTGTTTATCGGACACATGGGGCTAGGCCCTGTGGGCGCGGCGCTCGGCACGGTGACCGCGCAGACGGCCAGCGTTGCCCTCGCGCTCGTGTGGCTCAAGAGCCGTCGCACGAACATCCACGTTAAGCGCAGCGACCTGCGTCCCCGGCCCGAGATGCTCGGCAGCATTCTTAAGATCGGCGTGCCCGTGGCCGTGCAGGACGGCTGCATCCAGGTGGCGTTTATGTTTATCACCGTCATCGCCAACCACCGAGGGCTCGTCGACGCCGCCGCCGTGGGCTTGGTCGAAAAGATGATCAGCTTCTTGTTCATCGTGCCGAGTTCCATGGGTGCCACCGTCAGCGCACTCACGGCGCAAAATGCCGGCGCGGGCAAGGGCGATCGTGCACGTCAGGTGCTCAAGGACGCCATGACGATTTCGGTGGTGTACGGCTGCCTGATCACGGTGCTGATGTGGCTGGTGGCGCCGACGTTTATCGGCTTTTTCGCCAAGGACCCCGCGGTGGTCGCGGCCGGTACCGGCTATATGCGCAGCTACATTTTCGACGCGATTTTTGCCGGCATCCACATTTGCTTTAGCGGCTTTTTCGCTGCATACGGCAAGAGCTACATCGGCTTTGCGCACAACGTGCTGGCCGTGGCGCTCATTCGCGTACCCGGTGCGTGGCTGCTGTCGAATGCCTATTCCGATACGTTGTTTCCCATGGGCATCGCCTCGCCGTGCGGGTCCATTCTGTCGGCGGTCATTTGCGTGATTGCATTTACCGTACTCAACCGCCGCGGGGCTTTTGACAAGTTGGCAGCGTAGCGGGGCAACGCGAACCTGGCTCCCCTCCTCTGCTTTTTACCGAAAGGAGCGGTCCCATGACCGACTCGCCAACCGAACATACCGAGGGCCTGCTCCGTATTGGCGAGGTGGCGCGCCTGTTTAACCTGAGCGTGGGCACGCTGCGCCATTACGAGCAGATGGGCTTGCTGGACCCGGCGCACATCGATCCGGCGAGTGGATACCGCTACTACGGATCGCGGCAGCTCTCCACCCTCAACACCATCAGTCACCTGCGTGTTCTCGACCTGCCGCTAGCGCAGATCCGTCGCAGATCCGTGAGTTTGTGACCACGCGCGATGTAGACCTCATGCAGCGGCAGCTGGCTCAGCAGCAGGAGCTCATCGAGCGCAAGCGCCGCGAGTTGGAGCGCGTGTCGCGCAAGATCGATAACCGGCTTGCTCTACTGCATGATGCCTTGAACACCGAGCTCGATACCATTTGCACAATCGATGCGCCCGAGCTTCGCTGCGCCGTGTTGCGCGAACGCGTCAACCCCACCGATGCCTATGCGTTGGAGTGGCAAATTCGTCAACTGCAGAAGGGCCAGCATGAGACCTTTGTCTTCCTGGGCAACTTGGGCATTGGGATTAGCGCCGAGCGCCTTGACGCCGGTGACTTTGACGGCTACGACGAGGTCTTCCTGCTGCTCGATGACACCGATGAGTACTTGGGCGACGTCGAGGTACGCCCCGCCGCACGCTGTTTGACCATTAGCTTCCGCGGCACGCACGGGCAGGCGGGCTCGCGCTATGAGCAGCTACTCGGCTATATGCACGAACACAACCTGGCACCCGCCGGGCCCTCGCGCGAGATCGCCCTCATCGACGACATCATCAGCGACGACCCCGCAACCTACGTGACACAGATCACGGTGCCCGTTACTGTGCTCGATTAAGAACCTCCCGGACAGGCATGCAGTGCAGCTCAACTAACGAGCGTCAGCTACAGGAGAACCGCCATGTCGAGGACAATCCCCGATATGGCGGTTTTACTCCTCCGGAATCGGAAACGCACGGATGAACTCTGCAGGCGAGAAGGTCTTGATGGTCGAGCGCACAAAAGCGGCGCGGTCACGCGTGATGATAAAGTCCACGCCGGCACGCTCGGCCATCGCACGGATACAGCCGTCCTCAAAGTCCGGCTCATCGGAATAGGCGGAGGTAAAACAAGTTTCTTGGTCGAGAGGCTCTACCGAGTAGCTCTTAAGACAGTCGCGCACTACCTCGCGGGCGCGCGCCTCGCCTGCCTGTTTAGTGAGAATGTTGTACGCGTCCTTGAGAGAGCAGGCCGAAACAACACCCTCGATAAGTCCCACGTCAACGAGCCCCTTGGTCGTTTGCGCCGCCCCATGCTCCGGCCGGCCCGGCAGCACGCAATCGAGCAGAAAATTGGTATCGAGAAATGCCCTCATAGGTAGCGCTCCCTCGCGACGCGCTTTTCATCTTCAACCGTCATCGTATCGAGCGGCGTACCCTTTGGCATGTTAGCCACGATATCGAGATACTCCTGGTAGTCCTCATTCTCCGCGAGCATCTCACGGATCTCCTTCCAGGTGATCTTGGGATGCCACATCGTACCCACGTCGCGCTTGGGCTTGTCCGAGCCGCGCGTCGGCTTTGCACCCCCGCGCTCCTGAACGGCGTTATATTCCACTGCAACTGGGCTTTCATAGTCGAGCGGCACGATCTTGAACAACGGCTTGCTCCGCTTGAAGACCACAACCTCCTCGCCCTCATTGGCAACCCTTTCGGCCACCTGCGTAAGGTTTTGGCGCAGTTCCGAAAACGCGACGGTAACCATAACTGCTCCTCTCAACATATATCTTCACTGCTAAGTATACACGTTAATGTTAATGTTAAAGTGTATAAAACTCATCACAATAGGGCAGCCCCGTTGTGGGACCTCACTGCGGGGCCCCTTTGCTTTGAATGAATCTTCTATCGCTCCGAAACGACACCGCTCCGCAGGGTCACCCTCAGCAACCTACATGACGCAGATCATGCTGCCCCGCCACCACGCCCAAATAAAAACCTCCCGGAAAGTATCAACCTTTCCGGGAGGTTTTCTAATTTGGTTATCGATGTACTAAGCCTGGGGCACCTCACCGGTCGCAAGGATCTGCTCGAGTGCGTCCTCATCCAGCACGGGCACACCCAGCTGCTCGGCCTTGGTGAGCTTGGAGCCTGCCTTGGGGCCGGCGACCAGATAGCTCGTCTTCTTCGACACACTGCCCGAAACCTTGGCGCCGAGCACCTTGAGCGCCGCGCCCGCCTCATCGCGCGTGCGGTTGACGAGCGTACCGGTCAGCACGAAGGTCAGACCCGCAAGCGGCTGTGCGTCGGCGAGCTCGCCTGCCACGCCAGCGTCGGCTGCGGCTTGCGCGTGCGCGGCGCTCAAATCGACCTCGAGCGACAGGCCCGCCTGGCGCAGGCGCTCCAGCACGGCAAGGTTCTCGGGCACGGCCAGGAACTGCTTGACGCTCGCCGCAATCTTAGGACCGATGCCCTCGCACTCGGCGATGTCCTCTTCGCTCGCCAAGACGAGCTTGTCAATCGACAGGAATCGCTCGGCGATGACCTCGCCCACGCTCTTGCCCACGTGGCGGATGCCCAGGGCAAACAGCACGCGACCGAGCGGCTGGCTCTTGGACTTGTTGAGCTCGGCGATGATTTTCTCGGCCGTCTTGAGGCCCACCGGAATGGGGTCGCCCTTCTTGACGCCCTTTTTGCTGTTGGAGCTGGCATAAGTGCGCCCCGTGTCCAGTCCGGCGATGTCGTCGACCGTGAGCTGGTAGAAGTCCGCGACATCGTGAATCAGGCCGGCGGCGATCATCTTGTCGACGATCTCGTCGCCCAAGCCGTCGACGTCCATGCAGCCGCGGCTCACCCAGTGGAGCAAGCGCTCCTTGAGCTGTGCGGGGCAGTCGATGGAGACGCAACGGTAAGCGACCTCACCATCCTCGTGGACCACGGGGCTGCCGCACACGGGGCAGGCCTCGGGCATCTGCCAGTCGACCGAATCGGCCGGGCGTTTGTCGAGCACCGGGCCCACGACCTCGGGGATTACGTCGCCCGCCTTGTGAACGATGATGGTGTCGCCCTCGCGCACGTTTTTGCGGCGGATCTCGTCGATGTTGTGCAGCGTGGCACGCGCGATGGTGGAGCCGGCAACCGTCACTGGGTCGAACTCGGCGACCGGCGTGAGCACACCGGTGCGGCCCACCTGGATGCGAATTTCGCGCAGGACGGTCTGCTTTTCCTCGGGCGGGAACTTAAAGGCAATGGCCCAGCGTGGTGCGCGGGCAGTAAAGCCCAGGTCGAGCTGCTGCTGGAAGCTGTCGACCTTTACGACCACGCCGTCGATGTCATAGTCCAAGTCACCGCGATGCTCGAGGGCCTGGGCGCAGAACTCGTGGACCTCGGCCGGCGTGGCGCAGCGTGCCACGTTGGGGTTGACGCTAAAACCGGCACTGCGCAGCCAATCGAGGAACTCGCGCTGGCTGTGGACGTGCAGCGGATCGGTATCGGCGATGGCATAGATAAAGGTGGCCAGGTCGCGGCGCGCCGTAACCTTAGGATCCTTCTGACGCAGGCTGCCAGCAGCGGCGTTGCGCGGGTTGGCGAAGGGGTCGCGGCCCTCGGCATCGGCCTCTTCATTCAGACGTACAAAGCTGCCTTTGGGCATATAGACCTCGCCGCGCACCTCAATCGTGCGCTCGCGGTCGGCGCCCATGTGGGCGAGCGCCGGCTCGGACAGGTGCATAGGCACGTCCTTGATGGTACGGACGTTGAGCGACACGTCCTCGCCCGTGGTGCCATCGCCACGCGTGGCCGCGCGCACAAAGGTGCCGTTTTGGTAGGTAAGCGCCACGCCCAGACCGTCAATCTTTAGCTCGCAGGTATAGGTGACGCTGCCGGCACCGAGCGCATCCTCGGTGCGCTGGAGCCATGCGTCAAGCTCGTCCAGGTCCATGGCATCGTCCATGGAATACATGCGCGCCATGTGCGTGACCGGCGTAAACTGCTCGCTCACGTAGCCGCCCACGCGCTGGGTATAGCTGTCGGGCGTCACCAAATCGGGGTAGGACGCCTCGATTTCCTGCAGCTCAACGAGCATTTTGTCAAAGGCGGCGTCCGTGATTTCGGGCGCGTCGAGCATGTAGTAGCGATAGGCGTGGTAATCGAGCTCGTGGCGCAGCTCGGCCGCACGCGCGGCGGCCTGGGCACGGGCATCGGCCGGTGCAGCGGCATCCGTGCTCGCGGGCGTTTCGGTATCGATGTCCACACCGTCACCAAACAGGCTCGATTGCTCCATAGCGGCACTCCTTCGCTCGATTTCAAACGGATACAAGAGTACCACCGGTCGCAACGGGGCCGAATAG
This sequence comes from uncultured Collinsella sp., assembly GCA_902496115.1. Taxonomy (GTDB): domain Bacteria; phylum Actinomycetota; class Coriobacteriia; order Coriobacteriales; family Coriobacteriaceae; genus Collinsella. Next base: position 87,888 of record CABUZK010000004.1, on the reverse strand, counting down.
CGGTCTCAAACCGCACTGAATCGGCAGCCGCCAGTCTGGGGTGGACAGTTAGTTCAGATACGTATAAATCCTAGAGCTGGATCAGGCACGCACACCTCTGTTTCGACTAATTTGGGCTCCTCGAGGCCATGCAAACGTCCCATCCTCCCTTCCAAACGCCCATCCGAGCCCCATCCCAATCAGAAATTGCTCAAAACGCATCCCAAGCTGCCCAAGATTTATACGTATCTGAACCAACTGTCCAGACCATTACGAACCAGGCCTCTTGTCAGCTCCATGTGATCCGTTTTCCTCCGCCCCCAACGGATCAATGAGAAAAGAGGGGGCTGTCCCACATTGATGGGACGGCCCCCTCTGGCATCGGTATGTGCGATACGGCTCGTTAGTAACCCTGGCCGTAGCCCTGACCCTGGCCCTGCTGGCCTAGTAGCTCCTCCAGGTACTGGCGCAGCTGCTCGTCGGTAATACCGCCGTTGCCGGTGTCGGTCGAACTGTCGTCCTGCTGCTGGTTCTGCAACTCCTCATCGGAGCCCAGCTCGACGGTGACCTTCTTCTCTTCCTTGCCGCGCATGAGCGTGATCTCGACTTTCTCGCCCACCTCGTGGCTGCGCAGTGCGATGATCAGACCATCGGCGCTCGTGATCTCGTCGTCGCCCAGCTTGGTGATGACGTCGCCCTCCTGAATGCCGGCCTTGGCGGCAGGACCGTCCTCGACGACGCTTGCCACATACGCGCCGCTATCGGTGCTCAGCTTGTTGGTGCGGGCGTTGAGCGCATTGACGCTCGAAAGCGTAGCGCCCATGTACGGATGTACCGGCGTCTTGCCGTCGATGATCTGGTCGGCAATGTTCTTGGCGTAGTTAACGGGAATAGCAAAGCCCACGCCCGAGCTGGAGCCCGAATAGCTCTCGATAAGCGAGTTAATACCCACGAGCTCGCCGTTGTCGTTGACGAGTGCGCCACCGGAGTTGCCCGGGTTGATGGCGGCATCGGTCTGGATCATGTTGGCGTAGATGGTGTTGCCGCTGGTAGAGCTCATGGCCGTGGAGCGGTACAGCGCCGACACGATGCCCGTGGAGACAGATTGCTCGTTGCCGAACGGCGAGCCGATGGCCATGACCCACTCGCCCACGTTGAGCTTGGAGGAGTCGCCGATCTCGATCGGCGTGAGCTTGGAGGCGTCTGCATCCTTGAGCTTGATGACGGCCAGGTCGCTCGAAGCATCGTTGCCCACGAACTCGGCCTCGTAGGTGGTGCCATCGTCCATGGTCACCACGTACTGGTCGTAACCATCGACCACGTGGTTGTTGGTGAGGATGTGGCCCTCGGTATCGAGCACAACGCCCGAACCGACGCTGCCCGAGCTGTCCGACTCGTCGGCAGACTGCGAAAGCGAGCCATTCTGGCTGCCGCTCGAAGTGGCGGTGATGGAAACCACGGAGGGCAATGCCTTGGCAGAAACGGCCTCGGCCAGCGTGGTGTCCTCGGAGTCGATCGTAATCTTTTGCGTCGACGAACCCGAAGCGCCCGCCGTCACGGCATTCTTGCCGCCACCGATATCGAGCGTGCCACTCATAATGAGCGCGATGACCAGCAAGGCGCCGCAGGCACAGCCGGCGAGTGCCGTAATAAAGATCGGCAGCTTTTTGGTCTTGGTCTTGACCACCGTGTGCTTGTTCACGACCTGCTGACCGCCCAGCGGCTTGCCGGTCTGCGTGTCGTAGGCCTGCACGTAAGGAATGTTGCTACCGGCAGGCGTCGACTCCACCTGCACGCGCGGCTGCTGCTGGGTCTCGCCAGCGTTGCCTGCATCCTGGGGACGCTGGGAATCGTACTCGCTCATAGCTGCGATCCTTTCGTCAAATAACCAAAGGCCCGCCAAACATGTGGCGGGCCATCATTGTTCACGTTGAGTTGTACCCCAATATGCGGGCGTACGTGTATGAGAACGCAATCTTTTAGGAAGGCTTAAGTTCTGTTGCAGGCCCGAAAGGAACCCGCACCTGCGTCAAAACCACCACAAAGGTGCCTGTCCCCTTTGTGGTGGAAATCTAGTCCTTAAACAGATAGCCCACGCCGCGGACGGTGGTGATGTGCGCCGCGATTTGCGGGCCCACCTTGGAGCGGATGCGTCGAATGTGCACGTCGACGGTGCGCGTGCCGCCGCAGTACTCAAAGCCCCATACGCGGTGCAGCAGCACCTCGCGGCTGTAGGCACGGTTGGGATGCGTCGCCAAAAAGCTCAGCAGCGAGTACTCCATCAGCGTCAGGTCGATGGGCTCGTCATCGAGCGTCACCTGGTAGGTAGCCAGGTTGATCTCGAGGTTATCGATGTTGAGCACATCGTCGGCGGTAACGGTCTCCTCCTCGCCCATCAGGCGCTGCGCGCGAGCCTTGAGCTCGTTGGGCGTCGCCGTGGGGCATACAAAGTCGGCATGCGCGTGATTCGGCAGGCGCAGGGTGCCGAGCGCCTCGTCGTCAACGATCACCAGCATGGGAACGCCGCCGCGGTCGTCGAGCCACTTGGCAATCTGATCGATGCGGTCGCTGCGGATGCCATCGGAATCGAGGATCAGCAGGTCAAAGTCGTGTGCTGCAGTCGGCGAATCGGGGGTTGCCAGGCTCACCTCGACACCTAGGGTGGTCGTCAAGCTGCGGGCAAACTCGTGGAAGCGCGTCGTGCGCGCCATGAACAGGGCACTCTTATCGGACATATCGGCCTCCAAGGAAATGAGCTCAATCGTACTGGAACAAGTCAGCGCGATTAGGAGTTCGCCAGGTAGTGCTTGATCTCCCACTCGGTGATCGTAGACTCGAACTTATGCCACTCGTCGCGCTTCTTTTTGAGGAAGAAGCTGTGGATGTGCTCGCCGAGGGCATCCTTCATAAACTGCGAGTCCTCAAACACGTCGAGCGCCTCTTTGAGCGAACGCGGCAGCGGCGTGTAGCCGGCCTCGACCATCTGACGGTCGGTGAGCTTGAGCGTCTCGGCCGTGGCCTCGGGCGGGAGCTCCAGCTTGCGCTCGATGCCGTCGAGACCAGCCGCAAGCGTGACGGCGTTGACCAGGTACGGATTGGCCATGGGGTCGGGGCTGCGAAGCTCGATGCGCGTGGACAGCTGCTTGCCGGGCTTGTAGACCGGAATGCGGACCATACTCGCGCGGTTGCGCAGGCCCCACGTGGCGTACTGCGGCACGGAGTCGCCACCCGTGGTGATGCGCTTGTACGAGTTGACCGTGGGGTTGGTGATGGCGCTGATCTCACGCGCGTGCGCCAGAATGCCGGCCATGTAGTGCTTGGCGATATCGGAGAGGTGGTACTTCTCGTCATCCTCGCCCCAAAAGACATTGTTGCCGTCGTGGTCGAACAGCGACTGATGCAAAAACATGGCGCTGCCGTCCTCACCCGCCAACGGCTTGGGCATAAAGGAAGCGTGGCAACCGCTCTCGTAGGCCTGCTGCTTAATGATGAGTTTGGCCGTGGTGATGGCGTCGGACATGCTCAGGGCCTCGGCGTGGCGCAGGCTCATGCCGTGCTGCGAGCGGCCGGCGGCGTGGAAGGTGTACTCCACGGGCACGGACATCTTCTCGAGCGTGAGAACCGTGTTGCGACGCAGGTCGCGAGCGGCATCGCTCACCGAAAGATCGAAGTAGCCCACGTTGTCGAGCGGCTCGGGCGTGTGCTCGTCGGGAAAGTAGTAATACTCCAGCTCGGCGCCCACGTTGAGCAGATAGCCGGCCTTCTCGGCCTTGCGGAACATGCGGCGCAGGGCATCGCGCGGGTCGCCGGCAAAGGGCTTGCAATCGGGAGTGCACACGTCGCAGAACACGCGGGCGACGCCGTTGTGGCTCGGGCGCCACGGCAAAATCTGGAAGGTCGAAGCATCGGGAAACGCCAGCATGTCGGCTTCCTCGGGCGTGGCAAAGCCCTCGATGGCGGAGCCGTCAAAGCCAATACCCTCCTCAAAAGCGACCTCGAGGTCCTCGGGGCTAATGGCAAAGTTCTTGAGGCGGCCGAGAATGTCGACAAACCACAGACGCACAAAGCGGATGTCACGCTGCTCTACGGAACGGAGTACGTAATCGATGTTCTGCTGGTTCATGTCGCTCCCCTTTCTTTCGGGCGGGTTTCGACTGGTCTATATCGCAGATACTATCGCAGAAAAATGTTTCCGCAGGGTTAAAGCGTATCAAGCGCTCAAAAAACGTGTGTGAACAGGCGGGTGCCAAGCACGAACAGACCGACTTGGACGGGCGACTAGCGCAAGGTCGATGCGCGGTGTTCGATGTGGCCGGGGATCTCGATGCGCTTGGGGGCGAGCTTTGCGGCATCGCCTACCGTAGTGGTAACGACGTCGATGCGCTCGGACAGACGCTCGACTACGCGCTCGGCGATGGTAAGGGTATCCTGCGCGGCCGTGGTCACGCCGCCAAAGAGCACGTGGTTCCAGGGGTAATCGTCAAATGTCGCGATCTTGAGCCCAGCCGGCAACGAGGGTCCCAGCTGCGCTAATGCCTCGGTCAGGCGCAGGAAAACCAAGCCGTTGACGGCAATGAGGCCGAGCTTTTTACCGGCATGGCCGCGGATGGTCTCGTCCAAGCGGCCGACGCCCGTGGCACCACCGTCGGCCAGGGTGACGACCTCGCCGGCCAGGCCGCGGCGCGAGAGCTCGTCGGCAAACGCCTCAGCGCGCTCACGACGCACGGGGCTGTCATCGCTTGCCTCGGTAAGCAGGCACAGACGCTCGCTGCCCGCAGAGGCCAAGGCGTCTACCAGGCCGGCGACCAGCTCACGGTTGTTGGAGGTCACCAGATCGATGCCACCGTCGGCAACGTCGCGGTCGAGCAGTACAACGGGCAGGCGCCCCGCGGCCGCGGCGATCGCCTTGTCGTTGCCTCCGCAGGTATTGACGACCAGGCCGTCCACGCCGGCATCGATAAGTCTGGTGAGCGACTCTGCCTCCTTGGCGGGGTCGTTGCCGCTAATGGCCGTCATAAGCGAGCAGCCGCGCGCGGCGGCACTGGCGGAAAGCCCTTCGAGCATTGCGCTCGAGAACGGGTTGGCGATGTCGGCCAGAATCACGCCGATGAGGTTGGTGCGTGAGCTGCGTAGATTGCGTGCGGCGGCACGTGGGCGATAGCCAGTGCGCTCGATAACCGCCGCGATGCGAGCGCGGGTTTCCTCGGTCATCTGCCCGGGGCGGTTATTGAGATAGCGCGAGACCGTGGCCGGACTCACGCCCGCCTCGGCGGCAATGTCCTTGATTCTCATCTGCGCCATAACGCACCCCGTTTCCCAATTGTCGGCGGTCTGAGCCATTTTAGGCATTTTTTAACATTCTCGGTTGCAAAACGCTGTAGGTGAGCGGCATCGTTTTTGCGCCTCGAGCAGATGCGATGATGGACTAGATAGACGAGTCTTTAGGCAGCTCAAAGTAGTCGGGATGCAAGGCGATAACCGGGCCCTGCTCCTCGGGCATCAGATGCAAGTGCGTCTCTGCCAGATAGCTCGCCGTGTCGGTATCGCCCCTCTTAATGGCCTCGAGAATCCGGCGATGCTGCCGGCGAATCGGCTCCCAATCCAGGTCCTGCGACACCATACGCAACCAGTTGTATCGCTCAAAATGCGTGTTGACGCTCTTCATCCAATCCCACAGCATGTGACGGCCAGCAATCTCAAAACACGTCTCATGGAACAGGTTGTCCAGGTCAAAGAAACGACGCGTTTCGCTATGGTCGAGCGACTCGGACTCGGCAAGAATCTGCTCGAGCCGATGCTTTTGCTCGGACGAAGCGGCCGAACAGCATTTTATGAGTACGCTTCTTTCGAGTTTCTCGCGCAAGAAACAGGCATTCTCGGCGTGTTCCATGCTGATCTTAGAGACGTAGGTGCCGCTCTTGGGACGCGTTTCCACCAGCTCTTGCTCGCGCAGGCGCACAAAGGACTCGCGAATGGGCGTGCGCCCGATCCCCGTCTCTTTTTCCAGACCAATTGCCGAAAGGCGCGTGCCGGGCCTGAGCTCGGCATAGATGATCTTGGAGCGCAGTGCGTTGTATGCCTGATCTTGCAGGCTCTGATTATGCTGGTGTTGTTCCATAAAGCCCTCGGATGAAGCCCACGGTTTGTCGAATTTCACCACGTAATACTATCGCATCGACACGCCCCAGCTCCCAATCAGTCTTTTTGGGACGGGGCTCTTTTAGCTACCCTGGCCCGCAGATCGGCCCCCCTTGCCACAAAAGTGGCCCATCTACTACGTTAACACGGATAGCCTCGGCCATACCGAAAACCGTGAAAACAAAACCGCAGGTAGACAGCTTGTCGTTTTTCGAAAAAGCCGGCTATGGTTGACCCCTGCGGCTTAAGCGTAGTAGATAGGCCCTTTTCGTGGCGCAGCACTACTGCACCCCAAATTGGCACCCCGAGCCCTCGTGAGTTGCCAACAAGCTGTTCGCCCAGCGCTTTATCCGCGCGGCATTTGGAAAATAGCACCACCGCAAAACCCGCGAGTAGCGCTTACTTTGCTATATCTCACTATACTTTGCTATATCTTGCTATACTTTGCTATATCTTGCTATATCTTGAGCAAAGGTGGCTCACATGCAAACAAACCCTTTTAAGCCCACAGCAGGTAAAACACCTCCCACGATTATCGGCCGCGAAGATGTGCTCGAAGAATTCAATGAGGGCCTCGTCAACGGGCCTGGTGCCCCGGGGCGCCTAATGCGCATAGCCGGCGTCCGTGGAACGGGCAAGACGGTCCTCCTTGACGAGTGCTCACGTTTGGCGCAAAGCCGTGGCTGGACGGTCATAAAAGAGGTCGCAACCGAGGGACTTTGCCAACGCATTCTCGAACAGCTGCAGCCCAAATTCCAGGCCAAACACGCCAGATTTGAGCCCACCGTAGCTGGCATATCCATCGGCAGCATAGACATTGAGCGAATCGGTCCATCGCTACGCGACGCCATGAGACAGACAATATCCAAGAATGAAAATGGCCTGCTCATCACTCTCGACGAGGTTCAAGACGCAGAGCTCGATGAGGTCCGAACGCTCTCCATTGCGATTCAGCAGGTTATCGGCGAAGACCTTGATATCGCCTTTGTTTTTGCGGGGCTGCCTTCGATGATTGAAAGCATCATCAACGGAAAGACACTTACGTTTTTGCGCCGTGCCCTCCCCTTTGACCTGAAGGCTGTGGCAGTAACCGAAGTGTCGTACTCCCTCGAGGAAACCATTGAAGCGTCTGGCATGGAGTTGCAGCCAGGTATTGCCGGCCAACTTGCCGAGGCAACGCAAGGTTATCCTTTCATGATCCAACTCGTTGGATACTACGCATGGCAGTTGGCAAGACGCGCACATACACCGATTATTGGAGAAGAAGAAGCCGAGCGCGGCATTGCAACGGCACGCGAACGCTTCTGTGCCATGGTGATTGAGCCCGCGCTACAGCGCATTCCGCCCACGTGCATCGCTTATCTGCTGAGCATGGCATCTTTGGGGCAGACGAGCTCGACCAGCATGGTTGCCGATGCCCTAAACAAAACGCCTCAACAGGTGAGTTCCGTCCGCAGCCGCCTGTTAAGAGAATCGATTATCGAGGCTCCCTCGTACGGCAAGGTCTCATTTGCCATCCCCTACATGCGCGACTACCTCTACGAGCACAAAGCCGAACTGGAAGTTGAACTGTAGAAACGGCAACTGCCCTGCAAGACGAAAACCGTTTTCGTACGGATTAAAGCAGACGTAAACGATTTTCGTCTTGATTTGCGTACGGAATTAAGACGTAAATTGCGCTTTCGTACGCTTATTACCAGACGCAAATTGTTTTCGTCCGGCCATGCGTCCCCAATCTAGACGAAAAGAGCCCCGAGCTCGTATTGAACTGCATCCCAATTCTTGGACGGGCGCCGATGCCCTGATCTCTGCCATGTCGAGGTGCGAGATCAAATCCTTGGCGCGCTCGCCGGAGTGGTATGCCTTGTTCGGCGCCACCTTCCTGTAGAGCTTCTTGAGCTTCGTCTTCCCCTTGTTGCCCGGCGGCATCTCCGTCTCAGGTGGCAGCCCTAGGAAGGACAGGACGCCGGGCAGGTCGCACAGCATCACGTCCTCAATGTCGGCCTTGGCCGCCAGGTCGACGACTCTCTGCGCTGTCGGCGAGATGTTCGGGGTGCTGCTACCGCCCGCTGGTTCGGAAGCTGGCGGGCAGTAGCGGGCAGTAGCGGCAGTAGCGGTGTGGCTCGATAGGCCCGAATATCCGTAAGGAAGGTGCTCGCTCTCATATGTGCTGATATGCCTCGCCTCGCGAACCTTGGGATGCTTCCTGAGGTAATCCCTCAATTCGAGCCACTCTTTATGCTCATAACGCTTCGAAATCGTTTCCCCGTCGACAGTTTCCTTCACATAATGGTATGTTCGAACGCCTTCGAACTTGCCGAACCCGTTCTCGACGCTGAAGTTTCTGAACCAGCGCGAAAACCCATTCAGGTCCATGAAGTTGACTTGGGGATGCCTGTCTTTCGTTCGTTCGAATGAGTGGACGAGCGGAGTGCCTTTGACTTGTTCCAGGCCGAAGGCTTCCATTTCGCGGGCCTGCTCCTTTTTCCAGAATTCGAGATACGACGTCAGCGTCTCGCTTATCGAGATCCTCCGCACGCTTTTCTTGCTTTTGGGCGAGCGAACGCTTCGATCGGCCGCGAACTGCTGCTCAATGAGGATGCTTCTGTTCTCGACGGAGACATCGGACCACGTCATCCCGAGGGCTTCTGCCCTTCTCATGTCGGTGTCGAGCATGAGCATCACGCATGTGATGTGCGCGTCCGGTTCTCGATTGAGTAGGATGTCGAGTAGGCGAGCGGCGTGATGGTTCCTTCGCGGTTGTCGTGGAACTTTTTTGCGTACGAGCCGACGGTGTCCCTCGATTTTTGGACGTAGGTGCCGCTGTTGAGTTCTGCCTTGTAGGCTTCGAGTGCGGCGTCGACCTCTCGGCTTTTGGTGGTATGTATGGTCTGCCACGGCGAATAGCGGTATTTGCCCGTGACCGGATCCTTGCCGAGGCTGTGACGGTAGCGCCACGTGTATTTGTCGCGGCGTTGCTTCGTTCCTTTGCCTATGACGAGAGGTCGGTCGTTCATCGTGTTCCTTGCCTGAAGTGCCTGAGAATCGCGCTCGGTTGCGCGGAATGGCGCAAAGGGCTGGGGCGGGTGGGCATTACCCTTGGTGGTGGGCCCTGCGTGGGGTCACACCCCAAGGGTAATGCTCCGCCTGACCGCTTTCAAGCTCGTTGTGGGTCGAATTTGGGTCGAATTATTCCGCGTACTTTTCTTTCGTAAATCTATGAAAACATCAAATGACCTGGAGCTATATTGACTTCAATTTGGGTCGAAATGTCTGAATGAAACAACGTCGTAGCGACCTCATAACCCGAAGGTCGGTGGTTCAAATCCGCCCCCCGCGACCATGAAACTTCAGGTTGGAAGCATAAAAGCTCCCGACCTTTTTCTTTGTCTAGGGGTTTCGGTATCTCTCGTTCTTTGGGTACCTCGAGGCGGGCAATCAGATAGATGCTTACGAGTATCATAGGGTCTTTTTACGTCGCGGTCGTGTCTCGTACTGGTGCGCCGCTCTTTGTGGGACGTGTCACTTTGCCATAGGTTGTCCGGCGGCGGGGCGCAGGTCGTTCCCCGTGGCGTCGCTCCTTTCGACGCTACGCTGCCTGGCTACTCGTTCCACTGGTGCTTTTTCATGTCGACGCAGCCGTTGTCTCGGAAGGCGACTCCTTCCTCCGTCAGTAGTGCTCGCTGGTCGGGGAAGTTTGGCGCGAGGCGTCCCGCGTGGTTGACGACGCGGTGGCAGGGATAATCGCCGTAGCGATCCGCCTCGCTCAGCACCGCTCCGACCAGGCGAGAGTTTTTCTCCCTGCCGATGAGGCGCGCTATCTGACCGTACGAGGCGACGCATCCCGCCGGAATCTCTGCCACGACGGAGAGAATCTCATAAACCAAATCTTCGTCCAGGACTTTTCCCATCGTATCGCTCCCGTGTTCGCTTTTGCCTTCGGGGGCGCGGCGCCGATCACCCGTGCTGCGATTTTCGCAGCTCTTCTTACCGAAGCATCGAGGGAAAGCGCGTGCGTGTCAAGGTTGTCTGGTCCAGTTGCTGGCTCGATGCCTCGAGATGTTCGCCTCAAGTGCGACCTGCCCCTATTGGAAAAGGATGCCGAAGATGTATTTGGTGATGGCGGAGCGGCGGATGACCCCCACGAGTTTGCCCTCGTCATCAACCACAGGAAGCTTCTTGAACTTCTTCTTCGCCAGCAGCGCGGCGACGCGGGCGATGCTCTGCTCGGGACGGGCACACACTACCTGGCGCGTCGCGAAATCCATGACGCAGCGATCCTTCAGGTCTTCGATGCGCTGCTCAAGGCTCTGATCGTCGAAGTACAGCATGGACGCGTCGCCGCCCGTGAAGATGGTGTGAGCGCGATGCTGCGCGATGGCTCCCATGACATCGCCGTCGGAGATGAACCCGACCACCTGGTTGCGCTCATCGATTACGGGCATGCTGCTCACCTCGTTTTCGGCGAGCATGCGCACCACGTCGGAAATCGTGCAATCCTGCGTGCAGGTGAACGGCTCTTCAATCATGATGCTCGAAACGGGCGTCCCCTCGAGCTCGAGCGGGATGCGCTCGGACAGAATCTCGGACATCGCTTATGCCTCCTTCGTTTTCGGTGCGGTTTTCTTGGTGCGCACGCTGAATATGGCGCAGATAAGGGAAACGAGGCCGATTGCCGCGCACACCTTGTAAGCGACGCCCGCGCCCACGGCGGTGGCTACTTGGATGCTCGCATCGACGCCGGCCGACGCGGTGACGCTTGTCATGACCGTGATGATGAGCGCCGTGCACAAACCGCCGGCGACCTGGCGGCCGGTGTTCGCGATGGCGTTGCCGTGGGCGATCATGTCATTTTTCAAGGCATTGACACCCCATGTGTTCACCGGCATGTTCGCGAGCGACTGGCCGGCGGACTGCAGCATGCAGAACAGCGCAACCACCAAGATGGGCGTGTTTACCGTCGAAAGCGAGAGCAGGAACAGGGCGCCGGTCATGAGGGCCAGGCCGACGATCGAGATGGCACGCGGACCGAACTTGTCGAACACCACGCCGGAGATAGGGCTGATGATGATGCCCACCGCCGCGGCGGGAAGCATGGCCATGCCGGTTTCGAAGGCCGAAGCGCCAAGCGAGGTTTGCAGCAGCAACGGCAACAGCGTGTTGGTGACCAGGCATGCGGCGTTGATGAGCGTGACGATGATGGCGGCCACGCGGAACTCGCGCGTCTTGAGCGTGCCCAGTTGAAGCAGCGGGTCCTCGATTTTGCCCTGGCGTACGACGAACAGCACCAAGCACACGACACCCGCGACGATCGAGCCGAGCACCACGGGGTTGCCCCAACCCATCGACGAGGCGCTCGAGAACCCGTAGAGAAGTCCGCCGAAGGCGATGGTGGAGAGGACGACCGAGGGCAGGTCGAGCTTGGGGTTCTTCAGCTCGCCCACGTTTTTCAGCATGAACACGCCCAGCACCAGCACGAGAATTGCGAGGGGGACGATGGCGCCGATCATGGTGCGCCAGCCGTACGTGTCGATCACCGCGCCGCCTACGACGGGGCCGACCGCGGGACCCGCCGACATGACGATGCCCGCCATGCCCATAGCCGTTCCTCGTTTCTCGACGGGGAACACCAGCATGGGAACCACCGAGACAAGCGGCATGAGCACGCCTGAGCCCGCCGCTTGCAACACGCGACCGATGATGAGGAACAGGAAATCAGGGGCTGCGGCGCACAGCAGCGTGCCCAGCGCGAACACCAGCGTCGCCCCGAAGAATAGCGCGCGGGTGCTGAACTTGTCGATAAGGAACGCCGAAACGGGGACCATGATGCCGCTCACCAGCGGGTATATGGACATGATCCACTGGGCAGTCGAGGCATCGATGGCGAAATCGGACATGATGACCGGCAGCGCAGGCGACATCACCGTTTGGTTCAGTAGCGCCAAGAAGGCACCCAGGACGACGACCGCGACGATGCGGATCTGGGTACCGGTAATGCGCCCATTGGCGGGCGCGACCGTACAATTATCAGACATAAGCTTCCTTCGTATCTATTCGATTCTTCGCCGAAGGCGCGCCGGCCCACGGGCGAAATAACATGCACGTGCTATGCGTGCATCAGATACGACAGGAAGAAAGCGGCTGCTCAGAGCGCACTTGGGGAACAACAGGAGAGGCCCCGTATACCAGGGGCCGCCGAATTGCGATGTATGCTTTGGTCAAATCCTTCATAGCGGGGAGGTATACTAGCAGCCGTCTTCGCCCCTTTCAAGGGATGTAACCCAGACGTTGATTTTCTTCACCGAGGCGCCATCGTTGACGGGTGGCGTGCTTCTCTATCGCCACACCGCGGGGCGAGGGAACGCCGCGGCGAGCTTGTACATCGGCTATGTGTGCAGCTGCGAGCGTGTCGCCGGCGCGCGCTGGGCGCCAGTCCGATCCGGCCGACTCTTGCCGACGGTCGGTCGCCGTCCTCCTCCATCTCCGCCTGCTCTGTTTTTGCTCGGCTCCCTTGTCGTATCATGGACGGACGAGAATTGAGCGAAGGCGGTACATATGAACATCCAGATATTCGGCACGAAGAAAAGCTTCGATACTAAGAAGGCGCAGCGCTATTTCAAGGAACGTCGTGTGAAGTTCCAGTTCATCGACTTGAAGGAAAAGGGGATGAGCAAAGGCGAGCTCGAAAGCGTGGCGCGCGCCGTCGGCGGGATCGACGCTGTGATCGATCCAAAGGCGAAAGATGCCGACACGGTTGCGCTCGTACAGTATCTTGCTGCCGACCAGAAGTTCGAAAAGGTGCTCGATAACCAGCAGATTCTTCGTGAGCCCATCGTTCGCAACGGCCGCCAGGCAACCGTTGGCTACGAGCCTGACGTGTGGAAGGGCTGGGAATAAAGTGAAGCGCCCACGCCCGTGGTTTTATCCACGGACGCGGGCGCTTGCGTAAGACGTCTCTTGTCGTTTGAGTGGAGCGCCCCGGCGGCGCTGAACGACGCGCCCCGGTGACGTGGCTCGGGGCTCTTTGTGCCGCACATCTATGAGAGGGGAAATTTGATGCGCCCGGGCGCTACTCCATATAGCCACCCTGAATGGCGGAAACTGCATGCTCGGTAAAGAACTTGAGCGTGCCGGAGGTATAGCGATTAGCCTTGGGCTTCCAAGCGGCTCGGCGCTCGGCCAGGACGGCGTCGACCTCGGCCGGCTCCATCTCCTTGCCGGCGATGCCCACGATGGACAGCGAGCGCTCGGGGATGTTGATCTGGATAAGGTCGCCCTCCTCGATCAGGGCAATCGGGCCGCCCACGGCAGCCTCGGGCGAAACGTGACCGATAGCCGGGCCCTTGGAGGCGCCGGAGAAGCGGCCGTCAGTGATCAGAGCAATGCTCGCGCCCAGCTCGGGGTCGCTGGCGATAGCTTCGGTGGTGTAAAACATCTCGGGCATGCCGGAACCCTTGGGGCCCTCATAACGAATGATGACGGCGTCGCCGGGCTTGACCTCATGCGTCAGGACGGCGTGGATAGCGTCCTCCTCACAATCGAACGGGCGAGCCTTAAGCGTGGCCTGGAACATCTCGCGCGGAACAACCGTGTGCTTGACGACGGCGCCCTCGGGGGCAAGGTTGCCGTGGAGGATGGCGATAGAGCCGTCGGTACCAAAAGCCTGGTCAAACGGGCGAATGATGTCCTCGCGCTTGAGGTTCCACTTCTCCAGGTAGCGGCCACACTTCTCGTAGTAGCCATTGTTCTTAAGGTCCTCGAGGTTTTCGCCGAGAGTCTTGCCGGTGACGGTCATGACATCGAGGTGAAGCATCGACTTGATCTCCTCCATGATGCGCGGCACGCCACCCGCATAGTAGAAGAACTGCGCCGGCCACTCACCTGCGGGACGGACGTTGAGCAGGTAGTGGGCGCCACGGTGCAGGCGATCAAAGTCGTCGGCGGACATCTCGATGCCAAACTCGCGGGCAATCGCAGGGATATGCAGCAGCGAGTTGGTAGAGCCCGAAATGGCGCCGTGGACCATGATGAGGTTCTCGAAGGATTCCTTGGTCACGATGTCGCGCGGACACAGGTTGTGCTCGGAGAGCCACACGGACTGACGACCGGCCTCACGCGCAAACTCACGCAGGTCGGAGCTGGTTGCAGGCAGCAGGGCCGTGCCGGGGAGCATAAGGCCCAGGGCCTCGGCGGTAACCTGCATGGTCGACGCGGTGCCCATAAACGAGCAGGCGCCGCAGCTGGGGCATGCGTTGTGCTTGGCAAACTCAAGCTCCTCGCGAGAGATCTCGCCGCGCTCGTAGCGGGCAGAAATCGCGCCGAGCTGCTCCAGGGTCAGCAGGTCGGGGCCTGCATCCATGACACCGCCGGTAACGACGATGGAGGGGATGTTGATGCGGCCCATGGCCATGAGGTTCGCAGGCAGGCCCTTATCGCAGCTGGCGACAAAGACACCGGCGTCGAACGGGGTGGCCTTGGCATGGATCTCGATCATGTTGGCGATCATGTCGCGGCTGGGCAGCGAGTAGTTGATGCCGTCGTGGCCCTGTGCCTCGCCATCGCAGATATCGGTGCAGAAGTAACGGGCACCGTGACCGCCAGCCTCGGCAACGCCAGCACGAACCTCCTCGACCAGCTCAAACAGGCCAGCAGAACCCGGGTGCGAGTCGCCAAACGTCGACTCGATAATGACCTGTGGCTTGTCCAGATCCTCGATCGTCCAGCCGGAGCCCAGACGCAGCGGGTCCATCTCGGGGCTGATGGTGCGAAACTTGCCGGAACGCGGCTGCAGTTTGGCAACCAGGTCGGCGGCCTCCTGCTGAATCTGTGCTTTAGTCTTCTCGTCCATGATGTTCTCCTCTTTTGGTTTGAACGGTTGTACCAATCGTTGGTTAATGAATCAGGTGTAAATGGGTACCGAGCGATGCACTCGGCGGAAGATGCTTAGCTACGCGAACTAGGCGAAGAACGAAATCACCAGGGCGCAGGCAAGACCCGAAAGGCCGATGAGCGTCTCCATAACGGTCCAGGACTTGAGGGTTGTCTTCTCGTCAATCTCCAGGAACGAGGAGCACATCCAAAAACCGGCATCGTTGACGTGCGAGAGGGCCGTGGCACCGCCGCAGATAGCACGCATGGCGGCCGAGCACGCAACCAACGACCAGGTCGTCTGTATCAAAGAGCTCTGCGACGAATCCGAGCGCCTGGCCGAGGCCGGTGAGGATTACTCCGCCGCCGACACCGCGTTCCACAATGCCATTGCCGAGAGCTCCGGAAACCTCGTCGTTCCCCGCCTGATGGGCGTGTTCAAGGCATCCGTCCCCCTCTTTATCGACGTGACCGGCAAAAAGCTCGTCGAGGAAACTATCCGCATGCACCGCGATGTGGCCGACGCCATCGCCTCGCGCAATCCCACCGCCGCGCACGACGCGATGTATCTGCACCTGGTGTATAACCGCAACATGATTGCGGAGGGAGCAGAAGCAAAAGGCATTTAGGGCCCGACAATAATCTTTCTTTGGCAAAACGCAGGCGGCGGCTGCCCAACACACAGGGCAGCCGCCGCTTTTTGCAATCGATTGGTGCAAAGGGGTTGACTAGAGCTCGCAGGCAACCTTATAGCCATCGCCGATGGCATCGCGGATGTTGCCACACTTCTGGGCATCGCCCAGCACGTGGACAGCAATGCCAGCTGCAACCAGGTCGTCGGCCAGCTTGGTATTGGGACGATAGCCCATGGCAAGCACCAGCGTATCGGCATCGGCGATGGTGTGGACCTCTCCGTCCTTCTCGTAGCTGATGGCATCCTCGGTAATCTCGGTCACCTTGGCCTCGGTCAGCACGTGGACGCCCTTTGAGAGCATGCGCGTGATGAGCACCGCGCGACCGGCGCCGCCCTCGTTGGCGGCGAGCGTCTTGGTCATCTCGATGACGGTGACATCGCGATTGGCCGGCGAGAGGTCGTTGACCAGCGGGGCCAGGTAATCGGCCGTCTCGCAGCCGACGGTGCCGCCGCCCACAATAACGATCTTCTTGCCCGGGAAAGCCTTGCCGCCCAGCAGGTCGTCGGCCGTCATAACCTGCTTAAAGCCCTGCATGAAGGCCGGGGCGATGGGCTCGGCGCCATAAGCCAGGACAACCTCGTAACCCGCGTAGTCACGCTGAATGTCCTCGGCAGTAAGCTCGGTGCCAAATACGCACTTCACGCCGGCCTCGGCCAGGCGACGGTACTGATACTTGATCACGCGGGTGAGTTCCTGCTTTGCCGGCGGAACGGCCGCGATACGCATCTCGCCGCCCGGCTCATCCTGCTTATCCACGAGCACCACGTTGTGGCCGCGCTTGGCGGCAATGTAGGCTGCCTCCATGCCCGCAGGACCAGCACCCACAACCAGTACGTTCTTGGCCTTGGCGGCAGGCTCGTAACCGGCCTCGTCGCGCTCAACATCGGGGTTGACGGTGCAGGAGATGCGCTTGCCAAACATAATGCCGTTCAGGCAGCGCAGGCAGCCAATGCAGGGGCGGATGTCGTCGGCGTTGCCGGCAGCGGCCTTGTTGCAGAACTCGGCATCGCACAGATTGGCGCGGCCCATCATGCAGATGTCGGCGGCACCGTCCTCGATCAGTTCCTCGGCAATCCATGCCTCGTTAATGCGGCCGACCGTGGCGACGGGAATGTTGACGTGCTTTTTGATCTCGCGCGAGCAAGCGGCGTGCGAGGCCTGCTGCGTGCCGGCGGCGGGAATCGCGGAGCCGCGCTTGATGGTGGTACCGCCCGACACATGAATCATGTCGACGCCGGCCTTCTCCAGGCGACGCGAGACGTAGATCATGTCGTTGAGGGTCAGGCCGCCATCGGTGTACTCATCGCCCGAGATGCGGACGTCAATGATAAAGTCCTTGCCGCAGCGCTCGCGAATCTCGGCGATGACCTCGAGCAGGAAGCGCATGCGGGCGTCGAGCGAGCCACCGTACTCATCGGTACGCTTGTTGTAGAGCGGAGTCAAAAAGCCGCCGAGCATACCATGGGCGTGCGCCGCATGGACCTCGACGCCGTCGACGCCAGCCTTCTGCATACGCACGGCAGCGTCGCCAAACTGATGCGTGAGCTCGTGAATCTCGTCGACCGTGATGGGGCGCGGTGCCTCGCGGGCGTAAGACGGTCCCACGAAGGACGGAGCGATCAGGCGCGGCGTGCCCGGAATGTTAAAGGCCATGTAGGCGGGGTGGAAGAGCTGCGGCATGATCTTGCAGCCATACTCGTGGACGGCCGCGGCGAGCTTTTCCCAGCCGGGGATAAACGTGTCGTCGTAGCAGCACATGTCACCCGGCAGATAGGTATAGGTGGGCTCGACCGTCACGACCTCGGTGATGATCAGGCCCACGCCGCCCTTGGCACGGGCACGGTAATGATCGACCAAGTCGTCGGTCACATAGCCATGATCGGCCAGGTTCGTGGACACCGGCGGCATAAAGACGCGGTTCTTAACCTCGGTCGTACCGACCTTGATCGGGCTAAAGAGCATCGGATAGGCGGAAGACTCCATACAGGGTTCCTTTCGTTTAAGCCGCTCGGCGGCAGTTGCTAACGTACTTATCGTATCAGCAACTGCCGCATCCGCAGTCAAACATACCCAAACGCCGGTCGGCTAATGAATACCGCGGCCCAAGTCTTCGGCGATTTTGTCTACGCCCTTAAGTGCAGCGCACGTCTTTTTGTTGGAGCAATGCCCCGTGCAAACGCCACCCTGAGCGCAGTCGGCGCAGGTGCCCTTGCGGTAGATGCGCACGCACACGGCGACAAACGCAATACCGATAACAGCCAGTACAACAATATCGATAGGTGCCATAGCAAGCCTCCTCTAGTTAACCATCACTTACTTTACCCCATTCTCCACCTACCAAAAAGGGACAGGTTTATTTTGGTCGGTTTTATCTGCGGAAACGCCACATCTCCCCTACCAAAAAGCCCGAGTGTCGCTGGGACACCCGGGCTCGTGGAAAGGGGCTAATCCTTATTCGGACTTACGCGGAAACTGCGGCGGAGGCAGTGTTGGTCTCGTCCTCGTCGGTCCAGACATGCTTGGGCATGGGACGGAAGATCTGGAAGAGCATCGCAACTAGCAGCACGATGGCCACAATCGTCCAGATACCAAACTGCCCAAGAACAAGCAGGTTGTAGAACTGGTTGATGAACAGGCCGATCACCCAGGCAAAGGCGCACTCGTAGCCGATGGCAATCGCGGTCCACTTGCCGGAGTCCATCTGGTTGCGGATGGTGCCCATGGCGGCAAAGCACGGAGCGCACAGCAGGTTGAAAGCGCCAAAGGCAACGCAAGCGCCCATGGTCGGGAACATGCCGGCGAACGCGGTCCACAGGCTCGGGTCGGTCTCGGCGGCGTCGGCAACGGACAGCAGCGAACCGGCGGTTGCGACGACGTTCTCCTTAGCGACGAGGCCAGAGACGGTCAGCGCGGTGGCCTGCCAGGTGCTAAAGCCGAGCGGGGCGAAGATCCAAGCGACCAGGTTGCCGAGCATGGCAAGCACGGAGTAGTCCATGAACTCCTCGGGGATGCCGTCCATCGCAGGCAGGAAGCCAAAGGAACCATTGTAGCTACCAAAGTTGGACAGGAACCAAACCACGACAGTGGACGCGAAGATGACCGTGCCGGCCTTCTTGATAAAGGCCCAGCAGCGCTCCCACACGTGCAGCGCCCAAGAGCGGATCGCCGGGAAGTGGTAAGCGGGGAGCTCCATAACGAACGGCGTCGGGCGGCCGGCGAAGAGCTTGGTCTTCTTGAGCATGAGGCCCGAAGCAATGACGGCAAAGACGCCCAGGAAGTAGAAGAGCGGGCTGATCCACGCGGCGGTGGTGGAAGAATCGCCGATGATGGAACCCATGAGCAGGGCAATGATCGGCAGCTTGGCGCCACAGGGAATGAACGTGGTGGTCATGACCGTCATGCGGCGGTCCTTTTCGTTCTCGATGGTCTTGGTGGCCATGACGCCGGGGACGCCGCAGCCCGAGGACACGAGCATGGGGATAAAGGACTTACCGGACAGGCCAAAGCGGCGGAACACGCGATCCATGATGAAGGCGACGCGGGCCATATAGCCGCAGTCCTCCAGGAAGGACAGCATGACGAACAGCAGGAACATCTGCGGGACGAAGCCGAAGATGGCGCCCAGGCCGCCGACGATACCGTCACAGACGAGCGAATCGACCAGGCCGCCGTCCTCGGTGCCACCCGCCACAAGGGCGTCGTGCACCACGGTGGTGATACCCGGAACATAGGGGCCGTACTGTGCCGGGTCGACCGAGTCGGCATTGTCGCCCGCAGCCTCGACAGCTGCGTCGTAGGCGTCGCGACCCTGGCCGAGCACATACCAGCCGTCGGTGCCGAAGAGCTGGTCGTTGGTGAAGTCGGTCACCGTGCCGCCCAAGGTAGAAACGGCGATGTAGTACACGCAGAACATGATGACCACAAAGATCGGCAGGCCCAGGATACGATTGGTAACCACGCGGTCGATCTTCTCGGAGGTGCTCATCTTGGCCGGAGCCTTGGTCATGCACTCATCGATGATGTGCGCGATGACGCCATAGCGCTCACCGGTGATGATGGACTCGGCATCGTCGTCGCAGTCCTGCTCGCACTGGGCGACCAGCTCCTCCACGCGAGCAGCCTTCTCCTTAGTGAGGTTGATGAGCTTGCAGGCGTCTGCATCACGCTCGAACAGCTTGACAGCGTAGTAGCGGCGCTTGTTGGCGGGAACGCTCGCCGGCAGGTTGTTCTCGATATGCGTCAGAACGTCCTCGATGGAGGAGTCGAACTTGTGCTCCGGCACCTGGCCCTTGGAAGCAGCGGACTTCTTGACCTGCTCGAAGAGCTCCTTGATGCCCTTGTTCTTAAGAGCCGAGATCATCATGACCGGGCAGCCGAGCTTCTTGGAGAGCTTGTCCGTGTCGATCTTATCGCCGTTCTTCTCGACCAGGTCGGCCATGTTGAGGGCAACGACCACGGGCAGGCCGGTCTCGATAACCTGAAGCGCCAGGTACAGGTTACGCTCGAGGTTGGTGGCATCGACGACTTGGACGACAACATCGGGCTCGCCGCTCATGAGGTAATCGCGCGAGCATTGCTCCTCGGGGCTGTAGGGGGAAAGCGAGTAGATGCCAGGGAGGTCCGTGATGGTAACGTTCTTGTCGCTTAGGAGCTTGGCCTCCTTTTTCTCAACCGTGACGCCGGGCCAGTTGCCAACGTAGCCGTTGGCGCCGGTGATCAGGTTGAAAAGCGTGGTCTTGCCGCAGTTGGGGTTACCCGCCAGCGCGACATGGATCTGAGAATCCGCCATTCAATCCTTCTTCCTTGTGTGCCTGCGCTGCTTTCTCCGCGCAGGCTGGATAATGTGCTTCAAAGATGCTGCATTAAGTTAGAAAAACCTAACTTTATCTGCAGAAATATACGTCGTGAGCCCTTACTGGACCTCGACGACGGCGGCCTCCTCCTTGCGGATGGAAAGCTCGTAGCCGCGCACGTTGATCTCGACCGGATCACCGAGCGGCGCGACCTTCACGACCTTGAACGAAGTGCCCTTGATGAGCCCCAGGTCCATAAGGTGGCGGCGAAGCGCACCCTCACCGTGAAGCTTGACGATGGTAGAGCTCTCGCCCACCTTAACGTCACCCAACGTCTTCATCCTCTTGTCCCCCTTTCGGTTTTTATGAAATGCTGCAGACTAACCGACGGTCATGATGTGCATGGCAACCTTGGAATCGATACCAAAGCGTGCGCCCAGCACGGTGACGATGATATTGGCGCCACTCGAGCTCACCACGTGGATTTCGTTGCCCTCGACAAAGCCGAGGTCCTTGAGGTGGTGTTTCATGTCCTCATTGCCCTTTACACGGGACACGCGCACGGTTTCGCCCGCTTTTACCATCGAAAGCGGCATGGCCGGCATCTGCGGTCCGCAAGACATGAGTGGCTCCTAACGTCAGTTCGTCCTTAACATCGACACGGTAAAAGTTAACCACGCCTATGTTCGCTATAGTAAACTAACACGTGGTTAACTTTTTGGAAAGGGTCCGCATTCAGATTTCGAAAAAGTTTCCTATACGAAACAAAAAGGCGCGGCAAAGAGCCGTCCTTTGCCGCGCCCCGTCATGCTTAAAGCGAGAGGTTTCTAATCGACGTAACGCAGGAAGCCTCATCCACGCCCGAAACGCGGAAGATGATGTCCTCGCCGCACTCGCCGTAGAGAGCCATGAGGCCCATAACGTCGCGACCGTCGGTATGACGGTCACCGATGCTGACCGACACGTCGCTACGATGCTTGGCAATGATGTCATAGAGCAACGCAACCGGGCGGGCATGCAGTCCCAACGGATCTTTAATCGTCTTTGTAAACTCGACCATGTCCCCTCCCACGACATCGCACATTCGGCCGGCAAAACCCAGCCACGTGGTAGTTATTGTAGCGTTAGATGCTTGTCGAGAGCCCCTCCGGATACCCCGTGGTCAAAAAGTGGCAAATATGAGTACTGTCACCAATTTAGTAGCAGCAAAACCGAGAGCAAATTGCCTACTTTGAGCGATTCGAAGAGGTTGAAAGCCGTCAAACGCCCTTTAAAGGGGGTTAGATAAATTGATTTTGAGTCCATTTTTGCTCAAAACCGGCCGATAGATATGACACCTCTTTTGCAACAGTACTCATATTTGGCATTTTTTGACCACAAGGTCCAAAACCATGCCCCAAAACACAAAAGGAGGGGCCTCGTAAGGCCCCTCCTTAGGAAAGGGAATCGATTTATTCCACAGCCGTAGATTAATCCTAGCCGCTACTCCATCATGTCGAGGACGGAGGGGCGCAGCTCGCTCTCGGCGGCCTCGGGATCGGTCTCGCGCAGACGGTTGATGTAGCGGTTGTACCACATCACGGCAAGGCCCAGGAAGACAACCACACCGCCAACGTTGTAGACCAGCGTCAGCCACAGCGGCTGATCGAGCGGAATGGTGCCGCAGATAAGCACGAAGCAGAAGACCACAAGCAGGAATGCGGCAACGACCAGGCCAAAGCTGCGCGAGCCCATGCGGAAGTCACGGGGAGCGGCGTCGAAGTTCTTGCGCAACATAAAGTAGGCAAGCAGGATCAGCAGCGGCGGGAGCAGAGCAGTGGCAGCCGTCATGTTAGTGACGATCATGAGCAGGTCGTCGAGGTTGCCGGAGCCCAGGGCCGGGATGATCAGGATGGGGACGACGATAGCGAACTGCAGCCAAGCAGCGCGGGCGGGAATGCCATGCTCGTTAAGCTCGACGATCTTGCTACCAAAAACGCCCTTGGGGATCTCGGTGAAGAAAACCTTGATGGGAGCCGAGGTCCACATCATGAGGGAGCCCAGCGTGGCAGCGAGAAGGATCAGGCCAATGACGCGCGTGGACACTTCCATGGGAATGCCAAAGTGGGCAAAGACAGCGCCGAATACGTCGAAGATACCGGTGGAGATGGCAACGCCGCCCTCGGGTATGAACAGGTTAACCAGCAGCGAAGCGCCTGCATACAGAAGGCCGATGGTCAGGCCGGCGATAACGACGGTGCGCACGAAGGCCTTGACGCCACCCTTAAGGTCGTTAAGGAACACGCCGACAGACTCAGCGCCGCCAACGCCCTGGATGATCCAGGCAAGCGTACCGAAGAAGCCCCACGCAGTTGCGAAGTTGCTCATGTCGGGAGCCATGTTAGCGGGAGTAGGAGCCGTAGCGAACTCAACGCCGCCAAAGGCAGCAGCCAGGGACAGTAGGATGAACACGGCGGTCAGGCCGAGAGCCGCGGTCGAACCGAAGGAGGAAATGGAGCCGATCCACTTAGCGCCCTTGGTCGAAACCCACGTGGCGATAGCAAAGACGACGATCTCGATAATGGTGATCCACAGCTGCGAAAGCTCGGCGTTGGCACCAAAGAACACGTAGCTCGCGTAGATGATGACGTTGGGCAGGACGGACGCAAAGAAGAACAGGTTAACGAACCAGTAGCTAAATGCCGTCAGGAACGCCCAGCGACCACCCATCGAGGTCTTAACCCATGCGTACACGCCAGACTCGGAGTCCTTGTTGAGGCCGACGAACTCGGCGGTAACCAGGGTATAGGGGACAAAGTACAAAAGCGTGGCGAAAAAGAACGACGGCGCTGCTGCCAAGCCGATGGCCGCGTTGTTGTTGATGATGTTCTTGATACCGAACACGGCGGCGACCGTCATGCCCAGCAGAGCGAACGAACCAATCGTTCCTCGTTTTTCAGAGCTCATAAGCCCTCCCAATCATCTGTTAAATGTCATCTAAAACCGTCCGAGCTGCAAGTGCAATCGCGGACGGCGCACCTGCTAAGGGGAATGGGGAAAAGGGAGTCAACAAAGCCATCCCCCTTAGTGGCGCGAAGCAAACGTCCAGGCGGACGAATACTACTTGTTGGGGAAGGAATAACCTTCGACCGTCACGTGCAGTACCACGACGCGGGGATCCGAAGCCTCGGCGATAACACGGTAGGCCTCGTCAATTTCGACGACGGCAACGCCGCCGGCGGGAATCGTCACGGTCTCCCCCGTACCCTCAAAGCGCTCGCGATCGTCGATATCGCTGTAGGCGCGCGTACAGGTAAGATCGGCCTTGGAAGCCACCTCGACGGTCAGATCGCCGTCGAGCGGGGCGAGCACGGCATGGTAGCGACGGTGACCGACCAGATCGGCAGTAGCCGCCTCGTGGGCGTTCACCCACCAATACACCAGCGAGTCGCCGATGGAGTACGCCACATCGTGCTGCAGTTCAGCAACACCGTCGAGCGCCTGTCCGGTACGCATCCACTTCTTGACGGACTTCATCTGGGCGTCGAAATCGGCACGCGAGTTAAAGACATGCATGACTTATGCCTCCTTAATAGGTGCCAGCGCCTGAGCCAGATCGGCAGACGTCAGCGGTCGCAGGGACACCTCAAAGCTGAAGCTCTCAAAACGGGTGCGATAGGAATCGAGCACCTCGGAACCCCAAGAGTTCGAGCCAAGGCCGAGCAACTGGTCGTTGATGTTGACCGTGACCGTATCGCCCTTGACAAGGTCGTAGACGTGCTTGGCGTTATCGATGGCCTCGCAGCTATAGGGCCATGCCGAGAATGAGAACGGGTTGGAGGCGGCGTCGCTCGGACGCGTCACGACCAGACCGTCACCGTGGCTGGAGCGCAGGGCGACCCAGCGGGTACCCTCGCGGTTGGCGCAGTCCTGGGGCATAACGTAGGGCGTGAACATGTCGTCGACCGTAGTGCGGTAATGACCGACCGGGTTGGCGCGCAGCGAGTCCGGATAGTTCTCGCCCGGGCCGTGGCCATACCACTCGACGGCACGATCACAACCGGGAACCTCGAAGGAGATGCCGATGCGCGGGATAATGTCCGAATAGTCGCCGTAGGGCTCGCCGGAAACCTTGAGGTCGACGCGGCCACTCGGAAGCACGGTATAGACGAGCTCGACGCGCATGCCGAACGCGCGGACAGGAGGAGCGATACGCTGGCTCACGGTAACGACGACCGCATTGTCGTCCTGCTTCCAAGAAACATTGCGGGTAGACGTCTGCATCACATCGATGAAGTTATCCTTCCACAGGGAGTCGTACTCCTGGGCGTGGTTATCGACGAGCGGATGCCAAAAACCAACCTGGGGACCAGAGGCCATGACGTCGCGACCGGATGCCTTCCACTCGCTCACGGTACCGTTGACCTTGCTGAAGGTCAGCTCGCCGTTGAGGGAGCGAATACGAATCTCCTGCTCGGTCTCCTCGACCGTAAGCTCAGGACAAGTGGGGGCGGCAATTGCCGGCGCCGGATGGTTTGCGATGGCAAACTGGCTTGCACCCAGTTGGAACATCGGCTCGCACCAGGCGTGAGCCGCCATGGTGTAGGCGTGCACGGTCAGCAGGGTCTCGCCCACTGCGGCCTCGCGAATCACCAGCGGAAGCTGGACGGACTCGCCGGGGGCAACCGCACCGGGCATGAGCGTCTTGCGGCAGACCACGTCGCCGTCCACCAGGGTCTCCGCCGACAGGCAAACATCCTCGAGGGTGGTAAACCAGCGCTTGTTGGTGACAGTCAGCTCGCCCGCCTCGGCGTCATAAGCCATGCGAACCGGGCAGATGACCTGGCCGTACTCGGTAAGGCCCGGGCTCGGCTGCTGCCAGGGGAACACCATGCCATCGATGCAGAAGTTGCTGTTGTTGGGGTAATCGCCGTTGTCGCCGCCATACATATCGTAGGCAATGCCGTCCTCGGTCACAGCAGCCAGACCGTGGTCGCACCATTCCCAGATAAACTGGCCTTGGATGCAATCCCAGCGATCGAAGACCTCCTGATACTCGGACAGGCCTCCGGGGCCGTTGCCCATGGAGTGACCGTACTCGCAGTTGATGCGCGGCTTGGGGAATGGATGCTCACCAAAGTCGTTCATCTGCGACACGCGGGAGTACATGGTGGAGATAACGTCGACGGTATCGGCGTTGCGATCCTCCTCGTAATGGACCGGACGACCATCAAGCTCGTGAGCCTTGGCGTACATCGCGCGGATGTTGCAGCCATAGCCGCTCTCGTTGCCCATCGACCACATGATGATGCACGCGTGGTTGCGTTCCTGCATCACCAGGCGCTCAACACGGTCAACGTAAGCCGGCTCCCAGGCAGGGTCGTCGGTGACCAGGGCGATATTGCCGATATTCTCGAAGCCGTGGCTCTCCATATCGGTCTCGGCGACCAGCATGATGCCGTACTCGTCGCACAGCTCGTAGAAGCGCGGATCGTTGGCGTAGTGGGACGTGCGCACCGCGTTGATGTTGTGCTGCTTCATGAGCTCCAGGTCGCGGCGCATGCGCTCGAGACCCACGGCGCGGCCCTTGTGATCGTCGTGGTCGTGGCGGTTGACGCCATGCATCTTAAAGTAGGTGCCGTTAAGGTAGATATGATTGCCCTCGACCGTCACCTCGGCAAGGCCTTGGCGATGCGGAACGTACTCGCTGATCTCGTCGCCGTCGTAGACCTCAAGCGTAAGATCATAGAGGAAGGGGTCCTCGGGGTTCCAGAAGTGGGCATCGGCAACGCTGCACTCGGCATGGCCGTCGACGCACTCGCCCGTAGCCACCACGTTCTCGCCATCGCTGAGCGTAAACACGACGCGACTTGCGCCCTCGGCAACCGTATCGAGCGTGATCAGAGTGGCATCGCCCTCGCGGTGCGTGCGGAACCTAAAGTCGACCAGATGCGCGGCGGGACGCTGCATGAGGTACACATCGCGGAAGATGCCCGATGCCCACCACATGTCCTGGTCCTCGATGTAGCTACCATCGCTGTACTGCAGAACCTTGACCGCAAACAGGTTGTCGCCCTCGACGAGCGCGTCGGTCACGTCAAACTCGGCGGACAGGCGCGAACCCTTGGTCATGCCGATAAACTTGCCGTTGACATACAGCTCGCCGTAGCTCTCGATACCGTCGAAGCGAATAATCTCGCGAGCGCCGGCAGGCACGGCGGGAAGTTTGACGATGCGCTGGTAGACGCCCGTAGGGTCGTCGGAGGGAACGAACGGCTGATCCACCGGGAACGGAAAACCCTCGTCGGTGTAGGCAAGGTTGCCATAGCCGTCTACCTGCCACAGGTGCGGAACCTCCACGTGATCCCACTCGGGCTTGTACGTGCAAAGTGCTTCGTTGGAGACGGCCGCGGGGCCCTCAAAAAGGCGGAACTGCCACGAGCCGGACAGCTGGACAAATCCGCGCGACAGCTCGCGGCTGTACGTAGCGGCGAGATCGGCGGTCTCATAACCCATAAAGTACGCATGGGGTGCCAGGCGGTTCCTGTGGGTGAGCGCTTGGTTTTCCCAATCGTTAATGGCGTCCATGGTGATGCTCCTTCGTCATCGTAGTGCTTCTTTGTGCAACCGGTTGTCCTTATCTTACGGGCGGTACAAAAATCTGTGCAACCGGTTGTCCGCCGAACGGTCGATTTTGTCGGATTAACGGTGCAACCGGTTGTACAACCATGCTACTTATGTCACCCTAAGCTTAGGTGCACAGCACGGGGCATCGTTCTTGAACTCACAGGCAACTGTCGCGCCTGCCTATGTCTCGCCCATACATGCCGTGCTCAGTCGCAGTTTGATTGCAAAACGACACCGGTCACCGGATACCATGGACGCCGTTCACGCGCGCTATAGTAATCTGTATCCGCATTAGCCTTTATCGATAGCCCACCGACCCAATTGCACAGGAGACGCCATGACCCAACCAGCACGCACCGCACCCACGCTTGCCGAGGTTGCTGAAGCTGCCGGTGTTTCGCGCTCCACGGCATCGCGTGCCCTCAACGACTCCCCCCGCATTAGCGAGGAAACTAAAAAGCGCGTCCGCGCAGCGGCGAAAAAGGTTAACTTCGTTCCCAACGCACGCGGCCGGGCGCTCGCCGTCGGACGCACGGAAATTATCGCCGTACTGGTTACCGAGCCTTTGAGCGAGCTGTTTAGCGATCCCACCTACAGTGAGTTTTTAAGCGGCATTACCGAGGAACTTTCGGAGTCGTCTTACTTGCCCGTGATCTTGCAGGCATCTTCCTCGCATGAGCGCAACCGCGCACGCGAGCATTTTGAGCGCCGCTCGTTTGACGCCGTCATCGACGTCTCGCCCTACAAGGGCAGTGAGCTGCTCGAGGTGCTGCGCGAGCTGGGCGTACCCACTGTGTTATGCGGCCAGCTCGAGGGCCATCCCTATCGCGACGTGTTCTCGACGGTCTACTCCGACGACGAAGAGGGCGGACGCTTTGCGGCGCTCGCTATGAAAGATCGCGGACGCAAGGACATCGTTGCCGTGCTGGGGCCGCAGGATAACCCCGCCGTCATCGACCGCCTTCGCGGCTACCGTGCAATTTTGGGCGAAAGCCTTCCGGATGAAAATGTCATCTATACCGGATGGAGCAGCGGAGACGGCTACCAAGCCACGCGGCGGTTGCTCGCGCGCGAAATACATGCCGACGGCGTGCTATGCGGATCGGACCGTATCGCAACCGGCGTTATCGCCGCATTCAACGAAGCAGGAATTAGCGTACCCAAAGACGTTTCGGTCGTGGGCTTCGATGACCACGAGGTCGCAGCTCGCAGCGTCCCCGCGTTGACGACCATTCGTCAGCCGCTTCGCGAGGAAGGCCGCATGGCCGCAGGCATTGCGCTCGATATGATCAATGGCGCCGTGCCCACCACCACCGTCATGCACATGCAGCTCGTTCAGAGAGACTCACTGTAGGAAACTGGGCCGGGCTTTCCGCTAGGCTGCTTTAGCGGAAAGCCCGGCCCATTCCGAACGCCGATTCTGGGATGTACTTTCCGCCAGAAGCTCAACCGGAAAGTGCGACCCGTTATTTGGCTGGATTCTGGGTCGCAGTTTCCGCGACGTCCGGTCACCCTATGTCCTCGCAACGCCCGCGCATAAAAAACGAGGGAAGGCACGCGTCCTTCCCTCGTTACAGGCAATATGTAGCCGCTTGCCTACATCAGGCGCAGACTGACGTCCTTGAGCTGGGCGCCGGATACGGCACTCGGAGCGCCCGACATAAGGTCGGAGCCACTGGCCGTCTTGGGGAACGCCATGACGTCGCGGATGGAGTCGGAACCGGTGAGCAGCATGCACACGCGGTCCAGACCCAGAGCGAAACCGCCCATCGGGGGCGCACCAAACTTGAGGGCCTCCATGAGGAAGCCAAACTGAGACTCGGCGCGCTCCTCGGTAAAGCCCAGGAGCTTGAGCATGGACATCTGCATCTCGGCGTTGTGGATACGCATGCCGCCGCCGCCGGCCTCAAAGCCGTCCATGACAAAGTCATAGGTGCACGAACCGGCTGCCAGCGGATCGGCCTCGATCTTAGCGATGTCGGTCTCAGTCGGCAGGGTGAACGGCTGGTGCTCGGCAGCGTAAGCCTTGCGGTCCTCATCCCAGTGGAACAGCGGGAAGTTGACGACCCACAGGAAGTCGTGACCCTCGCGCTTGATCTCGAGGGCGTTGGCCATGTGGGAACGCATGCCGCCCAGGATCTCGTCGGAGAGCAGGCGCGGGCCGGCGGCGAACATCACGAGGTCGCCGGGCTCGACGTCCATACGCTCGCGCAGGGCAGTCATTTCCTCGTCCGAGAAGAACTTGACGATGGGACTGTTGATGGAGCCATCCTCGCGGAAAGCGATCCAGGCCAGGCCCTTGGCGCCAAACGTGGAGGCCACGCCGGCGAGCTTATCGATCTTGGCACGTGCCCAGGCACCGGCGCCCTTGGCGTTAATGGCCTTGACGACAGAACCCTCCTCGTTTGCGGCAGTCGCAAAGACCTTGAACTTGGAGTTGGCAAAGATGTCGGTCAGGTCGACCAGATGCATGCCATAGCGGGTATCGGGCTTGTCGGAGCCATAGGTGTCCATGGCCTCCCAGTAGTCCATGCGACGCAGCGGCGTGGGCATCTCGACGCCCATGCGGCCGAAGGCATCGGCCAGGACCTCTTCGAGCGCGCTCATAACGTCGTTCTGGTCCACGAAGGACATCTCGATATCGACCTGAGTGAACTCGGGCTGACGGTCGGCACGCAGGTCCTCGTCGCGGAAGCACTTGGCAACCTGATAGTAGCGCTCGACGCCACCGACCATAAGCAGCTGCTTCAGGAGCTGCGGGGACTGCGGCAGGGCGTAGAAGTTGCCCGGCTGAATACGGCTGGGAACGATGAAGTCACGAGCGCCCTCGGGCGTGGACTTAAACAGGGAGGGCGTCTCGACCTCCATGAACTCACGGTTGTGCAGCGCCTCGCGAATGGCAAAGGTAAAGTCGGAGCGCAGCTTGAGGTTGGCCATCATCTCGGGACGACGGAGGTCCAGATAGCGATAGCGCAGACGGGTGTCCTCGCTGGTCTCGATGCCGTCCTCGATCTGGAACGGCGGGGTGACGGACGTGTTGAGCACCTCGGCGTGGTCGGTCAGGACCTCGATCTCGCCGGTCGCGAGCTTGGCGTTGGTGGTCTCCTCGCCACGGGAGCGCACGACGCCGTGGATCTTGATGGGCCACTCGGGACGCATGGTCTCGGCGATCTTAAATGCGTCGCCGTCAGAGTGCTCGGGGTCGAAGGTGAGCTGCGTGATGCCCTCGCGGTCACGAAGGTCGCAGAAAATAAGGCCGCCGTGGTCACGGCGACGGCTCACCCAACCGGTGAGGGTGACCTCTTCGCCCACGTTCTCGCGGCGAAGCTCGCCGCAGGTACGGGTGTGCATGGAATGCTCGTCGATGGGACGGGTCTGGCTCATACCAGTGATCCTCCTTTATGGATCTGTGCCGCCCCGTGTCGTTCCGGGCGGCGTCGTACAGATTTGCCCAGCCTGCGTAAACCGCGCAGCCAGACATGGCGTTCTATCTTATCGCACCTGTGTCGATGTGCCGCGGAAAAGTAGTTCTCGCCCAAAGACTTGACGGAGACGAAACAATTGACGCGGCCTGGCCGTCGCCAAGGCGCGCCGCGTGCGACAATGTGCCCCAATACAACTGCACTCGGAAAGGCCCGCCATGACTGCACGCCTCATCGTTATGGATATCGACTCCACGCTCATCAACCAGGAGGTCATCGACCTGTTGGGCAAGGAGGCAGGCGTGGGCGAGCAAGTTGCGCGGATCACCGAACGCGCCATGCGCGGCGAGCTGGACTTTAAGCAAGCGCTCGAGGAGCGCGTGGGGCTGCTCGCCGGCCTGGACGAGAGTGTGTTCGAGCGCACCTTTGAACGCGTGACATTTACCCCCGGCGCGCTGGAGCTTGTGCGCTCGGCACACAGCAAGGGCTGGAAGGTCGGCGTGGTAAGCGGCGGCTTCCACGAGATCGCTGACAAGATCGTAGCCGCCGCGGGTATCGATTTTTGCCTGGCCAACCGCCTGGAGGTCGTGGATGGCAAGCTCACCGGTAAGTTGGCTGCCGACATTGTGACCAAGGAGTCCAAGCTCATCCAGCTGCTAGATTGGGCGGTTGAGTGCGGTGTCGACATGGCCCACACGGTCGCTATTGGCGACGGGGCAAACGACATCCCCATGATTCAGGCCGCGGGCACGGGCATCGCGTTTTGCGCCAAGCCCAAGACGCGCGAGGCCGCCCCGTTTGCCATCGACGAGCGCAACCTGATGCTCGCCATGGACATCATCCTACGTGACTAGTCGATCTGTCTAACAATAGAATCAATTCCCCTATGTCTAGTTTCCGAACAATTTTATCTTAGTGTTCGGAAACTTGCCCTTGAGTGCTAGACTTTGCACCGTCGAAGGGAACATATATGGATAAGCGAGATCTTGAGCAATTGCTGAGCGATGTTGCCGGCGGAGCAGTCACCCCAGCCGTCGCCCTCACGCGCATCCAGACGGCTCCGACCGCCGATCTGGGTTTTGCACAGCTCGATCTTTCGCGCGGGGTGCGCCAGGGAGCCGGCGAGGTTGTCTACGGTGCGGGTAAAACCGCCGAGCAGATTGCCGCCATTATCGAAGCGCTGCGCGATGCTGGCCAGGAGCGCATCCTGGTCACGCGCCTGGACAGCGAAAAAGCAGCCCGCACCTCGGAGCTCCTCGACAACGGCATCGACCTGGGATATGTCCCGGACGCACAGCTCGCCCTCGTGGGCGGCAAGCCCTCCCCCACCGGTAACGGACGCATCGTCGTCGCCTGCGCCGGCACGAGCGACTTGCCCGTCGCCGAGGAAGCCGCGTTGACGGCCGAGTTCTATGGCAACGAGGTCGACCGCCTCTACGACGTAGGCGTCGCCGGCCTGCACCGCTTGCTCGCGCATGCCGAGGAACTTGCCCAGGCGCAGGTGGTCATCGCCATCGCCGGCATGGAAGGCGCGCTGGCGAGCGTTATCGGCGGCCTGGTGAGCTGTCCGGTCATTGCCGTTCCCACCAGCGTGGGCTACGGCGCGAGCTTTGGTGGCGTAGCCGCACTGCTCGCCATGCTCAACTCCTGCGCCAGCGGCGTTTCGGTCGTCAATATCGACAACGGCTTTGGTGCCGCATACCAGGCAAGTCTTATCAATCATCTGAGCGCCGGCACACCCCGCGCCCGCTAAGGAGCATTCCATGTCCAACCATCAGCATACGCTTATCATCGACGGCACCTCGGGCATCAGCGGCGATATGACCGTCGCGGCCCTGCTCGACCTGGGCGCCAGCGAGGAGCATCTGCACGAGCAGCTCGCCACGCTGCCGGTCGACGGCTTTTCGATTGCCGTGACGCGCGTAAACAAGCACGGCATCGACGCCTGCGATTTCGATGTCCAGCTTGCAGAGGAGCTCGAGAACCACGATCACGATATGGCCTGGCTCTACGGCAACGAAGCAGCTGTCGTGCATATGCACGAACACGAACACCACCATCATGACCATGGCGAGCACGAGCACTGCCACGACCATGACCATGAGGCCCACGGTCATGGCCACGAGGGCCATCATCACGCCCACCACCATCACCACCGTTCTTTGGCGGACGTCACCGCCATCATCGACGGCTCGCAGCTAAGCGATGGCGCCAAGCGTCGTGCGCTCGCCATCTTTACCGCGCTCGCCGCCGCCGAGGCCAAGGCCCACGGCAAAACGCCCGAGACCGTCATGTTCCACGAGGTAGGCGCCGTCGATTCCATCGTCGACGTCTGCTCTGTCGCCATCTGCCTCGATGACCTGGGTATTGAGGACATCGTGGTCGAATCGCTCTCTGAGGGCCACGGCACCATTCGCTGCGCCCACGGCCTCATGCCCATTCCCGTCCCCGCTGTCGTCAACCTGTGCCAGGCGGGCAATATCGCCCTCACGCCTGCACCGGTCGCCGGCGAGCTCGTGACGCCCACGGGCGCCGCCATCGTCACCGCGCTGCGCACGTCCGACCAACTGCCCTCACGCTACCGCATCGAAGCCGTCGGCTACGGCGCCGGCAAGCGCCCCTACGAGGGTTGTTCCGGTACGCTCCGCTGCCTGCTCGTTCACGCGGACGCCTAGCCATGGATGCCCGCAAGGCAAAAAGCCGCGCCGCCATCGTTACGGCGTTCTCCGAGCTGCTGCGCGAAGAGGACTACGGCAAGATCACCGTCGGTGACATCATCGCTCGCGCCCATGTGGGTCGGGCCACGTTCTACGGCCTCTTCAAGAGCAAAGATGACCTACTCGCTGAGCTCGTGTGCGATATCTGCACCCATGCCCTCGACGATGACGGTACGCCCCTCGACGACCCACTCGTGCAGGTCGAGCATATCCTCAACAACCTCTGGGAGCGCCGCCAGGGCGTTCGAGCCCTCGTAGCCGGCGCCGGCTCACGCGTCTTTGCCGACTGCTTACGCAAGACCATCATGTCACGAGCAGCCGAAACCGTCCCCAACGACCCAAACGGCCCCGCCGCCACCATGGATCGCAGCTTCCTACTACACCACATAGCCTCAAGCTTCGTAGGAATGGTCCAATGGTGGGCCTGGCACAACTTCCAAGCAGATAAGTCCGACGTAGCCAAAGACTACCTCTCGGCCATAATGCCCCTCTTCAACTAAGTAAACCCCTCATCCCAAAGTTCCGCCCTCATCTCAAAGCCCCGCCCCAACCCAAAGCACAATCCATCCCAAAGTGTCAACAGCAGCCCAACGCTCCTACCAGCAACAAGCCCCTCCCATCCAAATTCAGATATATATGTTGGGTTGCTTGCACGAACGCAACGAAGACCCCGCAGCCGTCCGCATGGGGTAACTTCCCAGCGCACTCCGCAGGACGCAAAAAGGCTCGCCGCACAAAGTGCGCAGCGAGCCTTTTTGCATGTCCGAGGACGCGCTGGGAAGTTACCCCATGCGGACGGCGAACAACCTATGTAGCCTTGGACTAGAACATGCCCAAGAAACCGTGCACAAACAGTGCGGCCAGAGCGGCACCGATAAACGGAGCGATGCCAGGAACAAGCAGGCCGTACTTCCAGTTGTTGTCGGCCTTGTTCTTAATCGGCAGAACCTGATAGGCCATGCGAGGACCAAGGTCACGAGCCTGGTTCATGGCGAAGCCGGTGATGCCGCCCATGCCCATGCCAACGGCCCAAACGATCAGGCCGACGCAGATGGCGAGCATCAGAACGTTCTCGCCGGCGCGGCTAGCGGCAGCAAGGATGGCGCTGATGAACACGAAGGTGCAGATAGCCTCGCAGAAGAAGTTGCGGGCATAGTTGGTGCCCTCGGTGGTGGGGTTGGTCGAGAAGATGTTGCGCTGGGCAATGGGGTCGACGACGCCCTCGGAAGCCTTGAACTCATCGGCATACATAAGCCAAGCGATTACGGCGCCCACAAAGCCGCCGAGCATATCGGCAATCATGAAGGGGATGCAGCTGCTCCACGGCACCAGGCCTACGATGCACTGGGCAAGCACCATAGCCGGGTTCATGCACACGGCGCCGCCAAAGACAAACAGGCAGACCGAGATGCCAAAAGACCAGGTGGTGATGGCAAACATATGGCCGGAGCCCTGATACTTAGTGCCCTTGAGCACGGTATCGCAGTGCACGCCCACGCCAAAGATGATCATGAGGGCCGTTGCGCCGAATTCGCAGAGGAGTTTGGTAAGCATAAAACCTTATCTTTCTTGTCGGTTATAAACGATTCGTTTAGGCCGCGTACTAGTGCTGCGCGACGACAACGCCCAGGCCATCGGGAATGACGGCAACCTTGGCATCGGCACCCTTCATCTCAAAGGCGAGCTTGAGCGCCTCCTCGAGGGTGTTGACCGGCGTCATGTGCATATCCTTGATCATCTGGTGATCGCACAGGTCGGTGACCATGATCACGGGGTGATGCGCCAGGATGCGGGCAAAGATCTGACTCGTCCACTGGTCGGGCAGGGTCTCGTCCTTAGGACGGTCGATGCAGGCGCGCTCAAACTCTGCCGGATCGTTGTCGGCGATGTTGTGATAGAAGCCCTCGCCACCGTGACCGTCGGCGCAACCGGCGACATCGATGATCACGCCGCCCTCGGGAAGCGTGGCCTCGGCAGCGCACATGCCCTTCACGGCCTGGTAGATGTTCTGGTCGAGCGGGTAGCCGCCGTTGGTGGTGATGGCAATCTCGCACTCGACGGGCTCAACGCCGGCAAGGCTCTTCACGAACTCGCAGCCGGCCTCGTGCGCCTTGTGGATGTCGCCGGCAAAGGAGCCGATGACCTCGTGCTTGCCGTTGAGCACCACGTTAAGCACAAAGGCAAGGTGAGCCATCTCGGCAGCGGCAAACATATCCTCGTTCACGTGGTTGTGGCACAGGTTGCCGGCACGCGAATGGGAATCGTTCACAAACTGACCGTTGTGGTTGTACATGATGGTCTTGTAGCTGGCAATGCCGGGCAGCACGGACTTGCGGCTGCCAGAGAAACCGGCAAAGAAGTGCGGCTCAATAAAGCCCTCGGCAAGCAGCAGATCGCAATCGGCGGCAATCTTGTTGATGATGCACTCGCCGCCAGAAGGCAGGGTGCCGATCTTTTTCATCATGCTGTCGTCAGTCGCGACGTGCATAACGATTTCCTCGTTGGCAACGATCTCCTCGCCGTACTTGTTGACGAGCTCCTCGTGCGTCGACGGACGATGCATACCCGTAGCAACCAGAATGCGAACGCGTGCCTCAGGCGCAGCGGAGTGGATGTGATGCAGCAGAATAGGCATCGTCACACGCGAGGGAACGGGGCGCGTATGGTCGGAGCTAATGATGACGATATCCTTCTTGCCAGCACAAAGCTCCTCGAGCGAAGGTGAGCCATAAGGGTTGGCAAGCGACTCCTCTACCAGCTCTTCCTGCGATTTTGTAGTCTTAAACTCGTTTTGATGACCTTCCATCACACCCGCGAAGTTCTTATCCTCGAGCTCTAGATGCAACGTCTTATGGTCAAACGGTAGTTCACATTCAAACAATGACGAGCGCCCTCTTCCTTTCAA
The DNA here is from genome assembly GCA_902496115.1 of uncultured Collinsella sp. Classification (GTDB taxonomy): domain Bacteria; phylum Actinomycetota; class Coriobacteriia; order Coriobacteriales; family Coriobacteriaceae; genus Collinsella. Next base: position 51,765 of record CABUZK010000004.1, on the reverse strand, counting down.
CTGACACACTAGATAAACCGTTGGAAGGATACGCCGCTCACCGAAAAACACCACCGTCCACCGAGTCGTTAACACAACGTTCATATTTGACCCACAACAAAACGGCCGCGATCCCAAACGGGACCGCGGCCGCAACAGTCATAAGGCGAGAAGCGCGCCATCTTTCCCCAGCCAGTAATCCGCCGAAGACCGGACATCGCAGGGCCCGCCATTAGTTTACTTTTAGGCACACTCCGCAGGACGCAAGAAGCCCTCGCCGCACTCCACATTAAGCGCGAAGCGCGCCATTATCCCCTTCAGCCCCAATCCCTGAAGACCGAGGACGAAGGGGCCCGATGGGTTTCCCTCTGAATGCATTCCGCAGCACGAAGCCCCCTTATCCGCAGCTCCGAAGGAGCAGGATAAGGGGGCTTCAAGTGCGAGGACGCATTCAGAGGGAAACCCATCGGGCCCCGGTGAGAGCCACAGGGCTATCGATTACCCCGTGTTCTGCAATCCTGCCGAGACGCCGGTCACAGTCGAAAGAATCAGGCTCATGTACTCGGCCTTCTTCTCCTCGGCCATCTCGTCCTGGTTCATACGCACCTCGCGAAGGGCGCGGACCTGGGCGATGGACAGGGCGTCGACGTAGGGGTTGCGCACGCGGACGGCGCAACCGAGCACGCGGCGACGCTGCAGCGGCCACTCATCACCGACGATGGCAAGGACCCACTTACGCGTGAGCTGCATCTCGGTGAAGACCTTCTCGGACAGATCCTGGCGATCGCCCAGGTGCAGATACATCTTGGCGATGCGCTGGTCGGTCTTGGCGATCGACATCTCGATGTTGTCGATAAAGGTGCGGAAGAACGGCCACTCCTGGTAGGCAGCCTTGAGCTGGTCAAGATCGCCAAGCTGCTCGCAGGCGGTGCCCAGACCGTACCAAGCGGCCAGGTTAATGCGCGCCTGGCTCCAGCTGAAGATCCACGGGATGGTACGCAGGTCGTCGAGCGACTTGGCACCCAAGCCGCGCTTGGCGGGACGCGAGCCGATCGGCAGCAGACCGACCTCGGTCAGCGGCGTCACGGTCGAGAACCATGGCGTAAAGTCCTCGGTGTTCAGCAGGTCCAGATAGCGCTCGTGGCTTGCGGTGTTGAGCTTCTCGGCCATATCCCAGAACTTCTGCGTGGTCTCGGTGTTGGTCTTCTCGACACTCGGGGCCGACTGCAAAAGCGTTGCGGCAGCAACGGACTCAACATGGCGCTGAGCCAGCGTGCGGTTACCGTAACGGGCAAAGATGACCTCGCCCTGCTCGGTAAGCTTAAAGAAGCAGTTGACCGAACCCTTGGGCTGCGCCAGCACGGCCTTGTTGGCCGGGCCGCCGCCACGGCCCACGGCACCGCCGCGACCGTGCATGAGCACCAGGTCGATATCGTTCTTCTCTGCCCACTTGGCGATGCGCTCCTGCGCGGAGTGCAGCGCGAGCATGGCCGTGGTAGGACCGGCATCCTTGGAAGAGTCGGAATAGCCCAGCATGACCTCCATGCGGCGGTTGGTCTGGGCAAGGCGCTTTTGCACCACGGGCAGCGTAAGCATCTGATCGAGCACGTCGACGCAGCCCTCGAGGTCCTCGAGCTGCTCGAACAACGGGATCACGTCGAGCTCGGGGACATCCTCCTCGTGTGCAAAGGACAGGTGCGCCAGCTCAAAGACGTCGGCCACATGCTGAGCGCTCTTGGTAAACGAGATGATGTAGCGGTGCGCCATCTTCTTGCCGTAGCGCTTTTGGATGGAGCCGATAGCGCGGAAGGTATCGATGACCTCGCGCGTCATGGGCTGCAGGTCGCCATGGATACCGTTCTCGTGGATATCCTTAAGGGCGCGGGCATGCACCACGGAGTGCTGACGGAACTCCATCTCGACCATATGGAAGCCGAAGGACTCGACCTGCCAGATGATGGTCTGGACCGGGCCGTAGGCAGCACGGACGGCACCGCAGGCGGCCAGCGAGCGCTGGACGACGCGCAGGTCCTCCAGGAACTCATCGGCGCTGTGGTACATGGTGTCGGTGATACGACGGACGGTGGCGTTCAGGCGGTCGGCCATGACGAGCATGACGGCGCGATGCGGCTCGTGCTCGGAGATCAGCTCGGCGCGGGCCGTGTAACGAGGGCTCATCTCGACCTGATGGTTCCACAGGTTAATGAGCTCGGCCGACGGCTTGCTGTAGGTAGCCTCGAGCGTGAGGTTGCGGCCGATGTGGCGGCACTTGTCCTCGAGCTTGAGCACCATGTGCGTAAAGTACTTGGCGGCGACCTCACGGCTCACCTTGGCGGTGACGTTGGGGTTACCGTCGCGGTCGGAACCGATCCAGCTGCCGGGATGGAAGAACGCCGGGCACAGCGGCGGCACAGTACCGGCCTTGTCGCCCAGCACCCAATCGTCAAAACGACGATAGATAACGGGGATAACGTCGAACAGCGTGTTATCGAAGATGTCGATGATGGTATCGGCTTCCTCGACCGGCGTGGGCTTCTTGAGCGCGATGGGACTCGTACGCACCAGGGCGTCGATCTCCTGCAGCATATGGCGCTCGTTCTCCACCAGGTCGGAGCCGCCCAGACGCGGACGCTCCTCCAGCAGGTTGGAGATACGGCGGATCTTGCCCTCGACGGCCTTACGACGGGCCTCGGTGGGATGTGCGGTAAAGACAGGGTGGAACTCGAGCTTGTCGAGCAGCTCGTTGGCACCCTCGACACCCAGCTCATTCACCAGCTGGTGATAGGCAACGGTAAGCTCGTTGGCAGGATCGACCTCGGTATCGGTCGACGCACCGGCCTCGCGCTCGCGCAGCTGCGCCACACGGTAGTTCTCCTCCGACAGGTTTGCCAGATGGAAAAAGCTCGTAAAGGCGCGAACGATGACCTGCTGCTTATCGAGCGGCAGGCTGTCGATCAAATCGACGACCTCACGAAATGCCACGGCAGTGGGCTCGTCGGCGGTGGGCACGCCCTGCTCGTCGACGGCTTCGTCGGCAGCGCAGGTACCGGGGTTGCCGGCATTGACCACAATCTCGGCTGTCAAAATCTTGTCGAACAGGTCCGCGATCTCGGGATCATACTCGCTAAGCACACGGCGCTCCAGGCGCAAGAACAGCGCCAGATTGTCGCGCAGCTCCTCGGGGATCTCGATCTCGGCGAGACGCTCCCTGGACTCGGCATTCGAGCCGATTCGGTTAACGAGGCGGTTGACCACGGCAGCGACGCGCGCCGCGGCTTCGGGTACAGACTGGTTGCTTAGGTTCTCAGCCACGTTTCCTCCCATTCCTCCTTCTATGCACGTAACATGCGGTATTCATTATAGGCGCTTGAGAAATACTTTCGACACTGATTGCGCTTTACCACACAAAAGTATTTTCTGCATTGCAAAGGTTTTTGCCCTAAATGGTCGTATTTCTCGGTGGGCGGCATACGTAAACGGGGGCATTCCGCATAAAAGCGAAACACCCCCGTAACAATCGCTCTCCATGAGCAGGGCACGTTAGCAGGCCCGAAGCTCAAAAAGATGCGCTACAGGCGCTCGCGAACCGCCTCGACGACGTTGTCCAGATCGGCGAGCACCTCGTCATGGCTCTGCATGTCGCGCACTTTGACCTTGCCGGCGGCAAGCTCGTCGCCACCCAGGACCAAGATGAGCTTGGCGCCTACCTTATCGGCTTGCTTAAACTGGGCCTTGAGCGAACGACCCTGATAGTCGGCCTCGGTCACGATACCTGCGGCGCGAAGCTCCTGCGTAATGGCAAAGACGTTCTGACGCAGCTCCTTGCCGGCGTTGGCGACATAGACGCACGGGGCCTCATCGGCACCCAAATCGCTGCCAAAGGCCTGCAGGGCCAGCAGGGCGCGCTCAAAACCGACAGCAAAGCCGACGCCCGCCGTGGGCTTGCCACCCTCGAGCTCGACCAGGCCATCGTAGCGGCCGCCGCCGCCGATGGAGCCGACGCCGGCGCCAGGGGCCTCGACCTCAAAGACAGTACGGGTGTAGTAGTCCAGGCCGCGCACCAAGGTGGGATCCTCGACATACTCGATACCGGCGGCATCCAGATAGCGCTTGACCTGCTCGTAGTGCTCGCGGCACTCATCGCACAGGTTGTCACCCATCAGCGGAGCCTCGGCCATGATCTCGCGGCAGTGGTCGTTCTTGCAGTCGAAGGCACGCAGCGGGTTGAGCTCGGCGCGCTCGCGGCACTCGTCACACATCTCGTCTGCGTGATCGAGGATGAACTGCTTGACCTGCTCGCGGTAAGCCGGACGGCACTGGGCGTCACCCATCGAGTTGATGAGCAGACGAAGCTTGGAAAGATCGAAGCCCAGGCGCTTGTAGAACTCCATGAGCATGATGATGCACTCGGCGTCTGCCGCCGGATCGGGAGCGCCGAGCCACTCGATGCCCACCTGGTGGAACTGGCGCAGGCGGCCCTTCTGGGGACGCTCGCCGCGGAACATGGCCTCGGCGTAGTAAGCCTTAAACGGCGTGGAGCCCTGGGGCACCAGATTGTTCTCGACGACGGCGCGCACCACGCCGGCCGTGCCCTCGGGGCGAAGTGCCAGGCGCTGCTTGGGCTTGAGTTTGGTGTCGGTGCCCTCGGTAAAGACGCGCTCCAGGTTGGCACCGCTGAACACGCGGAACATTTCCTTGCGCACGACGTCGGTCGACTGGCCGATACCGTGGACAAACACGTCAACCTGCTCGATCGCGGGCGTCTCGATGGGTTTAAAACCAAACGGCTCGAACACGCCGGCCGCAATCTGCTGCATCTTTTGCCAGGCGCGCATCTCGGCGCCGATAAGGTCGCGGGTTCCCTCCGCCTTCTGTGCCTGCATGGGCAAACACCTTTCTTTTGTATCGCGTCATAGGTAGTGGACATTATACGGCACAAAGCAGCAACGCGGCGGCGCGCCTGACCGAACGAGGGTATGGGGACTCGTTCGGCCAGATGCGCCGCCGCTGTTTGTGACCCGTTTTCCTCCGTCCCCTTCGGATCACGTGATCCCTTGGGGACGGAGGAAAACGGGTCATTTCGTAGGCCCGTGACCGCCTTGGAAACCGAATGATGGTACGAGCATCCATTCGGCTTCCAAGGCGGCCACGGACAGAACGGGACGAACAGAAAAGAGCACGTAGACCTGCCATAGCTCACCGACAAAGCTCATGCCGGCAAGAACGGCAGAGGTGGCGATTACAGTGAGGGAGCCCAAAACGCGACCGCTTACTTTATCGGCAACATGACCGATCACAAGTGAGCCGATAACGCTCACCACGGTGGAGATGGCGTTGGAGATGTTGTACTGCGCAAGCGTGATGCCCAGGTCGCTGACGACGAGCGGCTGAAACAGGCTCATGCAGTTAACGAAAATCGTGTAGCACGTGGCCATGATGACAAAGCCAGGCGCCGGTAGTGCCCAAGATTGCCTTGAAAGACAAGGGCATAGGCCTTACGGCCATGCCCGCAGGCTTGAAAGGCAAGGTTGGGTGCTACCGGTGGTCGGCGATATAGCCCAAAGCGACGGCGGTATAGGCCGCGGCACCGAGGGGAAGCTCGGCATCGTTAAAACGTGCCTTGGGATGGTGCTGGGCAAAGTGTTCGTCCGTGTCGGTTACGGCCGCGCCCACGGTAAAGTACGCACTCGGAATCTCGCTCGAGATAAGCGCGAAGTCTTCACTCGCCATGGCATGGAAAAGCGGCAAGAAAGCCGCCTTGGGCAGCACTGCGCCCACGTAGCCAAGCGACGCCTGGGTCATATCGCTGTCGAGTACAAGCGGCGGAACATCCGAAAGCGTCTCGATGGTCGCCGGCGTACGATATGTTGCAGCAACGCCGTTAACGACCTCGGCGATGCGGGTCTTGAGGTGAGCCATGAGCTCAACATCAAAGCCGCGCAGCGTTCCCTCGAGCACGCAGGTGTCGGGGATGACGTTGGCCGCCAGGCCGCCAGCAAACTTACCGACGGTAAGTGCGACCTCCTTGGCCGCCGGCACTTCGCGAGCGATGAGCTCCTGAAGCGCCAGATGCACATGGACGCCGGCCGTGATGGGGTCGATGCAAATCTCGGGGCTCGAGCCATGGCCGCCCTTGCCCTGAAGCGTGATGCGAAAACCGTACACGCCCGAGAGCGCCGGGCTGCCGTAGAGCACCAGGCCAAGCGGCGACTGGCTGTTGACATGCATGGCAAAGGCCGCCTGAGGGCGCGGGTTCTGCAGCAGACCGTCGGCGATGGCGGCGCGGGCGCCCTCGAAGGTCTCCTCGCCCGGCTGGAACAGCAACTTCACCGTGGCGTTGGCCTCCACAAGCTCGGCCTCGCGGGCCTTGAGCAAACGGGCCGCACCGAGCAGGGCCGTCGCGTGCATATCGTGGCCGCAGGCATGCATGCAACCGTTGGTGGAAGCGAAAGGCTCGCCCGATTCCTCGGCAACGGGCAGCGCATCCATGTCGCCGCGCAGCATAACGACCGTACCGGCCTGTTCGTCCGCGCAGACGCCATTGCCCTGGGCCGCGGCGGCACCGGCGCCGACAAGGCCCACAACGCAGGAACCATCGACGAGCGTGGTATGGGGGATGTCCATCTCGTCCAGACGTGCCTGGATATAGGCAGACGTCTGCGGAAGATTGTTACCGAGCTCGGGCATCTGGTGTAGATCGTGTCGCCACGCAGCGAGCTCGTCTGCAAAAGCCTGAGCTTCTGCGACAAGACCGTCACCGATAGCGGTCTGCGCCGCTGCGGTAGCCTGAGGCGCTGGTTGCGGTTGAAAATCGGACAGAGCTGGTGCCATAGATGCCCTCCAGTAACGTTTTTGCAGCACGCACTTTGATAGCGTAAAGTGCAAGGCACAACTGTAAGGGCATGACATAAAAAATGCCGCCCTGGGAGGGCGGCGCAACAAGTTGTTTACAATTGCGGGTGTGATTTTCGGCGCAAGAAATCGAAATGCGTCTCGCTCAAGATAATCGACAGGAAGATGAGCGCGAAGCCGACGAGCAGACGCGAGGTGAGCGCCTCCCCCATCAACAGCACCGAAAACAACACACCCGAAGGCGACTCCATCGAAAGGAGCAGCGAGCCCGTCGAGGCCGGGACGTGCGCCAAGCCGACGTTTTGGATGAGCAGCGCCACACACGTGCAGCCCACCGAGAGAAAGGCCATTACGCCGATAAAGCTCGGCGTCCACACGGACAGAGGCGCCTGGGTCTCGAATAGCAGCGACGTTGCCAGGCTCAGCACGCCGTTGCCCACAAACATCCAAAACGTGATGACGTTGATGTCCATTTTGCGACCGTACTTGGCAGTCACCGCCATCTGGATGGCGAAAAAGGCCGCACCCGCCAGCGTAATGACGTCACCAATGTTGAATTCAACGCTATCGAGTGCGACGAGGCCAATGCCCGCTAGGCACAGCAGCGCGGCACCCAAGTTGTAGCGCGTGAGCTTTTCGCCGCTCAGGAAATAGCTCGCGAACGGCACAAGGATGCAATACGTGCCCGTCAAAAAAGCATTCTTGCCCGCCGTAGTATGTGCCAGACCGACCGTCTGCAACGCATAGGCCGCCCACATGAGCACGCCCATACTCAGGCCAACGATCAGGTTGCGAGCGTTGAGGTGCGCGATGATGCGCTTGTGGAAGACGGCAAACATGACCAACGCTGCGGGCAGAAAACGTACATAGAGCAGCGCGAACACCGGAATGGTGCCGAGTGCGTCCTTCATAGTGGTAAAGGAGTAGCCCCAGATGACCGCCACCGAAAGGAGCAGAACCTTCCAGAACAGCGGAGAGCGCGCGCCGGCGCCCCGGGGAATACCGCCCGCGCCCAAATCCTCACGGGCTACTGGGCTATCGGGCAAGTTTTCGATTTCGTTGGCAGCGTATTGGGCCATGGAACATCCTCGCACTCAATCTGGGCGTGGTGTCCGCACGCGTATGGCTGCGTGCCGCCTCATGGTCAAATAAAAACGGGACGCACCGGACCCCCGGCACGCCCCGCTACTGTAGCAATAACCAAGCAGCCCGTGCAATCCAGCCCGCTAAAGCGTCGGCAAAGTGAACCTCGATGTTCCGTCAACGTCAGCGAAAACGGCCCCAAGCGAGCAAGGTGACGTGAAATAGTTTTATTCCGCCGTTCTGCCGAACGGCGGACCGGCCGACGCTGCGCGAGCCGCATTCACGCCAATCTGACGTTCAATTTCAAGGGCGCGACCAGAAGGTCAGCGCCCTTTCATTTCACGTCACCTTGGCGCAAATGCGGCTCGCTCGCTGGCATTAGTGCTGCGTCAGCGTTAACGTTGCCGCACTAAATTAGCTTTGTTGATTCCAGCTTTTCGATGATCCAGTCGTTAGCTTTGATAACCGGGCGGCGGAAGACGACGCCCAGGGCCAGCGACGGAATCAGATAGCTCGCCAGAATACCCAGCTCAACCCAGTACTCCATATGGTAGGCACCGGCCATGGCGGCGTGCATGGCGTTGATGCCGTGGGTAAACGGCAGGAACGGATAGATTGCCTGGAACACGGGACCGGTCATCTCGATGGGGAACGTACCGCCCGAACCGCCGACCTGCATGACCAGCAGCACGACAGCGAGGGCCTTGCCGATATCGCCAAACGAAACCGTAAGCGTGTAGACGATATTGGAGAACACGAGACTCGCGACCCAGCCCGCCAGCACAAACTGCAACGGGTTGTCGCACTGGATGCCAAAGAACAGAATGTCGCCCGCGCACACGAGCGTCGCCTGCAGCAAGGCCAGACCGCCAAAGAACAGATAACGGCCCAGGTAGATCTCGTGCAGGCGCACGGGAATGAGCTCGTTGATAAGCTCATCGTCAACCGAGACCTTCATCATGGCCGCCAGAACAATCGAGCCCACCCACAGCGACAAAATCGTATAGAACGGCGCCATGGCCGAGCCGTAGTTGCGGATCGGATAGACCGGCTTGCGGTCGAGCGCGACGGGACCGGAAAGCGACACGGCCAGACCCTCGGGATCATTGCCGATCATCGTCTTGATCGTAGCGAGGTCATCTGACATCAAGGCACCGTCGAGCTCGTCCTTAAACGCGCTGATCTTGTCCGACGCTTCGCCCAACTGATCGGAAGCCTTGTTGACCAGCTTTGCAGCCTTGGAGAGGCCCTTTGCCAGCGAACCGGATGCGTCGGTCAGGCCGTCTACGGCGCTATCCAGATCGCCCGAGATACCATCGAGCGAGTCTAGGATGCCCGAGACGGTCTTCTTGAGCTCCTTGGCCTTAACCGAGAACGTGGAATCGTAATCGGATTTTGCGCCCGCGATGCCGGCCTTGGCATCGGCGATGGCCTGATCGACCTCGGCACGCGTGCTGTTGACCTCTGCCATGCTGTCAGAAAGGGACTTAGCAGTTGCCGTCAGGTCCTTGGCGTTGTTGCGATACTCCACCGCGATCCTGCCCAGCGATGTTGCCACAGATTTAAGGCTCTCCTGGAGCTTTTCGTCACTGACCTGCTCGGCAAAGCCGCGGAGCTGGTCGGCCGTGGCGTCGATATCGTCGGCACGTGTATTGAGCGCCGCCGCGGCATCGTTGAGCTGAGACACCGTAAGGTCGACATGCTGATTCGCGGCATCGAATGCCTTCACAAGCTCGGCGGACACGTTGTCGAACGAGCCCGCGCTTCCGTCAATCGCGGCGTTGATGGCGTCGTTGGCGGCCTTCAGCGCTTCTTTGGAATCGCTCATGCCGCTCTTGGCATGCTCCATCAACTGCTTGGTCGACTCATCGACCGTACCCGTCTGCTGGAGCATACCGCTCGCCGACGTCAACGAATCGGACGTAGAGCTCAAAATGCCCGCCAGCGACGAAGCATTAGCCTGAACGTCTTGCAGGTCCCCAATCGAATCGCCGAGCGTCGAGGACAGGTTGGCGATAAAGTTGCTGACCTGGTCGGTGCTCATGTAATCGAGCAGGCTGGACACCGTCTTAAGACCGATGCTCGTAATGGTCTCGGTAAAAGATTCGTTAACCTGGTTCTGAACGGCGCTCGAACCCTTCTCGGTCACGATCTGCGCGATGGCGTTGGCCTTCTGATTCTCGTAAAACTCGATATCGGCATGCTTAACGTCGGTCGAAAAGAGCGTCATCATATCGGCACTAAACGTCTTAGGGATAACGACAGCCGCATAGTATGCGCCCGATTTGACGCCCTCGATGGCCTTTTCTCGATCGTTGAGCACAACCCAGTCGAAGTTCTCGTTGCCGCGCAGGGTGGCGGTCACGTTTTCGCCCACGTTGACCTCGACGGGGATCAGATCGCTCTCGTAACCCTCATCGGTGTTGACCACGGCGATCTTAAGATTGCCGGTGTTGCCGTACGGATCCCAGCTGCCGGCGATGTTAAACCACGCGTACAGGCACGGTACGATAATGAGGCCCATCACGACAACCAAGCCGATTACGGAGCGAGACACGTTTTGGACATCGCGCTTAAACAGATGCAGGATGTTCTTCATTTATGCCTCACCTCCTTTGGAGTGCTTGCCGAGCGGGGCGTTCTTTTCATTCATCACAAACGTGTCATCCCCGTTCTCGGGCACATGGGCCGCATCGCGATGACCACATTGGTTGACAGCCTGAGTCTTGGGTTCAGACCCCCGCTCGCTCGCATTCAAGCCGAACATGCGACGAGCGGCCGGAATGGCGGCCGTGTGCTCGCGCATCTCGCGGCGCAGGTCCTCATCCGAAAGCGCCGAGATGCGCATCTGGGTGTTGAGGCTCGAGCGGATGTACTCGATATTGATAAGCCAGCCGCAGATGGCAATAACCGAGATGATCCAAATGACAAGCAGGATGATCTTGCCGTTATTGTCGATATCGAGAACCGTCGACAGGACAAAGAGCAGGACCTGAACGCCCACCACGGCGGCAAAACCGCCCTTGATGTAGTACGGGTAGCGATGTTCAAAGGCGACCGCATGATCGAGCAGTTCGCGACGGTACGAATCGGAATCGAGCATGACACGCATGGCCGTGCGCAGCGAGTAGCGCTGGCGCGGAAGGTCGTTGGACTCGCAGATCATCATACCCGTCGTGGAAAGCTGTTTATCAAAGAGCAGGTTAAGGTTGAGCAGCAGCGGACGCAGCTGCAGACCGATAAAGAGCGCCACGATCAAGAACACGCCCAGAATGCACAGGTTAAACAGGTAGTTAAACGAGTACATGCCGCCGACCGTCTCGCGCAGCAAATTGATGCCGTAGGTAAAGGGCAGCAGCGGGTGCAGCCACTGGAAGAAGCCGGGCATCATCTCGATGGGATACATGCCCGACGAACCCGGAATCTGCACGATGACGAGAATGACGCCGATTGCCTTGCCGATGTGCTTAAACGTAGTGGACAGCGCATAGATGATATTGACGTAGGTGAACGAGATGGCGATGCCGCCCAGCACGAACAGCAGCGGGTTGATGCACTGCACGCCAATCACCAGATCGCCTACCGTAACGATGGTGGCCTGGAGCGCGCCCAGGATCACCAGGAGCATCCAACGGCCGAAGTAGCCCTGGCGCGCCGTAAAGCTGCCAATGCCCTCGCGATCGACCTCGAGCTTGTAGATGGCGATGAGTACGTAACCGCCCACCCAAAGCGCCAGGTTGGTGTAGAAGGGAGCGATGCCCGAGCCAAAGCTCTTGACCGGATAGATCGACTTGGACGTCAGCTCGACCGGAGAGGCCATGAAATCTGCAACATCATCGACGTCGACGCCCATAAGGTCGGCGAGCTCGCCCATAGACTCAGAGGTCTGCAGCGCCGCGATGTCATTGGCTGCGGTCGCAAGCTTGTCCTGGACCTTGGCAAGCGAGGAATCGGTCTGGGACAGCGTGGTCTTGGCCTGGCCGAGCGTAGCGTTAAGCTGCGAAAGCGTACCGCGCGCACTTGCAATAGTAGGCGTGAGGCCAGACACGATTCCCGTCAGATCACCCGAGACGGCGGAAAATGAATCAAGCGCGCTCGAGGCCTTCGGCAGCGCGTTTTGACCCAGGTCCGTCTGGGCCTGGCCAAGGTTGGTCGCACCGGTCTGGATTGCGTTATTGATAGCGTCGCTGGCGCCCGAGACAGCCGCGGCGTCATTCGCCATGGCGCTCGACTGCGCAGACAGACCGTCCTTGATGCTCTGAAGCTTTTCATTCTGCTCGCGGAGCAAATCGATGGTCGATACAATGCGCGCGTCAATTTCCTTGGAACCTGTCGACGTGTCATTAACGAGAATTTCCAAGTGCCCGATAACGGCCTTATTGTGGTCGATCGTCGCTTGGAGAGACTCAAGCGAGTTGTCGATGCGGGTGGTCGTAGATGTGACCGCGCCCGTCAGCTTGCCAATCGCAGCGTTCGCGGAGGCTGACGTCTTGGTGAGCGCAAGGCTGCCTTCCGAGAGTGCCTTGGAGAGCGAGGCGACAGAGTTGCCCGCCGTAGCGCGCGCCTCGCCCAGCAGGTCATTGCCCTGAGCGATTGCCTGCGTTAGAGAGGGCGTCTGACCCTGCAGGCCCGCCAACGCGGCATCAGCCGAGGCGATAGCGCCACTCGTCTTATCGATGGCGGCATTCATGTCGCCAATCGAATCGCGCACCTCACCCAAGGTACCGGATGCCTCTGATACCGAACCAGCCAACGAATTCTGAGTCTGGGTTGCCTTGTCCTTTAAATCGACCCCGGCATCCTTGGCGATGCTGGCAACGGTCTCGCCCACTGTGGAGACAAATTCCGAGTTGATCTGCTCCTCGATGGTGCTTGCACCGGTGTCGGTAACCTTGGGCGCAATAGCACTCTTCTTCTCATTGACGTAGTACGTAAGCTTGGGCTGATGGTAGTTGCCGTCGAGCATCGAGACCAGGTTATCCGAGAAGTTCTTAGGGATTACGATGGCCGCATAGTACTCACCGCTCTCGACGCCCTCCTTGGCGTCGGCCGCCGAATCGACGAAGGTCCAGCCCAGCTGATCGTTCTCCTTGAGCTGATCGACGACCTGGTCGCCCGCGTTGAGCTCGCCCGCCAAGTCGTTTTGGGTGCCCCGATCGTTGTTGGCGATGGCAATCTTGATACCCTGGGTATTTCCGTACGGATCCCAGTTGGCCACGATGTTGTACCAGGCATACAGCGAGGGAATAACGCACACGCCAAGGGTAACCACCAAGGCGACGGGGTTCACGAGCAATCGCTTGATGTCGCGCTTAAAGATCGCAAAGGAGACCTTTGCGTTGGATAGTTTGCTGCCGAGACTCACGCTTGGACCATCCATCCTGTCGTTGAATCAAATCGTACTATCGACAACCATTGTACGTAGGCGCTTTAGCGTCTCAGAGCACAATGGTATTGAGTTTTGCGGGTAGCAATATACTACGAAGATGAGTTAGCGTACAGTTGTACAGTATCTTTAATTTCAGCAGGTCACAAAACCACAACCCGCACAAATTAGCAACCCAACTAGTCATTGGGGACGTCCTTAAACGACTAGTCAAACAAAAACGTCCCCGATGACTACTTTCCCCCGTTCCCAAGGGATCATTATTGGACCGCCGATGTTTTGGTAATGCCAGCGAGCGGGCACCAGAGCGAACAAATTGGCATGAAAAGAGGACGGCATAGACCTTCTGGTCATGCCGTCCTCTTTGAATGACAAGTTGTCGCTCTGGTGCCCGCGCAGCGTCGGCTGGTCCGCCGTTCGTTAGAACGGCGGAACGAAGGGCAGCGTCGAGCCGTTACGCGGTTCGTAGAACCGCGTAACTACCTAACTACATCAAGTTGCAGACAGCTGCTGCGAAGGCCACAGGATCCTCGGGGAGGATGCCCTCGACCAGCAGAGCCTGGTCATAGAGCAGACCGGAGTACTGCTTGATCTTGTCGGCGTCGCCCGCCTTCTGAGCAGCGACGAGCTTGGCAAAGACCGGGTGCTTGGCGTTGAGCTCGAGCACGCGCTGGCTCTTGGGCATGCCGTCGGGCGCGCCCTCGGGTCCCTTCTGGAGCACCTTCTCCATCTCGAGCGAAAGCGGGCCCTCGGTGGTGATGCACGCGGGAGCATCGGTCAGGCGCGCAGAGACGGCGACCTTCTCGACCTTGTCGCCGAGCGCCTCCTTCATAGCGCTAAAGAGGTCCTCGTTCTCCTTGGTGGCGTCCTCGGCCTCCTTCTTCTCGTCCTCGGTCGCCAGGTCAAGATCACCGGTCGCGACGTTCTTGAGCTCCAGATGACGATCCTCGACCTCGGGCTCGGCACCATCGGCCACAGCCTTCTCGGCAGCCTCGCGGGCAGCATCGTCCTCGTAGATCTTGGGCATATCGGCGGCAACGTACTCACGCATGGCCTGGAAGGTGAACTCATCCACATCCTGCGTCAGTAGCAGCACGTCATAGCCGCGGTCGAGCACGCCCTTTACCACGGGCATCTTGGCCAAGCGCTCACGCGAGTCACCGGCGGCGTAGTAGATGGCCTTCTGATCCTCGGGCATGCCCTTGGCATACTCGGCCAGCGTAATCATCTTCTGTTCCTTGGCAGACCAGAACAGCAACAGGTCGGCGAGCTCATCGGCCTTCATGCCATAGCTCGAGTAGATGCCGTACTTAAGGCCGCGGCCAAAGTTCTCAAAGAACTTCTCGTAGGCCTCGCGGTCGTTGTCACGCATGTCCTCAAGGTCGGCGGTAATCTTCTTTTCCACACGCTTGGCGATAGCCTTGAGCTGACGGTTCTGCTGCAGCGTCTCGCGCGAGATGTTGAGCGACACGTCGGCGGAATCCACGACGCCGCGGACAAAGTTGTAGTAGTCGGGCAGCAGGTCGTCGCACTTCTCCATAATCAGAACGTTGGAGCTGTAGAGCGCCAGGCCCTTCTCGTAGTCCTTGCTGTACAGATCGAACGGCGCGCGACCCGGCACAAACAGCAGGGCGTCATACTCGAGCGTGCCCTCGGCATGGAAGCTGATGGTGCGCGCAGGATCGTCAAAGTCGTGGAACGTGGACTTGTAGAACTCGTCGTAGTCCTTCTGCTCGACATCGGAGCTGCGCTTCTTCCAGATCGGTGTCATGGAATTGACGGTCTCGAGCTCCTGGTAGTCCTCGTACTCGGGCTTGTAATCGTCGCCGGCGTCCTCGGGCTTGGGTTTCTGGCGGCTCTTGGACACCATCATCTGAATCGGGTAGCGCACATAGTTGCTGTACTGCTGAATCAGGCTCTTGAGGCCCCACTCGGTCAGGAAGCGATCGTAGGTCTCGGCTTCGCCGTCGGCATCGAGCTTCTCATTCTCGCGCAGCGTCAGGATGACATCGGTACCGTGCTCGGCGCGCTCGCCGTCCTCGATGGTGTAGCCCTCAAGACCGTCGGATTCCCACACATGGGCGACATCCTCGCCATAGGCGCGGCTGACGACCTTCACATGACTGGCAACCATAAAAGCCGAGTAGAAGCCCACGCCAAACTGACCGATGATGTCGACATCCGAACCCTGCTGCTCGGCGTTTTCGGTCTTAAACTCCTCGGAGCCGGAATGGGCGATGGTGCCCAGATTGCGCTCGAGCTCCTCGGCGGTCATGCCAATGCCGTTATCCGAGATGGTAATGGTGCGGGCGTCTTTATCAAAGGAGACGCGAATGGCCAGGTCGCCCTGGTCGATCTTGACGCTCGGGTCCTGCAGGCTCTTAAAGTTGAGCTTGTCGACGGCGTCGCTCGCGTTAGAGATAAGCTCGCGCAGGAAGATTTCCTTATTGGTGTAGATGGAGTTGATCATGAGGTCGAGCAGTTTTTTGCTCTCGGTCTTAAATTGACGCATGTGCAGTCCTTTCGCGCTACCCCTGTCCGCAAAAACGGCCCGGTCGCCCGAGCCGCATCGCAGACCTGCTATGTTCAGACTTAGATTTTATAACCCATTAACGCGCATATATACATACGGAATCGAAAAACTGTATGTCCGAGCGCTCCAATGCGTCAATTGCCAAGGAGTGTCCCCAACTGCCGGCAGAAAAGGAACGTCCCTATCTGCCACCCTCGACCCGCTTGGCCATCCAGGCGTGGGGCTGACCTTCATCCTCGTAATCTACCGGCGCGATCTGCGCGTAACCCGCCTTGGCATAGAGTGGCAGCACGTATTCCTGCGCATGCAGTTTTATGAGCTTGGCACCGGCATCACACGCGGCGGCATCACTGGCCTCGACGATCTTGCTCGCCAGACCGCGACGGCGCATGCTCGGCAGCACAGCCACACGCCCCATAATATAGGTCTCCCCCGCCGCGACGCCTTCGTCCAAGTCGCACGCCGGCGACACCGGAGCCTCTGCGTCAGCCACGCGCTCAAGCTCTTCGGGAAACACGCGCGAGCAACCGGCAAGCTCGTCGTCTACATAGAGCGTCACATGAATGCAGTTCGGATCCTCGTCGATAGCGTCGAACTCATTCTCGTAGCCCTGCTCGTCCATAAAAACGACGCGGCGCACCAACGCCGCGTCATCAAAGCATCCCGTCTTAAGTTGAATATCCATGACTGCCCCTTCATTCAATGCGAACGTTAGGGACAGATATTAGCGAAAATGAGCTCCGCGCACGCTAAACTTCGCGCGAGCCTTCGCCAGGCAGTCATAATGACCCACGTTATGGGCATCGCTCGCGATGAAGCTGTACAGGTTCTGATCGAACAGGCGCTGTGCCGGCTTTTTCTCGCGACCAAAGCGACCGCCGGCAATAAAGTCCGCCGAAGCCTGCAGCTTGCAGCCCATATCGACCAGGCGCTCCGCCACGCTTACATCCTTTTGAACCGCACGATAGCGCTCAGGATGAGCGATGATCACCTGGTAGCCACGGCACTGCAAATCGTAAATCGTGTTCTCGTACTCTCTAAACGCATACGCATCGGCATGCGTCGAAAGCTCGAGCAGAAACTCGTTGGTTCCATCGAAATGCAAGTGCTCCGCGGCATCGATACCAAGCTCAACGAGCTTTCGATGGTTGACCTCGAAGCCCATCTGGAGCGGAAAACCGTCAGCGTTATCACGCAGCAGCTCAAAGGCATCCCACATCTTGTCGTAATCAAAATAGGGATCACGGCAGTGAGGAGTGCAAACGATTCTGGTTACACCGGCCCGCTTGGCAGCCTCGAGCATCGCCAAGCTCTCATCGAGATCGGCGGCGCCGTCGTCTACACCCGGCAAGATATGGCAATGAATGTCACGCATAGGTCAGCCTTAATCAACTAAACGTTTGCTCGGTTGGTGAAGATGCCCTTTTTGGAAGTCCCCTGATTGTCGGAGCCCTTCTTCACCTTCTTACCGTCCTTGGTGTAGTAGGAGTAGTAGTACTCGCTGGTCTCGGTCTCGCAGTAGTTCATAACGGTACCGATGAGCTTGACCTTCTCGGACTTCTTAAGCTGACCGATGGCGTTGAGCGCCTCCTCGCGCTTGGTGAAATCCTCACGCACGACAAAAAGCGCACCGTCGGTCAGACTTGCGATCTCGGCAGCATCGATGAAAGTGCCGACCGGGGGAGCATCAAAGATGACGTACTGGAACTTGGCGGACAGTGCCTTTACCAGCTTGGCAAAGCGGTGAGAGACGATGATGTCGGCAGGATTGGGAATATGCGGCTCGGCATCGAGGAAGTAGAAGTTCTTCTGACCCGTCTCGACAATCGCCTGGTCAATAGAAACCTGCTCGGAAAGGACTGCATAGAGTCCGCCGCGGGAGCGGACGCCGAGCATATCGGCAAGGGACCTGCGACGCATATCAGCCTCGACCAGCAGGACGCTCTTGCCGCTGGTGGCGATAGCCTGGGCAAGGTTGATGGAAACCGTAGACTTGCCCTCGTTGGGAATCGAGGACGTAACGGTGATGGTGCGAATGGGGTCGTCCACGCTCGCAAAGCGGATGTTGGCCAGAAGGGTCTTGGCGGCATTCTGTACAACGAGCTTATCGGTGTTCTTTGCCTTAGCCATGCCTATTTACCACCTTTCATAGCCGGAATTCGGCCAACAACGGGAATGCCCAGGAGCTCTTCTGCCTCTTCGGCACCGCGGATGCGGGTGTTGAGCATGTCTGCCAAAACGACATAGGCAACTGCGATAAAGATGCCCGCGAGGAACGCGACAGCAACGTACAGCATACGCTTGGGACCGCTGGGGGCTTCGGGGGTCTTAGCCTCGTCGATAACGTTGATGCTCTGGGCAGCGCCGACGTTCTGAGCGACCGTACTCACCGAGCTGGCCATGGCCTTTGCGACCTTAGCCGTCTCCTTGGCATCGGTGCCGGTAACCGAAAGCGTAATGACACGCGTGGTAGTCTCGGAGGAAACAGACACCTTGTAGTCATCCAGATCGGTGAGGCCCAGTTCATTGGCTGCGCCGCTCTTAACGCTATCGCTATCCAGCAGCGTGGCGATATCGTTGGAAAGCATCTGGCTCGCCGAGAGATCGTTGTAGCTCATCTGGCCGCTATCGTCGGTCTTGGCGAGAATGTACATGCTCGTCGTCGCGGTATAGGTGTTGTCCATCGCGGCGAAGGACACGATGCCCATGGCGATCGCGCAGACCACCGGAAGGGTGATGACCAGCTTGAGGTGCTTCTTCAGCAGCTGGAACAGTTCGAGAAGGGTCATGCAGCTTGCCTTTCATTTCCCCAGTTCGGATTGACAAAACTGTCCGTATGTTATCGCATCTTTTTACCGAGACCAAACTCTATACATAAGAAACAGGCTCTCCTGTAAAAATGTCGGAAGCAATCGTAAAATTGCACAACAACGCCGCACCCGAAAGTCAAATGCGGCGTCTACATCAATACCTATGTTGTATCGCTATGCGAATGGCTCGTCCTGCTGTATGGGAAACGTCACCGTAATGGTGGTTCCCACGCCCAACTCGCTCGACAGATCGAGCGTGGCGTGATGATACAGGGCCGCATGCTTGACAATGGCAAGCCCCAGACCGGTTCCGCCGCGCGCCTTGGACCTACTCTTGTCCACGCGATAGAACCGCTCAAATACCTTGCCCTGTTCTTCAGGCGCGATACCGATTCCCGTGTCGGCGACCGCAAGGAACGGATGGCCTTCGTCGTTGGTGCCGCACTGCAGCGTAACCGTACCGCCGGGTCGATTGTAGCGGATGGCGTTGCTCGCCAGATTATAGATGAGCTCGTCAATCAAGCGCGACACGCCTTCGATGACCACAGGCTTGGTCTCATGACTTATCGTCACATTCGCCTGACGGGCGACCTGTTCAAGACGCTGCTCAACCGCGTAGATGGCACGCGAGAGCTCAATAGGCTCCGTGGAACCAATGGGCACCGCCTCGCCCTCAGTTGCACGCTCGGCCTCGTCCAAGTTAGACAGCGTAAGGATATCGTTGACAAGCGCTGCCAAGCGGCCCGCCTCACGATAGATGCGACCGCCAAAGTTGCGCAGGTCGCCCTCGCCCTCGACCATGCCGTTTGCGATGAGCTCGGCATAGCCCGAAATCGCCGTAAGCGGCGTCTTGAGCTCATGGGTGATATTCGCCGTGAACTCGCGGCGCATACGGTCGTTGTCCGCTAGCACCGCCATTTGGCGCTTGAGTTCCTGGCGCTGCGACTCGATACGCTCAAGCATGGGGACCATCTCGGCATAGGCGTGCTCATAGCTACGGCGTGGGTGGTCCAAATCCACCTCTTGCAACGGCGCGATGATGGCACGGGACTCGCGGCGCGCCATAAAAAACGAGAGTACCGCACCCGCTGCTGCGATAAGCAGCATCGGCGCCACCATCGACAGCAAAATCGCCGCAACGCCAGGCTGGGCCTGCGCCAAGCGGACAACCTGGCCGTTATCAAGGGCGACGGCGCGATACAGCATAATCTCGTCGAGCGTAGAGCTTGCGCGCTCCGCGGAACCCGAACCATTCTCAAAGGCCTCGATGACCTCGGGGCGATCGCCGTGGTTGGGCAATGTGGAAGGCGACGCCTCGTTGTCGTAGGCAACCGATCCATCCTTGTTAATCAGCGTGATGCGCAAGTCCTCGCGATCGAGGCTACGCAAGAACGGGATGGGCTCCTGCTGCTCGTCGAGGGCGGCAGCAATGAGCTCGGTTTCCTGCGCCAGATTGGCACTCGTGGCATCCGCCAAGGTGTTTTGCACAAAGAACGCACCCAGCACCGTAAACGCCACGATAACCGCCATGGCGCAGACAAAGATCGTCACAAAAACGCGGTGCGACAGCGTATGTTTTCCATGGGGGGCGAAGACCACGGGTTACTCCTCCGATGCGGTGGCCGCGGTGTCGTCACCTTCGGCACCATCACCGGCAGAAGGCTCGGCCAAGCGGTAGCCCACGCCGCGCACGGTCTCGATGGCGCTGGCATGCTCGCCCAGTTTTTGGCGAAGCGTCTGCACGTGCACGTCAACGGTGCGCGAACCGCCGTCGAAGTCCCAGCCCCACACGCTCTGCAGCAACGACTCGCGGGTAAAGACCACGCCGGGCTTACGCATGAGGTACTCGAGCAGGTCGAACTCGCGCAGGGTGAGCTTAAGCGGCTCGCCGGCAACGGTCACCTCGCGATGGCTGGGCGAGAGCACGATGTCGCCCACGCTGAGCACATCGCTCGCCTGCTTGACCATGCCGCCGCGACGCAGCAGTGCGCGGCAGCGGCTGGCGAGCTCCATGAGCGAGAAGGGTTTAGTCAGGTAATCGTCGGCACCGCCATCGAGCGCCATCACCTTGTCGAGCTCGGTGTCCTTGGCGGTAAGCATCATGATGGGCACCGTCGCCGTCAGGCGGTCGGCGCGCAGGCGGCGCATAATCGCCAAACCATCGGTATCGGGCAGCATGATGTCGAGCAGGACAGCATCGGGTACCCGTCGCGCCACGGCGGCCTTAAACTCGCCATCGCACGAAAAGCCCTCGGCCTCGATTCCCTGCTTGCGCAGCGCGTAGACCGTCAGATCCCTGATGTTGTCATCGTCCTCGACGTAATAGATCATGTTGAACCCCTTTGCGGCCGGCATGACCGCATCTTAACCCTAAAGGTACCTTTACTAGATGGTATCAGCCAAAACGTCCCGTCAAATAATCCGCCGTGCGCGGATCGGTCGGATTCTTGAAGAGTTGCGCGGTGGGCGCGTGCTCCACCAGCTCACCCAGCAAAAAGAATGCGACCGAATCGGAGATACGCGCCGCCTGCTGCATATTGTGCGTAACGACCACGAGCGTGCAGGTCTCTTTGAGCTCGCAGGCCAGCTGCTCCACCACCAGCGTCGACACAGGATCGAGTGCCGAGGTCGGCTCGTCCATCAGCAGAATGTCGGGCTGCACGGCAAGTGCGCGGGCGATGCACAGGCGCTGCTGCTGGCCGCCCGAAAGACCCAGACCCGACTCTTTGAGCTTGTCCTTGGCCTCGTCCCACAGGGCGGCGCGTCGCAGGGAGTCTTCGACCAGCTCGTCGAGCACGACGCGATCGCGCACACCCATACCGCGCGGCCCATAGGCGACGTTGTCGTAGATGCTCATGGGAAACGGGTTGGGGCGCTGGAACACCATGCCCACGCGCTGGCGAAGGCGGCAGATGTCGTAGTCGCCCAGGATATCTTGACCATCGAGCGCAATCTTGCCCTCGATTCGGCAGTCCTTGATGCCGTCGTTCATGCGGTTAAAGCAGCGCAGCAACGTGGACTTTCCGCAGCCCGAAGGCCCGATGAACGAGGTAATCTGCTTGTCGCGGATCTTGATATTCACGTCCTTGAGCGCATGGTGGTCGCCATAGAACAGGTCGAGGCCCTCAACATCGATTCGCGTCGGCGAGGCGGCAAGATCCTCTGCCGTGGGGCGAGTCGCATCCCCAACCTCGCGCTCGTGCGCGGCCTCGGCCTGCGCTTTCATGAGTTCTTCAAGCTCCGTGGGCTCCACAGCCGCAGCAGCCGTCATACCGCATACCTCCACATCGATATCAATTCAGCAGTATCGATAGTAGGAATCGCGGCTCATATGCACGTGAGCGCATTGTCAAGTGTTTGTAAGGGCACGCTGGCTATGCGGCGGGCAGCTCGATGGTGAATATCGTGTGTTCGGGCGTCGATTCACATGCAACGGTACCGCCGTGCGCGCATACGATCTCCTTGGCGATGGCAAGCCCCAGTCCAGCGCCGCCGCGATTGGTCGCACGCGCCGCATCCAGGCGATAGAACTTCTCAAAGATCACCTTGAGCTTAGCCGCAGGGATGGGATCGCCCTGATTGATAAAGCGCACGCGCACGCCACCGCCGTCCCGGCGTCTGGCCTCGATCGTGATGGTCGAGCCCTCATAGCTATAGGCAATAGCGTTTTTCATGATGTTGTTGAACACGCGAGCCATTTTGTCGCCATCCACGAGCACCGTCAGGTCCTCGCGAATATCAACTTGGACTTCCTTATGCTGCTCGTTGAGGATGGGATAGAACTCGTCAGTCACCTGAGCCAGCAGCAACCCCAGATCAACATAGCCGCGCGTGAGCACGATATCGTGGAAGTCAAAGCGCGTGATATCGAAGAACTCTTCGATGAGCGTATCGAGCCGGTGCGCCTTGTCGAGCGCCACGCCCGTAAAGTGCGCACGTTGCTCAACCGGCAGCTCGGGAGCCTCTTGCAGCAGCGAAAGATAGCCCACCACACTGGCAAGCGGGGTGCGTAGGTCATGTGCCAAGTACGTGACCAAATCGTCCTTGCGATGCGACTCGTCACGCAGAGCTTGCTGCACCTTGCGCTCACGGTCACGCACGCGGTTAAGGGCGCCCTCGACCTCCAAGAAGTCGCCGTCGATGTTATCCCAGGTGTCGGGGTGATCGATCAGGCGATCTTGAATACGAGCGGCCAGCACACAATCGGCATGCTGCTCGCCCTGCTCGTAGCCCTGGTAGTACAGGGCGCGGCCACACAAGAACAGCACGCACGCGGCAAGCGCCAGCACAAAGCCAAGCATGTTGAATACAAAGCCGGCATCGAACAGCACCGGCCCTTCGATGCCGCCGAGCGCCATGGCGCCAATCGCCAACGTCATGGCCCACGCGGCGCCGCCAATCACCACGCAGCGGCACACGATCTCAAATCGATCGATCAGCAAAAAGCCGACAAGCAGCACCGCCAAGATTCCGACGATGTTGTCGATGCCAATCAGCAGCAGGCTCAGCAAAAAGAGCAGCACCGTTGCAAGCGCGCGGTTGTCGACGACCGACCTCACGTATTCAAAGAGCCGATCGGGCACCTCGAACGCTTGCCTATCGTCTTTTGTCATATCAAGATCCTCACAAGCGAAAAGCGTTATTCGATGATGTAGCCGACGCCCCAGACGTTTTTGATAAAGCGCGGCTTTTGTGCGTCATCGCCGATCTTTTCGCGCAAGTGGCGAATGTGTACCATCACCGTATTGTTGGAGCCGGGCATAAAGTCCTCGTTCCACACTGCGCGGAACAGGTCCTCCACGGCCACCACGCTGCCGCGATGCTCGACCAGATACAGCAAGATTGAATACTCGGTTGGCGTGAGGCGTACCGGTGAACCGTCCACCGTCACGGAACGAGCATCGCGGTTGATCTCCAAGCCGTCGAGCTGAATGGTCGGCGACTCGGCCGCCTGCGCACGGCTACCGTAGCTGGTGTAGCGGCGAAGCTGAGCGTGCACACGCGCGATGAGCTCCAGCGGGCGGAACGGCTTGACCACGTAATCGTCCGCGCCAAGCGAAAGGCCCTCGATCTTGTCTTGCTGGGCATCGCGCGCCGTCAGCATAATCACAGGATAGGTATGGCTGGAACGGATCGTACGCAGCAGCTCAAATCCATCGATATCGGGCAGCATGACATCCAGCAGCGCCAGATCGAACTCCTGCTCCAAGATTGCCTTGGCAGCATCGGCCCCGCTATAGGCAATCTGGACATCAAAGCCCTCTTTTGTAAGGTAGATACCAACCAAGTCGGCGATGGCCTTCTCGTCATCAACTACCAGTATGCGCTCGTTCATGCGTGCTCCTCTCGCGCTCCATTATGCCCGAGGCGACGCACGCCACACACAACAAGCGTGGGTGATTAAGTCGGCCTTAAGCACCCTTGTGCCCGTTCGAGCGCGGATGTGGGCCACGCACGCACGCGATGATCGCCGACGCCGGCAAACGATATACTCTAGTTCCAGAAGAGACCATCCCGTCGAAAGCGAAATCCGTGAAGTCCCTCACCTCTTTTGCAAAGCGCTCAGCCCAGCTTGCCGCCGGCTTTGTCTGCGCTATCGCCCTTGCCGCTGGCGCGCCCACCGTCGCCGGCGCCCAAGTGCTCACGACCGACAATGTTTGCGGCAAAACCGCCGATGTGCGCGGTATCACGGCCGAAAACCTGCCCGATATCGATGCGACCAATGCCCTCGTCATGGGCAAAGACGGCACCGTCTACTATGCCCGCGACGCCGATGAGCAGGTCAAGATTGCCTCGATCACCAAGGTCATGACCGCAATCCTAACCGTCGAGAATTGCAAGATGGACGAGAAGGTCACGGTGAGCAACGCCGCAGCCACCGTGGGTAATTCGACCGCCGGCTTGCTCGAAGGCGACGAGCTTACCGTGGAGCAGGCACTGCGCGGCCTGATGATTCCCTCGGGCAACGACGCCGCCATCGTGCTCGCCGAATATGTGGGCAAGAAGATCGACCCTAAGACCAAAGACGCCGAGGCCACATTTGTGAAGGCCATGAACGAGCGCGCTAAGAAGCTCGGCTGCACCGGCACGGTCTTTGAGAACCCACACGGTCTGGACTTTGATGAGTGGGCTGGCGATATGCACTCAACCGCACACGACGTAGCGCTGATGATGCAGGAGGCCATGAAAAACGACACGATCCGCGAGGTCGTAGCGAGCGAGGATTCCTGGATCGAGGTCACGGGCGCCGACGGCGCCGACCATTCGCATTCCATGGACACGCATAACTATTTGCTGGGCCAAGATGGCAACATCGGCGGCAAGACCGGCACCACCGACGACGCGGGCTATTGCTTTACGAGCGCCTACAACCGCGACGGCGACGAGATCTACACCGTCGTTTTGAACTCCACCACCACCGACCAGCGCTTTACCGATACCGCAACCCTTGCCAATTGGTACTACGGCCACAAGGTCACGGTCGCGATCGCCAACACGCAGGAAAAGACCGCCAACGGCAACCCGCTCATGGCACGCATTAGCCAGACAGATTGGACGGACAAGACGATCGACGCCACGCTCGCCGACCCCACGGCGCAAGCGACCGTGTTTTCCCTTGCTGGCGAGGTGACCGAAAAGGTTAGCTACGACGATCTTTCGGGCACGGTGCATGTGGGCGACAAGGTGGGCAGCGTTACGCTCAAGCAGGACGGCACCAAGATCGCCGTCATGGACCTAGTTGCCGACGAGGAAGGTGCAGGGCCGAATCCCATTGAATGGCTGCTCGTGAAGCTCGATCGCTTGGGCCGCCGCATCGACAAC
Source organism: uncultured Collinsella sp. (assembly GCA_902496115.1). Lineage (GTDB taxonomy): Bacteria > Actinomycetota > Coriobacteriia > Coriobacteriales > Coriobacteriaceae > Collinsella. The sequence continues at coordinate 26,300 of CABUZK010000004.1, read as the reverse complement.
CGCCCGCTCACAGCCGAGAGCGAGACCGTAGCCAAGGCGCCCGAGATGTAGGGCTGGGGGAACATTACATTTGAGATTGGAGAGGCGTCCAACGGGCGCCTCTTTTTGAATACCTCTTAAACGGGATGCGTCAGAATCACCAAAGCGACATTGCTAGCCGTTTACCTTCGCTGTGTCTTTTCGGACCTTGAAAACGGGTCCACCGGGCATGCTAGTAGATCCTTTCGACCTCCTTGGTCAAGGCCCTGAAAAGATCCCCAGCTGAGGGGTCTGCCCCAGGACACAGCGATTGCCAGGCACCCGTTTCTCCGATGGTGCCCGCACTCGTCATAACAAGATCGTCGCTCCGCCTGCGAATGGAGACACTAACGGAGCGGCCATTATGGAACCCATGGATATCGACTTTATTTATGCGCCCATCAGCTAGATAACTAATCATGACATTGATGCTGTCACCATACTCCGGCAATTCGAAGCCGTGGGAATCCATCAATAGCTTCACGTCCTGATGGTAAATGCGGGCCTCGACGACATTCTTGGGCATCTTCCCCGTCTTTGTTGGAGAGCAAAAGCTGATGCTTGGCTCCTCTTCGCTCATGCCTCGGTCAAACCTAAGCATGCACGGGCATACCGACTCAATGGTTCGCAAGGCGTCCGCCGCGACCTTTTCCTCGGTAAACATCTCCACGTCGATGCCGTTTTCTTCCATATAGGCACGGTTTTTACGTTGAAGCTCTAGCCGAGCCGCAGCCTCCCCATCTCCACGCTGTTCCCAATTTCCGGAGTCGGCGACATTTCGATCGAATGTAGAATCAACGGAACATGGCGCTTGCTGTTGAGTCTGATCACTGTCGCCGAGACGCCTTAGCTCGGAGCGTCTCATCAGTAGTGTCACAATATCAAACAGCCAACCAAATCCAAAAAGGCCAAAGGTAAAGAGATATAGAAAGAAGCTACCCCACATCCGTGCATACGCCCTATGAGCGCCCGACCACCCAAGAAGGAAGCATAGCAAAAGCGCCTTGTTTGCCCTGTCAACCGACGTAATCTCTCGAGTGAGAGATTTCTGTTCAGGCTTCGCCAAAGGTGTAATTTCATGCGATGAAACAGTAATTGAGGACGTCCTTGACGCCGAGCTCCGAGCGCCTGATTTAGCAACGGCGCGAGCGACATCCCCAACTCCGACGGTCGCTCTGCTGTATACGGCATTGTAAGCAGCCTTCTTCGGATTTTTGATCCACCCCATGCCCTTCTTACCATAGCCGGGGATTATCGCCCGCTTTACCGCGCGCTTCGCTCTGCCGGTCGTTCTTGCCTTGAGTGATGTCTTTAGATTCGGCTTACGCAGCCCGACCTTTACCATATTTCTACTCCATCCCCTCGGAACCCCACACCGGGGTGCACGAGCACGCCTGGGTCTCCCCGTTTTCAAGCGCCCCGTGTTTGCCTAATGTTCACGCCCTTTCGGACTCTAATCCCCAGCTGCCATTCTTGATAATAAAAAAGGGCCCCAAATGGGACCCTTCTTCAAAGTCATACTGGCGGAGAGCTGGGGATTCGAACCCCAGATGCCCTTTTGGGGCATACTCGCTTAGCAGGCGAGCACCTTCGGCCTCTCGGTCAGCTCTCCGTAACAGCCGTTCTATAGTAACCAAACAGCCGAAGTTGGGCAAGGGGAATTTTGAGGCGTTTCCTCTTTTACCTCTCTTTTACCAGTAAACGTCTCAGTCAATCATCTCAACCTGTAACATCTGCAGGCCGTAATCCCCTCCAGATGTTACAGGTTGAGACAAAGATACAAGGACGGCCCCAGCGACAGCGCGGACAGCCCATTCTTTATTAGTCCTCTCGAACGGTCTCCAACAGATAATCGCGCATGTACGGAATTGCAAACGAAACACAGCCATAGCCCGCGGGCTCAATCAACCCCGCATCGATCAGACGCTTGCGATATGACCCAACTTTGTTCGCCGACAAACCCATCTTCTTGGCGATATCGCCGTTGGCGATATCGACGCCCTCGCATTGAGCCATCGCCGCGAGATACTGAAACTGCCGTTCCGACACCCTGCGCAGCGCTGGGGCAATCACCATAGCATTAAAGCTATCAAGAGCCGCCTGGATACCCTTACGAGCCGCCTCTTCGCTCACGCTCTCCGCCCCACTGCGCGCAGCAACCTGCCAAGCGTAATATCCGACCAGCTGGACCATAAAGGGATAGCCTGCCGAAGCTTTTGTTAATAGCTCAGCGGCACCTTTGTCGAGCTCCTTGCCCGCTCGTCTCATCGTATCCTCAAACGATCCGCCAACTTCAAAATCGGAAAGCCGAGTAAGTTCAACATGTTTGGCTCGCTGAAGGAACGTCAACGTATCATCCACCACCACGCCATCTACCGATGTCGGCAGCCCGGCGAAAGCGAAAGCGACATTCGCTCCTTGGCGGATCAAGAGCTGCATCTCATTGCCTAGCTCGCGCATTTCCTCAGTTGAGGCATCCTGGATCTCGTCGAGCGTAATGAGCAGACCACCGCGCTTCGCAGCATCGTACATCGCCTCGCCCAGATGAGAGGCCGACTTCGACATCTCCATGGAGCCAAGGCTGACCCCTAAAATCGATGGGGAAATCGAGATTGATTCAAGACGAACGTTTCGCTGCAGAGCCTCGAGGATTCTATTGCAAAAACCAGCATTGGAGGCAACGTCAACGACCTCGAATCCTTTTTTGCGTGCAAGGTCACCCAATGCATTAAGGAGCACCGTTTTACCTGTGCCTCGGACGCCCGAGATGCGCATGAGTCGATCGGGGGCACCAGGACCATTCTCAAGAGCCTCGGCAAAGTCATCCAAAACAGTGTCCCGTCCGATAAGCTCAGGCGGATTCATGCCCGCCGTTGGCTTAAAGGGGTTAACAGCTTTCGTCATTCTGCCCTCCTCTGCTAGTTTTAACAACTTTAACAAAGTTTAGCAACTTTAGCAGAGTTTAACAGTTTTAGCAGGCTCGGCGGCTTTATGCCTTACCAATCCTGCCGGGTCCTCCCGCCCGCGCCGATACAAATAGCGCGGTGCGGCCCCTCTATATCGCCCCTACCCCAGCGAGCGGTTGAGGGAGCCGAGCTCGTCGTTACCCATGGTGCGCCACATTTGGAAGATGCAACCGCGTGCAAGGAAAAAGAAGCCGTTGTCGACCAGTTGCACGGCGGCATCCGCCAGCTGATTCGTCACGGCGGACACTGGCGGCAGCTCAAGTCCAGCCGTGCGGATGGTCTCGACCGCTTCCTCGAACGTCGGAGGCTCGCTGACGCCCATCTCGTTCATAAGGCCCTGCATTTCTTCCAGCGCGCTGCTGCCCGACTCCTCGCCGCGCGGCACCAGACGGTAACAAGCCAGCGCCAGGTCGAGCTGATCGCAATTCCAATAGGCAAACGCCAAGCGATAGAACAGGTAGCCGATTGCAGAACGATCGCTGGCAATACGTAGGCCGTGGCGCGCCACCTCGATAATCTCGTCAAAGCGCTCCAGACGCGCAAGCACGTTGATGAGCGCAAAGTGCGACTGCATGGACGAGCGCGCCAGATCGTAAAGATGGCGCACCTCGGGCAGTGCTCGTTCAAAGTCCTCTTGCTCGGCGTAAAAGCTGCAGATCTCATGCTGGGCAAAGTACAGCGCATCGGGCGCACGAAGGATTCGCACAGAGCGGTCTTCTTCCAACACCGGTAGCGCCATGCGCACCAGCTGGTTATCGCAAAACTGCGTTTGAACCGGACCTGTCGCCAAAAGCTCGGCGACGGCGCACTTGGCCTCCAACTCCTCAACAAGACGGGAAAAACCTTCAAAAGCACCTGTACGGTCGACTTTTGCCTGCTCGCGCAATTCAACAACACGGGCCACGTATGGGTCGTCGTCCTCTTCCATGACCTCCAGCTCGTCAGCCGTATCGGCAAGCAGCAGATCGCGCAGCGCCGGCGGCAGCATGCGATGGTCATCACGCGGACGAGCATGAACCTCCGCAGGTTCAATCGTCTCCGGAGCGGTTGACTCATACGCCTCAAGCACACGCTTGCACGGCATATCGTCCATGTCCATGCTCTCAAGATCCTTGGCGACAGGCACGCAATCGGCCAGATAGGCCGCGCGCCCAAAGAAATACGTTGCGACAACGCGCTCGCCCTGCTCACTGTCGGGAGCAGCAATCTGCACATAGCAGCGCGTGATGCAGGTGCCCGCGGCAAAACACGCTGCCGCAAGCGTGAGCGCTACGCGCGCGTCGTGCTCCGCGGCCCAGATCTCGCGCGCACCCTCGTCCAGCTCGCGCCAAGCGTCATCCTGAGCATCGTATTCACGCTGCGGCATGGCATCAACGACAGAGCGCCCAAACTGGACGAGCATAATCCCCTCGGCAACGTTGACACGATAGGTATAGTCGAGTCGCGTGACCACGTTGAGCGCCTCGACAATTCGTGCAAAGCGGGTGCGCACGTCCCACTCGCCACCCGGCTGGCACGCAACGGTTCCCGGCTTGGCCCACGGGTTGTCGCTCGACAGCGTTTCGAGCAAGCGAGGAACATCGTTGGTCGTCTTAGAGATGTGCCACAGATCAAAGAGCGAGCAACCCTCAAAGCTTGGCGATGAGGCGACAGGGGCCAATCCGGCTCCGATACGCTCAAGGATGCCCGAGAGGCGGTTCAGGCGGCACTCAATGGCAAGCAAGGTGTCGATCTCGTCCTGATCCAGCAGGCTGCGATCGAAATTGAGGTAAAAGAGCTTTGAACGGTCGATACGGGCCAAGCTCATTTCGGTTTTTGCCGCGATGGTGCGCAGACGAGGCAGATTGACTTCGCCCATCAAGGCCGCGGCATAGCGCTCGATGCCGCTCGGATTATCCGCATGGTCAATGCGGTAGAGCAACGTCTCGATGGCATCGGGAAGCGGCGTCGTGTCAAAGCCCAAAAAAACCTCGACCGGCTCGGGCAACTTTATGAGCTTGATCTTGTCGACAACGTTTTGCATGCCTGCATCGAGACCGTCGACGCCCGCCGTGTTCGCAATAGCGCTTTCGGAGTTGGCAAATATCACGTAGCGCAAGAACATCGAGGCCATGAACTCGCCGAAAGGAAGGGTACGGGTCGAATTCCATGTCTCGTGGTCGGACTGCTCGCGCATGGGGCCTTCGGGAGAGCCGGCAGTTCGCGCACACGCGCGCATTGCACCGTTAGCTTCCCTCACCATAATCTCGCCAATACTGGAATCGGACTCGTGAAGGACCAGCTCCATGTCAGGGTCCTCGGGCAACGGTACTTCCCGAACAGGACGATCAACCTTATAAACCTTGCCCGACACGCTCACGTAGCCCAAGAGCGATATGTGAGTTTTGCCGACGAATTCGACGACATAGCACGACTCTTTGGGGTCCTCGCCAAAGACTTTCCAGACAACACCATATGAGCGCCCCGCAGGCTGCTCTGGCATCGATGGAAAACGCTTTTTGGGGTCGAGAAACCTGAGCTTGTATGTCGGACGCTCTACCACGAAATATCACCCTGATCAGTCGTTGAAAGAAGGAGTGGTCGCGGATGGGCCGCGACACCTACTCGGAATCTTACACGAGTCGATAAGAAATAGTCCGCTTCACGCTCGCGCCTCGACCGAGGTTCGAATCCATGGGATGCCGGCGTAAAAGAAAAGCCCCCGTTGCCGGAGGCTTCAAGTTCAAATGGTGCGGCGTATAGGATTCGAACCTATGACGTTCTGATTCGTAGTCAGACCCTCTATCCAGCTGAGGTAACGCCGCGACTTGTTGATTATTATGCACATCGACTGAATAAAGGTCAAGCACTTTTCGAAAAAAGTTATCAAATTTAATTTTTACTCATTTTTGACCACTTGATGCAATCTTCGACGCATCGCGATATAAGAAAAGCCCCCGTTGCCGGAGGCTTCAAGCTCAAATGGTGCGGCGTATAGGATTCGAACCTATGACGTTCTGATTCGTAGTCAGACCCTCTATCCAGCTGAGGTAACGCCGCAACGCACGGATTATTATGCACGCGAGCCCCCGATGGGTCAAGCGACAATTTGAAAAAATTTTACGGAGCGGTAATTAGGCCGCTCACGCCTCGACCGAGGTTCGGATCCATGGAATGCCGCCATAAAAAAAGAAAAGCCCCCGTTGCCGGAGGCTTCAAGTTCAATTGGTGCGGCGTATAGGATTCGAACCTATGACGTTCTGATTCGTAGTCAGACCCTCTATCCAGCTGAGGTAACGCCGCAGCGCAAAACATATAAAACCACTTTAGTTAGTTGGAGTCAAGCACAATCTCAAACTTTTTGAAGAATATGTTCCTCACGCAGCTCCGCATGCGCCAACGTCCCCCATGCGATCAATCGGTTTTTCAACCACATCGAACCCAGCACCGAGCTCCCTCAAAAGCGAGCGCACCCGCTGGGCACAGTCATAATCGGCAAACGAGATGCTCAACATGCGCGCGACCTGGTTAGAAGTCCCAACTCCATAGAACTGCTCAAGCGCCACAAGCCCCTCGTGCGTCACAAAGGTCTCAACCGCATGCGGCGACTCCTCAAAGCACCATTGGGTCAACGGACCCTCGCTCGTCTGCCGCACCACCAAACCACCCATACCGGATGGCTCACACGTAACTAGTAGGTGCTCCCCACCTTCATCGCTTTCAAACAAAATCATCCGCTCGTCAAACAGATCCATTGCATCCCCTTTCTCTCACCCGTATCAAGTAAAAGCATAGCAGGTAGATGACTGTATACAGAACGTTTGTTCGTGTGTTTTCTATTGAGCTGTCCGCACGATATGGTAAAGCTCCGCGCACAAAAAGGGCGCCCCGGAAAGGAGCGCCCTTGCAAATCGCTTATGCAGGCAACCTACGCGACCGGCTCAATCTTCTCGAGGCCGCCCATGTAAGGACGAAGAACCTCGGGGATCGTGATGGTGCCGTCGGCGTTCTGGTAGTTCTCCAGAATGGCGGCCATGGTGCGGCCAGCCGGCAGGCCGGAACCGTTGAGGGTGTGCAGGTAGCGCGAGCCCTTGAAGTTCTCGGGGTCGCGATACTTGATGTTGGCGCGACGGGCCTGGAAATCGCCGCAGTTAGAGCAGGAGCTGATCTCCTTGTAGGCGTTATAGCTCGGCAGCCAGACCTCGATGTCGTAGGTCTGACGGGCAGAGAAGCCCAGGTCGCCGGTGCACAGGCTAATCACGCGATACGGAAGGCCCAGCTGCTGAAGCAGGAACTCGGCCTCGGCGGTCATGCTCTCGAGCTCCTCGTCGGACTCCTCCGGCTTGGCAAACTTGACCATCTCGACCTTGTCGAACTCGTGCTGGCGGATGATGCCGCGGGTGTCGCGACCAGCGGAGCCGGCTTCCTCGCGGAAGCAGGGGGTGAAGGCGGTGTAGCGGCGCGGCAGGGTATCAGCATCGAGAACCTCGCCGGCGTGCAGGTTGGTAAGCACGACCTCGGCGGTGGGGATCAGGAAGTTGTCGCCCGAGACATGATAGGCGTCGTCCTCGAACTTGGGCAGCTGACCCGTGCCAAACATGGTCTGACGCTTGACGACGATGGGCGGCCACCACTCCTTAAAGCCACGGCTGGTGTGCGTGTCAAGGAAGAAGTTGATGAGGGCGCGCTCAAGACGGGCGCCGGCGCCACCGAGAACGGTAAAGCGGCTGCCGGAGAGCTTGTTGCCGCGCTCGAAATCGAGGATGTCGAGGTCGGTGCCCAGGTCCCAGTGCGGCTTAAAGTCGAAGTCGAACTCGCGCGGGGTGCCCCAACGACGGCGCTCGATGTTCTCGTCCTCATCCTTGCCGTACGGCGTGGCCTCGCAAGGGATGTTGGGAAGGTGAGCCATAAAGTCGTACTGCTCCTGCTCGAGAGCGGTGCGGCGCTCGGCCAGACCGTCAATCTTCTCGTTGACGGCGCGCACGGCCTCCTTGGCGGCCTCGGCCTCGTCCTTCTTGCCCTCCTTCATCAGGGCGCCAATCTTCTTGGACTCGGCGTTACGCGTGGCCTGGAGCTCCTCGACCTCGGTGATGACGGCACGGCGCTCGTCGTCGAGTTCAAAGAACTTCTCGCGATCCCAAGACGTCTGGCGATTTGCCATGGCGGTATCGATGGCATCGGGGTTCTCGCGAACAAACTTGATATCAAGCATTGGATCCTCCGGCGATATACATTCCATTTAGGTTGCAACCTTGTACATGTATGGGCAAGTATATACTTATGAGCGTTTACGACCCAACCCAACTACGCAAGAAGGCACCCAATGGACGCAGTTTTTTCCTTTTTGTTTGGCACCCGCACCGGTTTTGCCATCCTTTTCGCCGGCGGCATCCTACTGTTTGCGATTCTTGCCTTTGTAATGGAGAAGCGCACCCATAAGATGTATGTCGACCGTGGCCCCAAGTCCGAGGACGAAGAAGACGGCTTCTGGGACTAGCCTGCCAAAAAGAGACAGGCTTATTTTGGTCGGTTTTATCTGGGCAAACGCAAGCGCCCCGCAACTGGAATTGAGCCAGTTGCGGGGCGCTTTTCGTACATGCAACAAAACCGCAGGAAAAAACCTGCCAAAATAAACCTGTCCCTAAATGGTGGGTTTTACTGGAGGGTGGCGTCGATGGCCTTGACCAGAGCGCTGCGCATGCCGGCGTCCTCGAGCGCGACGACGCCCTTGATGGTGGCGCCACCGGGTGAGCATACGGCATCCTTCATCGCCGCAGGATGCTGGCCAGTCGCAAGCTGTAGCTTTGCCGTGCCCAGCACCATCTGGCTCACAATGCGATAGGCATCGGCGCGCGGGATACCGTGCTTGACGGCCGCGTCGCCCAAGGCTTCAATCGCCATGGCGACAAATGCCGGTGCGCAACCGCCCACGGTACCGCCCACAAACAGCAGACTCGTGTCGAGCTCGACGACGGTGCCAAGCTTACCGAGCAGGTCGAGCACCACGGCACGCTGCTCGCCGTTGAGCGTAGAGGACTTCTCGCAGGCGATAACGCCCTCGCCCACCGAAACCGGCGTGTTGGGCACCGTCGAGATATGAGCGACACCTGGCAGGATCTGTTCCCACTTGGCACTACCCCAAGTCCAGGCAACCGAAAGGACGACCTTGTCGGCAAGAGCGTCCTTGAGCGGTGCGAAGACCTTCTCAATCATGTACGGCTTGACCGCGGCGACTACGATATCGGACGCAGCAACAACCTCCGCCGCATCATGGCAGGCAGCCATGCCCCGTGCCTCGCAACGCTCGACCAGAGCATCGTAACGGCCTGCGCAGGCGCACATGTCGCCCGCGGCCACGCCGGCGGCAATCCAGCCATCGGCCATAGCGCTCGCCATATTGCCAAAACCGACAAATCCAATCTTCATATCACATAGCCCTCTCAGACGCTTCCTCAAAAACGAAAGCTATTGTCCCACGCCATTGTTTCGTATTGCCGACCTATTTGTGATACGGCTCGCCGCGGCTGATCTTACAGGCGCGATAAATCTGCTCCAACAGCACCACGCGGACCAGGTTGTGCGGCAAGGTAATGCGCCCAAAGCTGAGCATCTCATCGGCATGAGCGCGCACGGCATCGCTCACGCCGTCCGATCCGCCGATTATAAAGGCGATATCGCTGTTACCACGCAGCATAAGATCATCGAGGCGCGTCGAGAGTTCCTCGCTCGAGCGCTCTTTGCCCTCGATAGCCAGCAGGATCACATGCGCTCGGGGCGGTAGGGCTGTAAGAATCGCCGCTCCCTCCTTGTCGCGCGCGGCATCCACGCCGCCTGCCTTGGCTGGATCGATATCGGCCACCTCGCGGATATCCACCTTGGCATAAGCACCTAGGCGCTTGGTGTACTCGGCGCAGGCATCCTTCCAAAAACGCTCTTTGAGCTTACCGACGCATACAACGGTGTACTTCACGCGCACCTACTCCTTCGACTCGTTCTGAACTTTGCCGGCGGTCAGCATCTGCTCGAACATCGAGGCAGACTGCGAGAAATCACTCGGCAGCACGACCGTCGAGGTTTTGCCCGTGCGAGCGAACTCCGTCATCATCTCGGACCACTGCGTAAACATGAACAGCTGGTTAGCCTCGTCGTTGCCGACGCCCGTCTCCTGGATAATCTCGAGCGAATCCTTGATGCCCAGCGCGATGGCTTTGCGCTGGTTGGCGATGCCTTCGCCCGCCTTTTCCATAGCCTCGGCCTCGGCGGTCGCCTCGGTAACGCGCTTGATGCGGTCGGCCTCAGCGAGCTCCTGCGCAGCAGCACGCTTGCGCTGGGCAGCGTTGATGTCGTTCATGGAGTTCTCGACCTCGGTCGGCAGTGCGATCTTGGTGATGAGTGTCGACACGAGGGTAAAGCCGTAGGCAGCCATCTGCTCGGACACGGTGGCATTAACGTCCTTGGCGATGTCATCCTTCTTGGCAAATACCTCATCGAGCGTGTAGACGGGGATGGAAGAGCGCAGGGCATCGGTGATGAAGTCACGCATTTGGTCGACGGGCTCCTGCAACATGTAGTAGCTCTTGTAGATGCCCGAATCTGCCGGGCCGGCGCCCATGTCATAGCTCACGTGGTACTGAGCAGAGACCTCAAGGCCGATAGTCACGTTGTCCTGGGTCTTAACGTCGATGCCAAAACCGTTTTTCATGGTGCGCAGACTCACCGTGGCGGCTTTGCGGTCAATCACGGGTACCTTCATGTGGAAGCCCGCGTTGACGATGCGGCTGAACTTGCCTAAGCGCTCGATGATCACAGCATGCTGCTGTTCAACGACATAGCAGGCGCTGGGAAGCAGCAGCAACAGGATGATGATGGGAATCAAAAGGCTCGTAAGGGCGGCGATAATACCGGACAACAGCATGGTCTCTCCTCTGATAGGCACACGTTGGCACTAGGATACCCGCACAAAGCAGCCACGTGACGCCAACAGGAGGCCCATAACAAAAAAGCCCCCATTGCTGGGAGCTCTTTCAATCAATGGTGCGGGCAAAAGGACGTCCGCGTATCCGCTTCGCGGATCCGCACCGGCTTCGCCCGCCTGCCGGCGTCCTCGCCAGCTCGCTAAAAACGCTCCGCGTTTTCTTTACGCTCGCTCCTTCGCAGGTTCAAGTCCCCGCGATGGGCCCATAACAAAAAAGCCCCCATTGCTGGGAGCTCTTTCATTTAATGGTGCGGGCGAAAGGACTTGAACCTTCATGGGGTTGCCCCCATACGGACCTGAACCGTACGCGTCTGCCAATTCCGCCACGCCCGCGTGCAGGAATTAGAATAACGGAGCGCCATCGCGAACGCAAGAACTATTTTTGAAAAAGTTTGCAGGCATTTTCCCAAGCTGCTCGCGCGATTGCCTCAGCATCCTCGCCGGTACGATCGACACGGTCGTTGACCAGCGTGTTTGCCGTGATAGAAATCATTGCCGGCTCGCACTCAAGACCACGAATGGGCTCCGGCGCCATATACGGGCAATCCGTCTCGAACAAAATGCGATCGAGCGGGGTCGCCGCAAATGCCTCGCGCACGTCTTCGTTGCGCTTAAAGGTGGCCGCGCCGCCATAGGCGATATAGCAGCCCAAACCCACAAAGCGCTCCATCGTGGCTCGATCCTCGCCAAAGCAGTGCAGCACGCAACCGGCCTGAGGCACACCCACCTCGCGCAACACGTTGTACGCATCCATATGCGAGGTGCGCTCCCCATCCGAGTCCTCATGCCGCAGGTGCAGCTCCACCGGCACATTGCGGCGCACGGCAACTTCGAGCTGACGTGCCATGCAATCAATCTGCACGCTATGGGGCGCCGGCGCGATGTCGTCATCGTAATCCATGTGGTAGTCCAGGCCGATCTCGCCGATACCGGCGCACAAAGGGTCATCGAGCGCGGCAACGACCTGTGCGTGAATGTCGTCGGTATAATCCGGCGCGCCATAGGGGTGAACGCCAGCGAGATACTTGATCTGCGGAATATCCCGCATCGGCAGAATTTCGCGCACGAGCCAGTCGCTATAGTCCGTCACGCTGCGCTTGTCGGCGATGGGGTCGAGCATCGTCACCAGCAGGTCGACGCCCGCGGCTTTGGCGCGCACGAGCGTCTCGGGCACCTCCTTGCCCCAGAACGAAAGCAGATGCGCATGCGTGTCGGCAAGCGGTGCCAAGGGCACGGGACAAGCAGCCGTCTTCTTTTTCTTGGTAAACGTCACGCGTTCGGCATTAGGCATCATGGATTAGCTCCTGGGCCAGGCGGACAAAGTCAGCAACATCGAGCGTCTCGGCGCGCGTGGTGGGTGCGATACCGCAAGCCTCAAAGGCGGCATCGAGCACGTCCTTGGCAAAGCCGTTGGCGCTCATGGAGTTGCGGATGGTCTTGCGACGCTGAGCAAACGCAGCGTCGATCACGCGGGCCACAAACTCGCGATCGAGTCCTTCGGGCACCACGCCGTCAACACGGTCGATACGCACGACGGCCGAGTCCACGTGCGGCGCCGGCATAAAGCAACGCGGCGGCACCTCAAAGCGACCCGTAACCTGCGCATACAGGCCGAGCTTTGCCGTATAGCCGCCATAGGTCTTGTTACCCGGCACTGCGGCAATGCGATCGGCAACCTCCTTTTGAACCATGACGACGGCGCGCTTGAGCGCGGGCATCGTCTGGAAGAACTGCAGGATGATCGTCGCCGCCACGTTATAGGGCAGGTTCGCGACAAATACCGTTGGCTCACCGCCCGCAGCCTGCTCAATCTGCCCCGGCGCCACCTTGAGCGCGTCACCCATGATAAAGCGGAAGTTGGCATAGTCGGCGGCGTGGGCATCGAGCACCGGCTCGAGCTCGGGATCGGCCTCGATCGACGTGACGCACGCCGCCTCCTGCAGCAGTGCAAGTGTGAGCGTGCCAACGCCCGGGCCAACCTCGAGCACGCGCTCATCGCCCGCAAGCTCGGAAAGCTCGCAAATGCGCTCAATTACATGGTTGTCGATCAGGAAGTTCTGCCCCAGGCGATGCTTGGTCGCAAGGCCAAACTCCTCCAGCAGTTCCCTTGTTGCCGTGGGGTTAGCCAAAGGCGAAGTTGTCATAGTTGCCTCCTTAGCATAGTGGCGGCGTCTTGAAACAAAAGGGCATGGACCGTTGCGGCCATGCCCTTACATCTAAACAGCGAATTGCTGATATGGCGCGCGGCGTCTTAGCCCAGACGCGGGAACAGCGGCTCGCCCTTCTCGACGGGCTGACCACCGGCAAGCAAGCCCCAAGCGCAAATGCCCTTGAGGTCGTCGCTCGCGGCCTCGTCCTCGCAGGACAGGCGGCGCAGGGCCTCGGCAGAGGTCTGAGGCATGAGCGGCATCAGCAGGTGAGCGGCGATGCGGATGGCCTCGAGCAGGTTGTAGATCACAAATGCCAGCTCGTCAGCCTTGGCCTCGTCCTTGGCAAGCGCCCAGGGCTCGGAGTCCTCGATGTAGTGATTGGCGGCATGGATGAGCTCCATGACCTCGTCCTTGGCTCCACCGTAATCGAGCACGTCCATCTTGGCCATGTAGCGCTCGACCAGACCATCGGCGATCTTTGCCAGCGGGTTGTCGAACGCATCGAACGACGCGGGCTTGGCAGGCGCGCAACCGTCAAAGTACTTGCCGCTCATGTTGAGCGAACGCGAGATAAGGTTGCCCCAGCTGTTGGCCAGGTCGGCGTTGTAGACCTGCTCCATGCGATCGAAGCTGATGGCGCCGTCGGTGCCGGGGACGACGTCGGTCATAAAGTAGTAGCGATAGCCCTCAACGCCCAACATGTCGATAACGTCCTGCGGAGCGATAGCGTTGCCGCGGCTCTTGGACATCTTCTCGGCCTTGCCGGTCTCGGCATTGCGCACGGTCAGGAAGCCGTGGGCAAAGACGTGCTCGGGCAGAGCCTCGCCGATGGCCATGAGCATGGCGGGCCAAATGACGCAGTGGAAGCGGATGATGTCCTTACCCACGATGTGGAACTGCGCGGGCCAACGATAGGCCAGCTCGGCGCGCGCCTCGTCGGTGTCGACGCCGTAGCCGACGGCCGTCATATAGTTGAGCAGCGCATCGAACCACACGTAGGTCACGTGGCCCTCGTCAAACGGGACCTGAATACCCCAGTCAAAGCTCGTGCGGCTCACGGAAAGGTCGTTAAGGCCGCCCTCGACAAAGCTGCGCACCTCGTTCATGCGGAACGCAGGCTCGACAAAGTCGGGGTGCTCGTCGTAAAGCTTGAGCAGCTTGTCCTGGAAGGCGGAAAGCTTAAAGAAGTAGGACTCCTCCTGCACGCGCTCAAGCGGACGGTGGCAGTCGGGGCACAGGTGCTGGCCGACGCTGCCGTACTCCTCGTCGCCCTTCTGGACCTGCGTATCAGTGAAGTAGGTCTCGTCAGGCACGCAATACCAGCCGTCGTAGCTGCCCTTATACAGGTAACCGGACTCCTTCATGCGCTCCCACAGGTACTGCACGGCATGATGCTGGCGCGGCTCGGTGGTGCGGATGAAGTCGTCGTTGGAAATCTCGAGCTTGCTCCAAAGCTCCTTGAAGTGCGGCGCCTGGCTGTCGGTCCACTCCTGCGGCGTCATGCCATGCTTGGCTGCGGCCTCGGCGACCTTCTCGCCGTGCTCGTCCATGCCGGTCAGGAACTTGACGTTATAGCCGGCGGAGCGGCGATAGCGAGCCTGAACGTCGGCGATGATGGTGGAATAAGCCGTGCCCAGGTGCGGATCGGCGTTGACGTAGTAGATGGGCGTCGTGATAAAGAACGAAGGCTTGCTTTGATCCATGGGGTTTGTCCTCCAGAAAAACGTTGCATACAGGGGATGATTCTAGCGCAAGGGCTGGATATCCTCCATCTATTGCATATCGAGCACCATGGCATAGACATCGCGCTTGCGGCGCGAATACTTCTGAGACAGGCGCTTGGCCACCGCAGAGGCGGGCTCCCCCTCCTCGAGCGCGGCGCGGATATCCTCGCACAGGGCCTCGTCGGGATCCGCTGCCGCGGCGCCAACCGGCACGATACCGGCCTCCTCATCCTCGCTCGGCGGCGCGATGACCAGCGCAATCTCGCCCTTTACCTCGCCGCGAGCACGCAGCTCCTCGGCGAGTTGGACAGCGGGCCCGCGCAAGACCTCCTCGTGCAGCTTGGTGAGTTCGCGGCAGACGGCAACCTCACGCTGGGGAAAGACCTCCGCCACGGCCTCGAGCGTCGCCACAATGCGATGTGGAGACTCGTAGAAGATGAGCGCGCCGGGCACTACGGCAAGGCGCTGCAAACGGCGCACGCGGTCGCCGTGCTTTCGGCCCAAAAAGCCCTCGAAGAAAAAATGCTCGCAGGGAATGCCGGACGAAACGAGCGCCGTGACACAAGCAGAGGGCCCGGGAATAACTTCTACGGGCACATCGGCCTCACGCGCTGCCTCAACCAAAGCCTGGCCGGGATCAGACACGCTCGGCATACCGGCGTCCGAGGCAAAGGCGAGGGTCTCCCCCGCCAGCAGACGGTCGACCAGACCGGCGGCGCGGCTGGCGATCACATTCTCGTCGCAACGGACAAGCGGCTTGGAAATGCCCAGGTGCATCAGCAGCTTTGACGTCACACGCGTGTCTTCGCAGCAAATGGCATCGGCGGCGGCAAAGGCCTCGCCAACGCGCGGGGACAGGTCACCCAAGTTGCCGATGGGCGTGCCGACCACATAGAGTTTGCCCGTATGGGTGCTGTTTTGCGTCATATCAACCTATTCAATCATGCCGCGCTCGAGCGTACCGAGCGCCGCGCGGGCGTCCCATGCTGCAATGCGCTTCTCGGTCTTCCACGTTTGGAAGAACCAACCGGCAGCCGGCGCAAACGAAGCCAGCTGGTTGGCGATAAACACACGCTCGTAGGCATTGCGTCCCTCGGGCGTAACCGACGAGTTGGCAAAGATCGCCGCGCCCGACCATTCGCCCACCAGCACGGGGAACCCAGTCGAGATCGCTTCTTTAAGCTCGCGCTTGTTACGCGAAATCGCCGTCGTCAGCCCGCGGGGGCTCGTGATGTCGAGCGCATACTCGTCGCGGTAATGGTACAGGTGAAGGTCCATGTAGACGTTCTTATACTTGGCGCCGCGCATAAAATGCTTCCATTCGCTGGGATGCCCCGACGACGAGAAGACGACGATCTTATCCTCGGGCATATACGAACGGACGAGCTCGTAGGCATCGCGATAGAAATTGCGCAGGTAGTGGGCCGGAATGCCATCCGTCATGGTAAAGAGACTCTTGCGGACGCTCATCTGCGGCGTGTCCAGCAGCTCAATGCCCAGCAGGCTCTCGGCCTCGCCGTAGCGATCGGCCAAGCGCTCGAGCACGTCGAGTGCGACATGACGGCCGTTGGTGGACGAATGCCATTCGGCAACAGCCTCCGGCGTGGTGGGCGAATCGTTGGAATCGCCCTGGCCACCGGGCACAGTTGCCAAATCGAGCAGCACGCGGATGTCGTACTTGGCGGCCCACTCAATTGCACGGTCGATGTAGTCGACAACCGAGATGTAGGACGCATCGGACTCCTGCGAGCCAAAGGCATACCAGGGCACCGGCAGACGCACGGCATTGAGACCGATCTGCGCCATGCGGCAAAAATCGTCCTCACTCACAAACGTCTCGTAATGACGGCGCATGCGCTCGTTATAGGCGGCGGTGCCCATGGCCTCCTGCAGCTCGGCCGCATTGGATGCACCGGTCGCCGCGTATAGCGACGGGGTCACCCAAGGCTCGGGAATAAACCAGCCAGAGAGATTAACGCCGAGTATCCTCTCCATCACTGCCCCCTTCGGATCGTGCAGGCCGAGCCTGCATCCTATTGCACAGGAAAAGTATTGTTTTGAGTATACCCGCGCGTGCGGACAGACGACCGAACGGTCTATAAAGTGGCGCAAAAGCGGGAGAAATGTCTGGGACGAGCGGGGCCAAGATGACGTACCGAGATGCGCAAACACGCCGAGGGCAGGCGCCGGAAAGCGCATTCCATTCTTTCGCTCAATAATGGGATGCGCTTTCCGCGGGTCCACATAAAAGAAAAGGACCCCTTTGCAGAGGTCCTAGTCAATTCAAGGTGGCGGGGAAGGGAATCGCGTCCGCGCGCTGCGCGGACGGACCGCCGCGGCGCTTGCGCGCCTTGCGAGCTACGCTGGAAAACGCTTGCGCGTTTCCTCAGCTCCGCGCCCTCACGGGGTTCGATTCCATGCATGGTCCACATAAAAGAAAAGGACCCCTTTGCAGAGGTCCTAGTCAATTCAAGGTGGCGGGGAAGGGAATCGAACCCCTGACACGAGGATTTTCAGTCCTCTGCTCTACCAACTGAGCTACCCAGCCATTTGAGGTGTGCCTTGTTTCAAGGCTTGATTAGTATAACCAAGGACGCGCTCCGGTCAACCGAGAATTTGAAAAAAGTTTTTGAGCACGGCGCCAGCCACAAGGCCGACCCTATAGAACAGCACGTTAGAGACATCAACCCACCGCAAGAAGTTTTTCGCTCAAGGCTGCACGGGCAAACTCACTTGGCGTCATTCCTTCAGCCGCCGCCCGACGACGAATCGCCTCCTTCATCCCTAGGGGAATCTTCACCGATAGCGTTGCCGTCCCTTCGCTTGAGAGCGGAGGCCGCCCGTGCACGATCCCCCCAACGGTATGCTCGCCGTCCGGAAACCCGCCATGCTCGTACGACTCGCACCACGCGTCAATCATTTCATCCGTTACAACCTGACCATTGGCAGCCGTATACGCCTTGCTCATCATCGACCCCTCTGCCGAGCTTGCTCGATCTCTTGCCAGAATTTCTTCTGAACCGGAGACAGGGCATGAATAATGAGCCATCCACGAATTAGTTCGACTGCAACAAGTTCCATACTTCGACCATCTGGAAGCCATCCAATGGCAAGCCATCTCGGCGGCTCGTCCTCCGACTCGCGGCGAATGCACTCAGTAACCGCGAACCAGGCACCAAGCACTTTCTTTTCCGTCAAGTGTTTTTTGGCGTTGGGATGGATCTCAACATCCATGCATCTTCTCCTCCATCTTACCCAATTTCGTATGACGAAAGTCCGCTGTCGCCAATTCTTACGCCGGCACTTGTTGAAAGGCGGGAGGTGTAGCGAGGATTGAAGGGCGTTCCAGCACCGCCCAGGCACCGGGACAGGAACACATGCGCCAAGGACGGACGTTTTCGTAGCATGCGAGGATGCTGCCGTTGCGGTCGATAAAAGCAATGTCGATGGGGTAGGCCATAAAGCAGGTGTGGACCGAAGAGCAGCGTGGGAACGCCATGACGAGCGGCAACCCGTTGGCGGCAATCGGAGACCGTCCCAGCATGCCGCGCAGGCGCACGGCAAACGACTCCGCCACCGCAAACTCGGCAGGCGTCCAACCCAGCCTGTTGAGCGCCCGCGCGTAGGCAATATAGGATGAGGCCGCGGTCACATAACCACCCCCGGACGCCACGGATCGACCGTCACTGCGCGCTCGTGCGACAACGTTGCCGGCGCCCCCAGCGAAACGCCGGCGATGCTGAGCGAGCTCGGCCAAGGCTCATAGCGCATGATGCAGGTATAGGTTCTAAACGTGCCGGAAAGTGAAAGCAAACCGCCATCCGATGTCATCGCACCCTGTTTGCTTGAAACCTCGATCTGCAAGTCATAGCCTTCCATGGCATGTTGAATCTGAGCCTGAACGGTCGCGGAGGCATCGATGGAGCTGTCGTCGCCCTCCCCGCTCGAAGCCACGGCGTGCGCCAGCACGATATCGGGCACCACGCGGTCGAAGCGTGCGACCGCATCGGCAAAGACCATGACGTTGTACACGATGAGCGCCAGAACCAGCAGGACGGGCGTGACCACGGCCATCTCGACCGTCGCCTGGGCGCGCTCCTCGCGCAGGCGCTTGCGGATGTCCATTACGACCCACCGCCCAGGGCACCCGCCAGCGTGGCAACATCGACGGTAAGTGGGATGGAACCGCCGCCGGGCAGCGGAATCTCCGCTAGCGTGAACACCACACCGCTGATAGTGCGCTCGACTTGATACTCCAGCGCCTCGCAAAGCGCCTTGGGGTCGGTCACGCCCAGCGGAATACTTCGTAGCTTGTCCTGCGCATTAGAAAGAGCCGTGATGTCAGACCCAGGGCTCTTAATGACATTGGCGGTGTCGGTCAGCACCGGCTTTCGCAGACGCAAGTCGCACGGCTCCAAGCCCAGCGCCGCCACGGACGCCGAAACGGTATCGCCAAGCCACGATGCAATGGAGCCCAACGCGCCACTGTCCCCTCCCAGGTCATCGATCATCTCGTCCATGAGCTCGTCGGCCGAGCCTTGGATGTCTCCGTATCCCACAAGCAGCCGCCCCCAAACATCCATGACGCCATCGAGTACGCCGACAACGCCACCCGAACGCTCCTCCAGCGTCGAGAAAAACCGCGAGAGAACGTTGTTCTGCGCCGTCGCGTCATCGGGCGCCAGCACCGCAGCAGAGATCGCGCCGCGATCGCCAAGCCTGACTGTCGTGTTAAACGAAGAGTTGAGCTCATCGGGGCTCGAGATGGCACCCGAAACCGCAAGGGCAACCACGCCATTGCGGCCGGGCGGGGCGATACGCGGACGCTCGCCCGAAAGCGCTTTAATGGCCTGATCAAACGCATTGCCCGCACGGTCAGCCTCGTCCTCGGTCTGGCGCATGAGCTCAAGCTCTTTGTTGCGGCATTCGACGTATTTCTCCAGGGCGTCTTTGAACTCATCAAAGTGGTACTCGAAGCCGTTTTCGATAGAAGTCGAAGGAGCCGCAACGGCACCGAGCGACGAAACACCAAAATGGCATCTATTGCATTTGTCCTGCCCGTCATAAGCAGCAACCGAGGCTAGCCCGCATGGCGTCCCCTCCTTATAGTTGGGGCAACTCGTTCCGTAATGCAGATACGTCTTGCCATCATTGGCACTGGCTGGCCACACCGCATCGGTATAAAGTTCCGTCGCTCGCACCTCGTCAGTGTTGCGCGGCAACAGCGGGATATAGGAAGCGACTTCATCTCCGTCCTCGGTTACATATGCACGATTGACCTCTGCG
Source organism: uncultured Collinsella sp. (assembly GCA_902496115.1). Taxonomy (GTDB): domain Bacteria; phylum Actinomycetota; class Coriobacteriia; order Coriobacteriales; family Coriobacteriaceae; genus Collinsella. The sequence goes on along the minus strand of CABUZK010000004.1, from coordinate 6,202 downwards.
CTCGCATAGGTATAGAACGCCTTGCGCGCTGCCGACTCCGCCTTCGTCTCGACACTTGAGCCCTGAGGCGCCTCGTTTGCAAGGCGCAAGCGGTAATAGGCCTTCGCGCGATCGAGCGCCACTTGCGGCTCCCATGTGACGCTCGAGGCATAGTGCGGATTCTCAATATCCGAAAGCTTCGCCAAACTCTTCGCGCGTTCCCACATGCATGAGCAACTGCCGACCGAAGCCGGATCCGACCCGCCGCAATCCGCAAGCCAGGCGCGCTCTTTTGCTTTCGCCGTCTCCTCCGAGGCCTTCTGCAGCTCATCTGCTGCGCGTTCCAGATCTTTCGATGTGTCTTTAATGACATCGGTCGAGATCTCGGACCCTTCGAGCGCAACGAAATCCGACTCGGACGTCCTGGGGACGGCGAGCGCCGTACCGGTATAGGTCGCACCTTCGGTTTCCTGCGCCGAAACCGCCTGCGTAGCTCGCGCGGCAACCAGATACGGTAGAGCCGTCTCGATTTTCTGCAGGCCCTCAGATGCACTCTTGGCAAACTTGTTGCGCGTTTTAATGATCTCGATTCCCGTGTCGACCATATCGCCCGCAGCAAACTCGGCACCCGGAATAAGGATGGCGACCAAGCCGGTGCCGATCGTGGCAAACCCCGCCAGGCCCAAACTCAAAATGCTCGCATCCACCACCGTGGCAGCCGTATGGTAAGACGACACCACATTGGCGCCTGCCAGCGCGCCGCTATCGGCAGCCACCTGGGTGTCCCCGGCACGCGACATGCTCCATATCGCCGCCGTCGACGAAAACAGCAACGTGAGCACCACCAAGATGACCACCGCAGAGGAGAGCGTGGTATAGGCACCGTCTTCGATAAACAGGTCGATCCCGGCTCGACCCATAAAGCCGCCTCGCTTGCAGCGAGCACGCGGTCGGCAACGGCCCGCAAGCCCCCTCGTCACCTTCAACAGGCAGCGCTTAATCCCATGCAGCAATCCATGAATCATAATCTCCCTCCAGCCACTCGGGACGCGATCGATACGAGAGGTCGGCCTTAAGCTCGACATAGCCGTTATGGCCTGCGCTACCCATAGCCTGCGCAAACGCACCGATCACGGGCAACGGTTTAACCTCGCCGGTAACGGAAACGGACGAGACACCGCCCGCATCGGCCCGACCAAGCTCGATATCCCACGACAGGGGCCCGCCGGCATGAAAAATCGAAACGTCTGGCACCGCGGCAAGTCGGCGGCGCGTAAACTCCTTAATATCCTCGTCATCCCCCAGTGTCGTCGTGGTCATAAGCCGCGCGGTCTCGGCGGCGGCAGACTCCATGACCGCGCGCGTATAGAGCAGGCACACCGGCTGCAGCGCCAACAGGACGAGCGTCAGAAACGTCGGCAGCAGGAATGCCGCCTCGACCGTAGACTGCGCCCGGTCCTCGCGCGCAGCATCAATACAGCACGATGTCCTTAGCACCCGCAGCAGCGTCGACAACCGATGCCGAGGTGACGCCGTGAGACGCCGCCCGCTCGACCAGCACCGCCAAGCGCCCATCGGCACCGGCACGCCAAAGCCCGGCGATCGCCAGCACGATGGAAAGCAGTGCCACCGTGACGATGGCATATTCGACCGTTGCCTGGGCAGATTCCTCGCGCAGGACATCATGCATTTCACGACCCCTCCTTTGAGTTCGTTGTCTGCGGGGTCAGGCGGACCACGCGCAGGCGACACGAAGTATCACCAGCATCCGCGGCAACCGTCACCATATCGACCCAGCCGCGTCCGTCACGCACGATGGCGCCCCACACGTTGCCCTTGATGTCGAGATAGCCGCTCAGAGCAAGTTGGGCCGTGGGCACCTCGCGATAGGCGCGCAGCATATCTGCCGCCGCTTCGGTCATCGGTCGGCACTCGGACCATGCGAGACGAACATCGACGGCATTGTTTGCAGATGAACCCGTTGCAGCGTCCGCTCGCTCGTCGAGTGCTTGCAAGAACGTTTGCGCCGTGACGGCGGCATTCGCATCGTCCGCGTCTCGCGCATCGTCTTTTTGAGACGCCGCAGCCGAACCCGAGCCCGCATCCGCGGCAACCCCTAAACGTTGTTGCCGTGCTGCGTTAAGCCCCCAAACCGCCACTGCCACCGCCACGACCGCACAGGCGAGCACCAGCAACGCGCCGACGGGACGGGCGCCCTCTACAGGCTGTTGATGCCCTCGCTGATAGCGCTCCATAAATCTTGGACCTTGCCCTTAAATGCGACGATGGCAATGATGGCAATCACCACGAGCACACCGACTAGGATGGCGTACTCGGTGGTGCCCTGCGCGCTCTCCTCCCGCAGCAGTTCTTCGGCACGCTGGCGAGCGTGAATTGACTGGCAAAACGCCAAGCTCCAGACCTTGTCAACAACGTCAGTCATCGTATTCATGTATTCCTCCCTACATCATCCCGCCTGCTCCCAGCAGCGGGCCCAATATGGACAGAAGCAACGCCGGCAAGATGAGCGTGCCGGTGGGAATCAGCAGCTTGACCGGCGCGCGCTCAATCTCGCGCTCGACCGCGGCGCGATGGGCCGCGCGAATCTCGCGACTTTGGGCCGCCAGCGTCTCGGCAAGCGGGGCACCGAGAGCAAGCGCCTGCCCCGCCGTGATGGCAAAGGTCTCGAGCGCCCGCACATCCAGGTCGCGCGCGGCCGCCAGAAGCTCATCCTCTCGCGTCCCTACGCCCACCCGCCATGCCATGCAGGCTCGCTCAAGGCGGAGTGCCAACGTCGATCGGCGATTGGCGCAAAAAACCTCAAGCGCCGCATCGAACGAAAGGCCGGCCGAAAGCCCCAGACGCACCACGTCGATCATCTCGGACACCTCGCCGAGCGACACCTGCGCCGTACCACCCGTGCCGAGCATGCCCCTCAACCGTGCTACCAGGACATCGGTCACCGATCGGGCAGCCGCAACGACCAGCAGCGCCTCGCGTTTGCAGACCTGGGCGATCTTGCATGCGTCCGCACGATTGAGCCCTGTCACGATAAACACGCTGAGCGCGCACAGGCATGCCGCGACCCCGACCAGGGCGCTCATAGCTCCACCCGCATAATGCGTCGGATAACCACCAGGGCAACGGCGTTGAGGGCAAGACCCAGCACCACAGCGCCCGCGCCGGCAGGCGTCGCAAGACCGCGACGAAAATCTGCCGAAAGCAGCGCCAACACCGCGCACATGCCCGCCGGCATCGCCGCGACCATATGCGCAGACATGCGAGCCTGCGACGTCTTAACATCCAGGCGGCGCTTGAGCTCGATGCGCTCCCCCACCATGCTCGACGCCTCGGACAGTAAGTCGGCAAGCGGAGCACCGGTGCGCTGAGACACCTTAAGCGCCAAGGTCACAAGCGAAAGACCGGGGGCGTCGATACGCACGAGCAAGTCATCGAGCGCGTCGGTCGCCGAGATGCCGCAATCGATCGCCGCCGCCACCCGCAAAAACTCGGTATGCACTGGCTCTTGCGCATGAGCGCCCACAAAGCGCATGCCCTGGGCCAGCGAATGTCCCGAGGCAAGCGACATGGAAAGTGCGGTAAACGCCTCGGGCATTGCCTCTTCTGCATCGTGTTGCTCGCGCCGGCTCTCAAAGCCATCCCGAGCGGCACCAACGGCAAACGGAGCAACAAGTCCCAAGGCAAATCCGAGGGGCGATAACGACACCATCGTTAGTAAAACGCAGCAGACACCGCTCGATAGCAGCAGAAACGCCAAACGTCCCGAAGCATCTTCGATCACGAGGCCAAGGCGATGCGCCGGAGCCAGCGATGCCCACGAACGGGCGATCTTTTTCAGCAGATCGTTTTCCACCAGCTCACGCGGCAGCTTCTCTGCCACCGTCTCGAGCGCCTGACGTGCCAGCTCCGCCGGCGGTACCTGCGGCACACGAGGTTCCGCCCCGCACGCCGTCGCGACAGAAAGCCCTGCCAAGCCCCCTACGACGAGGGGCACAGTGATCTCCATTCGTCCACCTCCTCTTGTGTGAGCGTCCCCGACCGCAGGCCTTCTGCGATAAACGGCGGCTCGCGGTCAAGCGTCCAGGTGCGCTCGGCGGCATCGAACGTCACATAGCGCTCGAGCTCTACGCCGCCCGATGCGGCGCGTCGCACCCCCGAATACGAGGAGACGAAACGCCTGCCATCGGCGTGGCGCTCGGACATCACGATGCCGTCGAGCGCCATGGCAATCTGCTCCTCGATGAGCTCGCTCGGCAGATCGATGCCATAACGTGCAAGCAACGTCAGACGCACCACGGTCTCCTGTTCTGAACCCGCATGAAGTGTGGTGAGCGACCCGTCGTGGCCCGTGTTCATGGCCTGCAACATGTCGCAGCACTCGGCACCGCGCACCTCGCCCACCACGATGCGGTCGGGGCGCATGCGCAGGGCATTAGTTACCAGGTCGCGGATCGTCACCGCGCCCTCGCCCTCAATTGAAGCCTCGCGCGCCTCTAGGCGCACCACGTGCGGATGATGTGCAAACTTGAGCTCGGCAGAGTCCTCGATCGTCACGATGCGCTCGCCGGTGGAAATCTCACATGACAACGCGTTGAGCAGGGTGGTCTTACCAGATCCCGTGCCTCCCGCAACCGCCAGGTCCTGTCGCAGCGACACCGCACACGACAGCAGCTGCGCATACCAAAGCGGCAGCGACCCCAGCCCCACAAGCTCGTCCAGCGAGCAGATACGGTCCGAGAACTTTCGGATGGTGAGAATCGGTCCGTCAATCGCCACAGGCGGAATCACCGCGTTGACGCGATAGCCCGTTTTGAGGCGGGCGTTGACGATGGGGCTGCGCTCGTCGATACGGCGACCAAGTGGCGAGATAATGCGGTCGATAAGCACACGGATCTGCTCATCATCCTCAAACGCATGCTCGATGGGGTACAAGACGCCGCCGCGTTCAAAGAAAGCCGAGCGACAGCCGTTGATCATGATCTCGGTAACGGTGTCGTCCTCGATGAGCGGCTGCAACGGCCCCAAGCCCACCACGTCATCCAAAATCTCGTCGATGATGGTCTCGCGCTCGGGCGTCGCGAGATCGGTCGGCTCCTCAACATTGAGCGCCGCCTCCACCGCAGGACGCAATTCCGAGCGGGCAAGTGCCGGGTCGATATAGGCGCTGATACGCGCCACTTCGTCGTAACCCATGCGGTCCATCACGGCGCGCTTGGTGCGTCGTTTCACGGCGCGGCGACGCCCCGCATCTACAGGCGCTGCCGCCGCCGCAGCGCCGGCAGCCTTAATCCTCGTTTGCAGGCTCATCGCTGATCACCCTCGCGCGACCAGGGAAGGCGGATACGCGGGCGTTCGGTGCGCGTTGCACGGTCGGCGACCATATCGCTCCAAGGGCCGACGGCGCACCCCAGTTCCACGAGCATCTCGCGCGTGGCCTCGCGCACGCTAGTCGCAAAAGCGCTGGTCTGCCCCACTGCCTCGTCAGCGCGCCCAAACGCCATGAGCGCGGCGAGATCCTGCCCGCCATCGGCGATACGAATCTTGGAGCTTAACGCACAGGCAATCTCAAAGCGCATGGCGACGTCCTCGTCTGCCCCGCGCGCACCGAACCGGTTGAACACGGCGCTCATGCGCGTGCGCGGTACACCTACTCGACCTGCCAGTTCAATGACGCGCGATGCCGATGCCGCGGACGACACCGCCGCATCGCCAACGACCAGGCAACGGTCGCTCGCCGCCACCGCAGCCGCCACGGCGTCGCCCCAAAAGACCGAGGTATCGATAAAGACCACGTCGGATTCGCGACGCAGGACATCAAGCAGTAGCTCCACCGGACGTGCCATGAGCTCGGCTTGCTCGGGCGCCGCGACGGGACCCCAGAGCGTAACGCCCGGTGCCACGCGCATCGATGTGGCTACGATATCCGGCTCGGTGAGCGTGCCCGCCGCCGACGGCTCGATAAGTGCCGCCATATCGCGCGGAGCATCGACGCCTAACAAGTCGTAAAGGTTTCCAAACATCAGGTCCAAGTCGAGCACGGCGGCACGCAAGCCCAACAGCGACGATGTGTGTGCCATGGTGGCAACGATCGTCGACTTGCCGCAACCGCCCGAACCCGAAATGGCGCAGATGACCGGAGCTCGATGCGGCGAAGCGGCAGCGTCTGCCGGCGGCATCGGAGGCGGCGGGGCGGGCGTCGGTG
>CABUZK010000003.1 GCA_902496115.1 uncultured Collinsella sp. | reverse complement strand
TGGGGCCCTTGGAGACCACTAGGTTCACCTTGGTGCCCTTGGGCTTCTTGGTGTTGCCGTTAGGGGTCTGCTCGGCAACCTTACCCTCGTCGACATCGTCGTTATAGCTTTGGTCGACGGTGCCGACCTCAAGGCCGGCCTCCTTGATCAGCTCGATAGCGGTCTGCTGGTCCTTGTTCAGCACATCGGGCACCGTGACCTGCTCGCCGCCAAAGAGCCCGGTGGCGAAGGCCACCACAACGCCAATCACGGCAATTGCGGCAATCACGGCGGCGATGATCTTGTTCTTGTTGGACTTAGGCTTCTCGACCTCGTAGGAGCCCGTGGAGCCCGAGACAGCGCTACGGGCGGTGTTCTGACCGCTCACGCCCGAGACGGGACGAACCATAGCGCGCGTTGAGTCGGAAAGCTCGCGGGTCTTGGTGGCACCCAGGTCGCCGGCGGCACCGATGATGCGCGTGGGCTCCGAGACGTTGACGGCACGGCCGGAAAGGTAGCTGTTGAGCACCTGGCGCAGCTCGTCGGCCGTCTGGAAGCGGTTTGCCGGGTCCTTCTCCATGCACTTGAGGATGATGCGCTCCAGGTCGGCATCGACGCCGGAGTTGATCTGGCTCGGCGGGATGGGGAGCTCGTTGACCTGCTTGAGCGCGACCGAGATGGCGTCGTCGCCGTCAAAGGGTACGCGGCCGGTGGCACACTCGTACATGACGACACCCAGCGAGTAGATATCCGAGGTGGGGCCGAGGTCCTGGCCGCGGGTCTGCTCGGGGCTTACATAGTGGGCGGTGCCCAGCACGTTGTTATCCTGCGTGAGGTGGCTGTTCTTGGCGCGTGCGATGCCAAAATCCATGACCTTGATGTTGCCGTCGGGCAGCACCATGATGTTTTGCGGCTTAATGTCGCGGTGGATGATCTCGTGCTTGTGTGCGACCGAAAGCGCGGAGCTGATCTGCGAGCCGATCTGCGCGACCTTCTTGGGATCGAGGGCGCCGTGGCTCTTGATGCCGCTCTTAAGGTCGGTACCGCGCAGGTACTCCATGACGATGTAATAGGTGTCGCCGTCCTTGCCCCAGTCGTAGACGCCCACGATATAGGGGGAGGACAGGCCGGCCGCTGCCTGGGCCTCCTGCTTAAAGCGGGCGGCGAAGGTGGCGTCGCCGGCATACTGCGGCAGCATGATCTTGACGGCAACCGTGCGGTCGAGGACCTGATCCTGTGCACGGAAGACGGTCGCCATACCGCCCGTTCCCACCTTATCCTTGAGGAGGTATCTTCCCCCGAGGACCCTCTGTTCCATTCCTGCTCCTAACATAACTATTCGCTCAACGATGTGTGTAGTACCAAATGTATGGCCGCTGGGGCCGTGTGGCGCGTTGCCGCTAGCTCATCGGCCGCGGCGCGTCCCAAGTATCCGCTTTGATCACGGGCATCACGCTCCCTGTGCGGCGAGCGCCGCGGTCAGGACGATGCCGGCAATCTTGGCCGCCTCGACGTCGTGTTTGTCGTAATCCTCCAGGGCCACCGAGATGGCAACCGTGGGTGAATCGTAAGGTGCAAAGCCAACAAACATAGAGTTGACGTTGGTGCCGCCGATCTCGGCCGAACCGGTCTTGCCGGCAACCTTGACGCCCGGAATCTGGGCATCGGTGCCGGTACCGGACTGGACGACGGCGAGCATGGCCTGCTTGACCTGGTCGGCCGTGGCAGAGCTGACAGCCTGGCCCAGCGAGCGGGACTGCGTGGTCTTAACCACGGTTCCGTCCGGGGCGAGTATCTGGGACACAAAGAACGGGTCCATGACCACGCCGCTGTTGGCGATAGCGGCAGCGATCACGCAATTCTGCATGACGGTGGTCTGCGGGCCAGGCGTGTGGTCCATGCCGACGGGCTGGCCGGCGCCTGCCCAAGCGGTCTCCCATTCGGTCATAAGCGACGGGTCGGCCATGATGGAAGCCGCGGTGGTCAGATCCTGGCCGAGCTTTTGACCGTAGCCAAAGGCGTTGGCAAACTGGACGAGCGAGCTGGCACCGACCTCGTTTGCCACCTGGCCAAAGACGACGTTGGACGACACGGCGAAGGCCTGCTGCAGGCTGATGGTGCCGTAGCTCTCGTTGGCATCGTTGGTGACCGGCGCGTTGCCAATGTCCATGGAGCCGGGCGCCTGGTACGTACTGGTAAGGCTGGCGGTGCCGGTCTCGAGCGCTGCGGAGAGCGTGACGACCTTAAAGGTCGAGCCCGGGGTGTAGAGCGCGTCCATGGCACGGTCGTACATGGAGCCGTCCTCGCCGCCGCCCGACTGGAGCAGCGCATCGATGTTGGTGTTGTCGTAGGTGGGCGAGCTCGCGCACGCAAGGACCGCACCGGTGCGCGGATCCATGACCACCACAGCGCCCTTAAAGCCCTTGAGTGCCTGTTCGGCAGCCGTCTGGATGCGCGAGTCGATGGTGAGCTTGGCGGTATTACCCGGCTGGGTCTGCCCCGCGAGCGACGCGATGGCATTGTTCCAGCTGGAGTAATCCTTGGAGCCGGTGAGCGTGTCGTTCATGACGCTCTCGATGCCGGCGGTGCCGTATTGCTGGCTCACGTAGCCCACCACGTGCGCGGCCATGTTGCCGTTGGGGTAGGAACGGGCGTAGGTGCCGTCCTCCTGCTGCAGCGACTCGGCTAGCGTCACGCCGTCGGACGTGATGATGGAGCCACGCTGGATGTACTTGGAGCGGGCGATGGTGTGGTTGTTGGTCGGCATGTCCTGGTAGTCCTTCGCCTTGATGACCTGGACATAGGTGAGGTTGCCGATAAGGATGGCGAACAGCGCCGTAAAGGCAAACACGGCACGAGTCAGACGGTTGGCAAGTGCCACGCGGCCGAGCACGCCGGATTCAGGCGTGTCGAGCAGGCGACGGCGCATGCGAGAGCCCGCGGAGTGGTTGCCGCGGCTGTAGGAAGGTGCGCTGGCAAAACGCGTACCGGTCGGGGCGGCGGCGGATGCGACCTGGTCATCGGTGATGGCGGCCATGGTGCCGGTGCCGGTGAGTTCGGCTTCGCGTCCGGTTGCCTCGTCGCCGGCGCGCAGCAGCAGCGCGACGATGATAAAGCTCGCCAGCAGCGAGGAGCCGCCCTGGCTCATAAAGGGTAGGGTGACGCCGGTCAGCGGGATTAGGCGGGTTACGCCGCCGACGATCAAGAATGCCTGGAAGCTGATGGCGGCCGTAAGACCAGTGGCGCTAAAGGCGGCAAGGTCGGACTTGGCACGGGCTGCCGTGGTCAGGCCACGTACGGCAAAGAGCATAAACAGGATAAGAACGGCGCCACCGCCCAAAAGGCCCATCTCCTCGCCGATAGCCGAGAAGATAAAGTCGGACTCGACGACGGGGATGTTGTTGGCCATGCCGTTGCCAATGCCGACGCCAACAAGGCCGCCGTCGGCCAGCGAGAAGAGGGACTGGACAATCTGGTAGCCCTGGCCCTGTGCATCCTTAAAGGGATCGGCCCAGATCTGGAAACGAACCTGGACGTGCGACAGGAACTTGTAAGCGCCCACGGCCCCCACGGCCAAGAGCACAAGGCCGATGATGACATACGAGAAGCGACCCGTGGCAACGTAGAGCATCAGCAAGAAGATGGTGTAGAACAGCAAGGCCGAGCCCAGGTCACGTTCGAAGACAACGACGAGCAGGCATACACCCCAGACTGCGAACAGCGGCAGCAGCAGGCGCAGACGCGGAATCTTAAGACCCAAGATCTTGCGGTTGGAGATAGAGAGCAGTTCGCGGTTCTCGGCCAGGTAACCGGCTAGGAACAGCACGATAAAGACCTTGGCGAACTCGCCGGGCTGAATGGTAAAGCCGGCGATGCGAATCCACAGTTTAGAGCCCGAGATCGTGGTGCCGATAAAGATGGGCAGCATCAGCAAGATGATGCCGATGATGCCAAAGGTGTACTTGTAGCGCATGACTACGTCGAGGTTTTTGACCAGCGCAAGCGTACCTACCATCAACGCCACCGAGATAAACAGGATGACGAGCTGCGAGATGGCGAGCGTGGGCGCCAAGCGCGTCACAAACGTGATGCCAATGCCCGAAAGAACAAAGACGATGGGCAGGATGGCCGGGTCGGCGCCGGGTGCCAGAATGCGCACGGCGATATGCGCCGCGGCGAAGGCGGCAAAGAGACCGATCGGAACGGCAAGTGTCTCAAACGAGATGGCGGCGCCTGCGGTGAGCACGTACATCGCATACAGCAGGATGACGGGGAACGCCGAGGCGATGAGTAAGAGCAGTTCGGTATTACGGCGACTCATAAGCGGCACTCCCTTTCTAATTCTTATCGGAGGCTTCGGCCTCGGCGGACTGTTCGGCGGTATTCTCGGAATCCGATTCGGAGGTCGAACCCTGGTCGGTGTTATTGCGGATCGTTTGCGCGTCGATCACCTGACGGGTCTGCTCCTCGTCGATCTGATGGCGGTACTTGGAGATGGTGTCCTGTGCGTCGTCGATGCTCGTCTGCTGAATACCTGCCTTAAGGCGATTTTGTGTGTCTTCGGGCAGGTCGGACAGTTTGATGGTGGTCGTGCTGTCGAGCCAGTGCAGCTTAAGGCCGAGCGGCTTGCCGGGAATGCCCCGGTAGACCGCGACGGTGTCCTTGTAGGTGCCCAGGTAGTACGAGCCGGTGATGCCTACGTAGGCCCAGATGGCTGCCGCCAGCACAAAAGCGATGCCCAGTACGGTGGCAATGGTGATGTTGCGGCGACGGACGCGCTTTGCCTCGCGCATGACGCCATCGTCGACCAGGTCAACGACAAGCACGGTGACGTTGTCATGCCCGCCGGCGACCAGTGCCGCGTCAACAAGGTTGTCGACGCAAATCTGTGCGGTCGAGGACTGTGTGGCGATGTTTTCGATATCGCTATCGGGAATCATGCTCGAAAGGCCGTCCGAGCACAGGATCAGGCGGTCGCCTTCCTCGATATGCAGGGTAAAGTGGTCGGCATACATGGCGGGATCCGAGCCCAGCGCGCGGGTGATGACCGAGCGGTTGGGGTGGACGCGAGCCTCGTCTGCCGTAATTTCGCCGGCGTCCACGAGCTCCTCCACATAGGAGTGGTCGCGGGTCACGCGGATGAGCGTGCCCTCGTGGAGCAGATAGGCGCGCGAGTCGCCCACGTGGGCGATGGCGAGCATGTCGTTTTCGATATAGGCGCAGGTTGCCGTGCAGCCCATGCCGGGCTTGCCAAGCCCGTTGAGCGCAGCCTCGATGACCGCGGCGTTTGCAGCTTCGACGGCGGCCGCCAGTCGTGCGGCGTCGGCTGCCTGCGGCGCTGTCTTGGCAATGGTCTCGACGGCGATGGAGGAGGCTACCTCACCGGCGGCGTGGCCGCCCATGCCGTCGCATACGCAAAAGAGCGGCGATTGCACCAGATAGGAGTCTTCGTTATGCGGGCGCACACAGCCAACATCGGAGCGGGCGCCCCACATGAGCTGCGTGGTCGTGCCGGCGTCGTAGGTCGAGTCAGTCTCGATGCGCTCGTCGGTCAGCGGCTCAAAACTCATGGTCGAGCCGGGGTCCTTAAGCTTGGCCTCCACGGCGGCAACGTCAATCTCGGCCGTATCGCCGGGCGAGACGGTGTCGGCATCGTTGCTCGGGTCGTCGACGTTGGGCGTGGCGGGCTCTTCGGTTGTACGGTCGACAGGCTCGTCGTCTTGCGGGGCGACGGCTGCAGACTCGGGCGTCGCGAAGTGCGCGGGCGCGGGCGTGCCGTGGGATTGGGAGACATCCTCCGTCGTTGCTGCGGGTACGTCTTCGGTTACAGACTGCATGGCTTCGGGCGCCGATGCGTCCGCGGGGGAGGGCGCCGCCGCGGGTTCCGGTGCAGATGCGGACTCGGGTGCTGCGGCGGGTGCCGGCGCTACGGGAAACACTGGTGCCGCGGGCTCGGGAGCCGCAAATACCGCGGAGCTCTCGGTAATCGCCGTGGCGACGGGTTCGGCAAAGTGAGCCGGCGCGGGCATGTCTTGCGGGGCCGCGGGCTGCTCGGTAGCGGCGTGCACGCCGATGGGGGTGTTACCGCCGTCAGCGTTGTCCTCGGTATCCTCGTCGTCGGTCAGCGTCGGATATTCTTGCGTTACATGCGAAAGAGGCAGGGAGAACACAGTGTCCTCGGGCTCCACGGGCGCATGGCCCGCCGGGGCGGCATGAGCCGGCGCGGTCGCGGGGGCGGCCGACGTCTCTGGCATGGTTGCGGACTTGTTCTCCTCGTCGATCATCGACGGTTCACCTTCATGACCACGTCGCCAATCTGGACTTCGTCGCCCTCGCGCAGCGTTGCGGGTTCCACCAGCTGGCGGCCGTTGACGAGCGTGCCGTTAAGCGAGTTGAGGTCCTCGATAATAAGTGCCGGACCCTGCAGCGAAAAACGCGCATGCGAGGCCGAGACAAACGGTTCGTTGATGCAGATGTCCGACGACGGCGAACGGCCGACGATGACGGGGCCGAGCATATCCACGTGGATGCCGCGGATGCCGCGCGGGCCCTTGTCTACATCGATCGTCCAGATAGCCGAGTCGCGGCGCTGTCCACGCACAAGTCCCACGCCGGTCTTCATGACGGCGAACAAGAAGATATAGAGCAGGGCGACCAGGACGATGCGGCCTGCAAAAAGGACGATATCGATGTTCATAAGCGACTATCCCCTAAATTCAAAGGTGCTCAGGCCAAACGTCAGCAGATCGCCGTTGCGCAGCGGGCAGCGCGTAATGCGGCGGTTGTTGACGAGCGTGCCGTTGGTGGAATTGAGGTCCTCGATCGACCAATCCGAGCCCGTAAAGGTGAGCTGGGCGTGGCGGCGCGACACGTTGGGGTCGCGCAGGGCAATGTCGGAAACTGAGCGCTCGCGACCGATGGTCACCTGTGCGGAGGTGATGCTATGGCTCTCGCCGCTCACGACGTCGACGAGCTGGGCGAGCGGGCGCTGCGGGGCGCGAGTGCTCGCCATGTTGGAGGCGATGCCGGCTGCGGCGCCTAGGCCCACGGCGGCACCGGTCGCGGCGGCTCCGCCCATGCCGGCAAGCGCGTCGCGCGAGACGGTCTGAGGCACCGGGATGGGTGCGGCGGCGGGGTCGGGGACGCTAGGCGCGAAGGGGTCTGCCACGGCAAGCGGGTCGGGAGCGGCGGCGCGAGGCGTCGGCTGCTGCTGGGGCATGGCGGCGGGACGCTGCTGCTGCGGGGCAGCAAACTGCTGCTGGCCGGCGCGCGGGGCGCTGGCGGCACGGCTTGCCGCGGAGTTGTTCTGGCCCAGGCCGTTTTGATAGGCGCGCTCTTCTTCGTACAGGCGGCCGAGCGTGGGGGCATCGACGTTCTCGGCAAAGACCGAGAACTTGCCGGCGCGCAGCTGCGGATCGATCATAAAGCGCACGAGGGGCTCGCCGATAAAGACATAGCGGCGCTTTTCGGCCTGCGCCTTCACAAACTCGCGGACCTCGCGCGAAAGCTCGGGGTAGAACGGGGCGAGCATGGGATCGTCGTCGGCGGCGATAAGGATGGTATAGAGTGCCGGCGCCGTGTTGACGCCGTTGATCACCAGAGTCTGATCCTCCATGTCGCGAGCGGCCTGCTTGGCAAGCTTCTTAAAGGAGAACGGGGCACGGGTGGCACCGAAGATGCCGGCCACGTGGTCCTCGAAGATGTTCAGGAAGTTCACGAAAGATCACTCTCCGTATAGGTTCTTTGGTATCCGAGCAAATATAGGCATATCCCAACGATTATAGAGGATAGGATTCCCGCAACCGCCGCCTTGGCGATGACCGCGGCTGCAAGGCTGGCAATTTCCATATGGTGTGCAAGACAGGACGCCGCTGCGCAGCCGATGCCGGTGACAGCGATGGCGGCGATTGCGGCAAGGTTTGAGCCCTGATTGGCACGCTTGGCATGGGCATTGAGCAGCGCGGATGACGCTGCGGCAGTTGCCGCGACCAGCACAAAGGCAGCACAAAGGAGCGGGTCTCCCAGCGCTGCGGCAACGTTACCGAGCCCCAGCACGCCTCCGGCTGAAAGCGCGACCGTGGCCAGACGGGCAAAAAGCGCGCCCATGCCCGTTGCCGCGGCGGCGCTTGCCGGGCCGAGCCAAAATGACGCGACGCTGGCGGCGACCCCAGCTGCCAGGAAGGTATTGCCGGTCAGACAGCCAAGCGCGAGTGCACAGGTGAGCGCGGCGCTCGCGGCAGCCTCGGTACGACCCCAGGCGATCCACCAACCGGACATGGCGGCGGCAAAGATCACCGCGACGGGCAGCATTGACAGGATGCCCTGCGCCTGCATGGTGGCGTTGGCCATGAGCACCAAAAAGCCCACAGCCGAGATGGCCGAGCCAATCTGGGGGGCCAGGCCAGCCGCCGCTCCGATCGCGATAGCCGCAATGACCAGGCCGGGAAGCGCCGCGACCCCGGCCGTTTGCATCAGCAAAAAGCTAAAGGTGCCGCACGTTAGCGCCGAGATAGTGCGCATGGTGTAGTCGCGCGCATGGCTCCAGCGCGTGCCCGCCCAGCCGAGTGCGGGGTCGACCTCGATGGCGTCGTCCTCGTAGTGCGACGGCTCGATATCGTCGAGCTCCTGCTCGTCATCCGAAAGCTCGCCAACCATTTGCTCCAGGCTGCGACGGCCTTCGCGCACGCTGCCCAGACCGGCAAGGAGCTGGTCGCAAAATGCCTCGATGCTGTTGGGGCGGTCCTGCGGCATGGGGGAGATCGCGCTCATGAGCGCGGCCTCGGCTCCCGGGGGAAAGTGTGGTATCAGCTCGCTGGGATAGGTGGCGCCGCCGATGATGCGGTCGAGCGAGTCGGCGGGCGTGGCCGCCATAAAGGGTGCGCTGCCGCACAAGCCCTCATAGATAACGCAGGCAAGGGCAAAGACATCAGCGCGTTCGTCGACCGTGCCGGTCTCGATATCGAGCTGCTCGGGCGGCATGTAGCCGATGGTGCCGCCGCGCGAGCCGCCAAAGCCACCGGCGGACGACAGTCGCGCCATGCCAAAGTCGGTGAGCTTTACATTGCCCGAGTGGTCGATGAGCACGTTGGCGGGCTTAATGTCCAGGTGGAGTACGCCATTACTATGGGCGAAGGTGAGCGCCTGGCCCAGGGCATCGGCAATGGCCGCGGCCTCGTCAAAGGTAAGTGAGTGGCCGTCCACGCGGTGCAAAAACTCGGCCAGCGACATGCCATCGACATATTCCATAACCAGGTAGGCATAGGCTGTGTCGTGCGTAAAGTCGATGACCTGCACGATGTTGGGATGTTGAAGCATAGCGGCAGTGTGCGCCTCGCGCAGGACATCCATGATGTCGCTGGCGGGCATGCCGGCACCGTTGATAAGGGGGATGCGCTTAATGGCGACGCGGCGGCGCAGATGCGTGTCGCGGCAGATCTCGATGGAGCCAAAACCGCCGGTCGCAAGTGTCTCGAGCGGCTGGTACCGCTTGAGCAGCTCGCGAGAGCTGGTGCCCTCCAAAGGAACGTCCGGCGAGAACCGGGCGGTATGTTGCGAGAAAAGCGGCATGGCCAACCCTCGTGCGTTTAAAGTTCGTTTGCGAGTGGCGGGCGCTGAGCCGAGCCGTTCGCGGTGGCATAGATGCTGCTAGTGTAGCACGCGCAGGTGGGCGACATTCAATTTAAGCTCCGTCTGGGGTCTGGACCTTGCGTCCGGCCTAGCGCTTCTTCTTGTTCTTCTTCTGCTTGCGCTGCTTGCCCTTGGTCTCCTGGGGCTTGTCGCCCTGCTTGGCCTCGGCGGCGGCCTTCTCGGCCTTCATTTTCTTCTTCTTGGTCTCGATGCGGAGTTTTTTGTTGATGCGGGCCTTGAGGAAGGGACCGAACTGCTCGGCATCGCCACGGACGAAGGTGTCCTTGGGAATCGTCACGCCCTGGTCGGCGAACATGGCCACAAAGATGCGCTCGCCGTCGAGCACGTGGTCGAGCTTTTCAAACGGGAAGAACTGCGACTTGCCGCTCTTGCCCCAAACCATCAGGCCGTCCTCGTTGGCGGCGACGCGGCGATAGCGGCCACCCATGGACTCGTCGGCCTCGACGGCGTCGATAAAGTCGCGGGCGAGGGTGTGGTGCAGGTTTTTGCTCCACCAGGCCAAAAAAGCGCCGAATACGATCAGGACGACGCCAAACTTGATCCAGTTGCCGCCGGCCACCAACATGCCGATGCCGATGAGCGCGGCAATTGCCGCGGCGACATACAGCGAGCCGCGACGCCTGGGCGAGGCGACCAGGCGGGCGAAGTCGGTGACCAGGTCGTTTTCGTACTGGTACTCGTTGAGGTACAGGATGCCGTCGTCGGCTGCGGCCTGCTCCTCGAGCGCGACCTCGACCTGGTCGGCTGCTTCGGAGGGAACGAGGTTGCTCTCTGCGTCTGCCATGCTCTTTGGACTCCTATCGCGGCGGGCTCGCCGTACGGGTTATTATGGAATGCAGTATGCCGTGCGACCGCATGGCCGCCGCGGCAACAAGACTCAGTATACCCGGGGGAGCACCCATGGAATCGTTGTACCGAAAGTATCGCCCGCTCACCTTTGACTCCGTGGTGGGCCAGCAGCATATCGTCTCGACGCTCGAGCACGCCATCACCGAGGGGCGCCTGTCCCACGCCTACCTGTTCTGCGGACCGCGCGGCACGGGCAAGACCACCATGGCGCGCATTCTGGCCAAGGCGCTGCTGTGCCGCAATGCCGAGGCGGCGCGCGCCGAGGGTGCAAGCGGCTGCATGCCCGACGGTACTTGCGAGGAGTGCGAGCTCATTGCCGAGGGTAACCACCCCGATGTCTACGAGCTCGATGCCGCCTCTCGCACGGGCGTGGACAATGTGCGCGAGGAGATCATCAACTCCGTCAACTTTGCCCCGGTGCGCGGCAAGTACAAGATCTATATCATCGACGAGGTCCACATGCTCACGACGGCGGCGTTCAACGCGCTGCTCAAGACGCTTGAGGAGCCGCCGGCGCACGTGATCTTTGTGCTGTGCACCACCGACCCGCAAAAGATTCTGGAGACCATCCTCTCGCGCTGCCAGCGCTTCGATTTCCACCGCATCGGCAACGAGGATATCGAGCATCGCCTGTCCTACGTGTGCGAGCAGGAGGGCTTCGATTACGACGACGAGGCACTCGCCATTGTGGCGCGCCATGCCAAGGGCGGTATGCGCGACGCGTTGTCCACGCTGGAGCAGCTGAGCGTCTTTGGCAACGGTTCTGTGCATGCGGACGACGCCCGCTCGCTTTTAGGCGAGGTTTCGGACCAGATTCTGGGCGAGTTTTCCCGCGCCATTGCCGATCGCGATGTTGCCGAGCTATATGGACTGATCCGTGCGCAGGTCGAGGAAGGAAACGACCTGCTGGAGCTGACGCGCGACCTGGTGGCGCATGTGCGTGACGTGTACGTTGCCTGCGTTGCCGGTGCCCGTGCCGAGCTGTTTGAGGGCGGCTCCGAGCAGGCCGAGGTGCTTGCTGCCGAGGCCGCTGCCTTTGGCGAGCATCCTGCCGACCGCCTGGCCCGTGTGCTGACAGTGCTTGACGATGCCGCACTGGAGATGAGGGGCGCGAGCGACGTGCGCCTGGTGCTCGAGATTGCCTGCACGCGTCTGGCACGTCCCGAGGCTGATATAACGATTGAGGCATTGGCCGAGCGCGTGGCACGCCTGGAGGCCATGGTTGCCAATGCCGCCGTGCCGGCGAGCGTGGCTGCTGCTCAGGCCGCCGCGCCTGCAGCATCCGTACCCGCTGCTGCCCAACAGCCGACGCTCATTTCGGGCGCCCGTGCTGCCGCTCCGGCGGCATCCGCTGCCCCTGCTGCTACGTCCGCGCGCCAGGGTGGCATGCCTTGGGACCGCGGAGCTGCTGTTCCGGCTGCCCAGCCTGCGCCCCGTCCTGCGTCCGTGTCAGCTTCCAAGCCTGCAGCGCCTGCACCTCAGCCTGCGCCGGCCCCCGCGCCTCAGCCCGTTGCGGCTCCGGCTTCCGCGCCTGCTGCATCGACCGTGTCGGTGTCCAAGCCCAACAACGCCGCCCAGGTTGCCGCCGCCGGTGCTGCCGAGACCCCCGCGGTTGAGGACGCCGGCGAGCTCCAGCGCAAATGGGCCGAGGTCGTCGAGCGCGTCAAGGCTCGTCAGGCCTCCTACGCAGGGCTTTTGCTCAACGCCCGCGCCACGGCCGACGACGGCTCCAAGCTCACGGTCTCGTTCCCCGCGGGTTCGACTTTTGCCATCAAGATGCTCGGTCGCGCCGATACGCAGTCGGTGGTCCTGCCGACGGTCTGCGCGGTCTTCGGTCGTCGTACCGTCGACTATGTCCTGGATGGGGGTGGCGCGCCGGCTCCTCAACATGAGGAGCATTCTCCATCTGCACGGGTTGCGGTATCTGCGGACCCGCAACCCGTGTCCTCGGTGCCCCCTGCATCCTCGAGCGCCAGCGCGACGCAGCCAAAAGCGGCGCCGGTAGCGGCACCGACCCCGTCGGCGCCTGAACCCGCTGCGCCCAAACCGGCTGCTCCGATCCCCGCGCCCAAGTCCGCTGCCGCGCCTGCGCCCAAGTCATCCGACCTGGCCAAGGCCCCTTGGCTGCGCTCCGACAACCCTGCCGGTGCTCCTGCCACGGGCAAGCTCCCGACCGAGCCCGCGCCCCGAGCGCCCGAGCGCGCGTCCGTCCCCATGGATCAGCCGCCTGCGCAGGCTGCGCCATGGGAATCCGAGCAGGTGCCCTACGACGATGCTATGGTCGGTGGTTTTGCTGCCGATGCCGGCGGGGACGATCTGCCCCCGTTCGACGTGCCGGGTGCGGCGTCCGCGACCAAGGCCGCTGCTGTGGCACCCGCAGCCTCTGCAAACGACGACGTCCCCGCCGCTCCCTGGGAATCCAATCCCGGTGCTGGCAGCCCCTTCGGCCATCAGGGCGCAGCCCCGAGCATCCCGCAGACCGAGGACGAGGCCAAGGCCCTCATCCGCAGCGTCTTTGGCCAGGCCACCATCTTCAAGCCGGTGGAGTAGCTGCGCAGGCGGGTATACTGCTCAAGAAGAGGACCCCTTGTCCGGGCGCATCTGTATTTCGGACATGTGTAGTGTGGTGCCGCGTATGTCGCATTTGAGCAGACAGGTGCGTGACGGTCGGCCTAGGATGCTGAGGTCGATACGATACGTCGCATGGCTGTCCGTGTACTCGACTTGCTCGGCGTTAATGGTTGCTCCGATTGCCAAATAAACGCCTAGCTCGGCATCGACAATCTTGAAGTCCTTTATCTTGACCTTGAACTCTTGATAGAGGGACGGGCTGTTGTAGTAGACGGTTCGGGTTCCGTCGGTGCACTCATCGGTTGTCTCCCATTTGACGACGGGCTGGTCCGAGCTGGCTATCAGCAGTTCTGCTCCAAAAGCTATGGCATGGGTGATGACAACCAGCAATGCCCAGCCGACAAAGAGATAGAGAACCACATATGCAACGGGGTGTTTTGAGCGGATGTTTTGGAGCGCGTTGGGGGCATTCATGGGGCACCTCCAAATTACTATCTATGGCAATCAAATTATACCCTGCCGCCATGTGCGCCGCCTCGAGCAGCGGTTCGGCATTTAGCTATTTAGTGGCGCACATGAAATGCCGGATTCGGCTCTACTAGATTGAGTGTGCGATATTATGCAACCTTGCATAATTCGACCTTGTATAATCTTTGAGTGCGGTTTGTATTGGAGGACATGTATATCGACTGAGGTAACACGTCCGCCCCGCTCTCTCGCCGCGCGCCGTGGTACGATTTTTGAGTTTGAAAGTCCCGCCGTGCTCCGGCTGCCCTTGCAGCTCGGCGTGCGGCCGCACGTAAAGGAGCCATCATGGCCGGTATGAACATGCAGCAGATGATGAAGCAGGCTCGCAAGATGCAGGAGCAGCTTGCCGCCGCGCAGGAGAATCTCAAGTCCCAGACCGTCGACGCCTCTGCCGGCGGCGGCATGGTCAAGGTGACCGTTAACGGCGAGATGGAGCTCGTCAACCTCACCATCGATCCCGATGCCCTCGATCCCGAGGACGTCGATATGCTGCAGGACATGATCATGGCTGCCGTCAACGAGGCCGTCCGCGGCGTCAACGAGCTTGCTAACAAGCAGATGGGCGCCATCACCGGCGGCCTCAACATCCCGGGCATGCCGTTCTAAGACACGCATATATATGAGTGCGAATCACAGTCTGCAAAAACTGCTCGATGAGCTGGGCCGTCTGCCGGGCATTGGTCCCAAGTCGGCCCAGCGCATCGCCTATTACCTGCTCGAGGCCGATGCCGAGGAGGCCCGCCGCCTGGCCGAGGCCATCCTGGAGGTCAAGCAGGAGGTCCACTTTTGCAGCCGTTGCTTTAACTACGCCACGGCCGACGAGTGCTCCATCTGCCAGGACCCGATGCGCGATACCACTCGTATTTGCGTGGTGGGCGAGCCGCGCGATGTCCAGGCGATCGAGCGCACGGGCAGCTACCACGGCCTCTACCACGTATTGGGCGGCGTGATCAGTCCCATGGACAAGATTGGCCCCGAGCAGCTGCACATTCGAGAGCTGCTGGCACGCTTGGGCCACGAGGACATCCACGAGGTCATCATCGCCACCAACCCCAATATTGAGGGCGAGACCACGGCGAGCTATCTGGCCCGCACCATCAAGCCGTTGGGCGTCGAGGTGTCGCGTCTGGCAAGCGGCCTTCCCGTGGGCGGCGACTTGGAGTATGCCGACGAGCTTACGCTTGGCCGCGCCATCGAGGCCCGCCGCGCGATTTAGGTGGCGTCAGCTCCGCGGCATGTCCCGTCGGCCTGCCGCACGGGGCGCTCATAATTGGGCACGTGTTCATGCATTTGTTGTGCAACAAACCTGCTTTTCATCCGCTTATCGCGTGGATGGGTCCACTTGCACCTCGTATTTGCCCATTCGTTGCGCAACCTTTTTGGTTCGCTGATACACTCAAATGTGGATATGAAAGAATGCGCCGCTTTTAAGCGGCGTGTTTTTGTTGGAGGAGAACGCATGCGGCCCGGGGGCACTCAGACAAAGCATGGCGCCGCGGTGCGCATGCGGCGCCGGCTGGGCCTGGCGCCTCGGGCGTGTGTGCTGCTGTCCTGTTCGCTGGCGCTGGTCGTTGCCGGCGTTTCTGCCTACGGTTTGGCTGTGCCACCTATGGTGCAAGCGCGTACCGCGCGCGAGTTGCGCGTGGGGCACAAGGCCAAAAGCGATTTGGGCACCACAACCGGATACGCCTGGGCGAGCGTAGTCACGCACGTCGTGTTTGGTGTCGACGACGCGGGCAGCGCCGAGGCGTCGGACAACGAAATCACGCTTGCCAACGGCAAGACCATCGTGCTCACCAACACCAAGATCATCCATCACCTTTCCGATAACAGCGTTTCGACCGTCGTAAACAAGGCCGAGCAGCAAAAGGGTCAGGATACGCAGCAGTCGGGGAAACCTGGCGGCTCCGGTTCGTCTGGCTCCAGCTCCGATTCGTCGAACTCGAGCGGTGGCTCCGGTTCGGGCTCCGCCTCCGGCGGGTCTGGGGGCGACAGCTTGACGGGCGGCAACACCGGTGGCAATACAAGCTCCAGCGGCCTTTCGACCGCCGAGGAGGAAAGCATACACAGCTGGCTCGTGACCAAGTGCAATATGCTCGACGGCTATGTCTCTCGGGCAAATAGCGCGGTCTCGACCTATAACGCAACAGGCGATACCGGGCCGTGCGATAGCCTGGCCAACGATATGTTTGTCATCCGTGCCGAGTTTGGCCGGCAAACGTTTTCTCCCCACTCAAAGTGGTATCGGCAGTACGCCAACCTATGGGGCTGCTACACCAACCTGTGCCAATGGATGGGGCATTACGGCGATGATGACATTGCGCTTAACAACTTCAACAATAGCCTGGCGGCGATCGCCCTATGACGAACGATCTCGCTTCTGCGGCAGCCCAGTCGCTCAACCGTGATCCCATGGTGGGCCTGCGCCTGGCGCGCGTCGACGGGTTTGAGCCGGCCGTCGCCCTGGGCACGGACGAGCTTCCCGCCTACCTTCGCCGTTTTACGATGCTATTTGCCGATGACGCCACCATGCGCCGTGGTGGTATCGGCCGTGTGACGCGTGCCGTCAACGCGCAGGGCGAGGCCGTGGCGCTCAAGCAGCTCATCTTGCCAACGCGCGACGAATTTGATGACGATGTCGCCCACGAGGCGCTGGTCACCAAGTTCAAGGCGGCGTTTCGCGAGGAATATGAATGCCATCGTGCCCTTTCGGGCCTTAAGGGCTTTCCCCGCTTGTACGGGTGGGGCGAGGTCGACGGCGTGCCCGCGATTGTCATGGAGTGGGTCGAGGGCGAGACGCTCGCTCGCCTGCGCCCACGCCTTGCCGTGGACGATGCCGGGCGTCTGTCGCCGCTCGTGGCGGCGCGCCTGGGTCGCGACCTGTTCGATCTGCTCTGCCGCATGAGCTTGGTGGGGGAGGGGTTCGTCCATCGCGACATCTCGCCGGCCAATATTATGGTGCGCACGGCGCGCCTGCCGCTCGACCGACAGCTTGCCGAAGGCACGTTCGATTTGTGCCTCATCGATTTTGGCTCGTCGCTGGCGCTCGAGCCCGCCTCTGCGGTGGCGGGAACCGGCGGCAGGGAGTCCTTTACAGAGCGCTACGCCACGTTGCGTCGCGCGACGGTTGCCTACGCTCCGCCCGAGATGCTCACCGACGATATTGCCGACCTGCGCGTTTTGCGCATGTCGCCGGCAATCGACGTGTATGCCGCGGCGAGCACGGTCTATGAGCTCATCGCCGGTGTCGCGCCGTACGAAGTAGCGCCGGGCACGTCGGGTACTTCGGGCTCGCGCAAAAAGACGCGCGATATCGCCAGCCCTTATCGTCTCAAGATGGATACGCTGCCCGATTATCCCGTCGGCGCCCACGCGCCCGGCTGCGACTTGACGCAACTGCTGCGACGCGAGCCCGATGTGGCACTTGCCGCGGCCGAACAGGCTCAGCAGCTGGGGCTCGATCCAAATTCCGAGGATCTGCGCGATGCGCTGGCGTTTGTCGACGCTCAGCTGTTCGATGTGGTGATGGCCTGCCTGTCGTGTAATCAGGGCGATCGTCCCGAGCCCGCCGCGGTGGAGGCGGCGCTTACGACGTTTTGCGACCACTACGCGCAAAACGTCGGTCGCTCGCTTCGCGGCGAGCCGCTCACGCCCTGTCCCATGGACGCGTCCGGCCGCGTGGTCCGTCGCGCTGCGATGATCGGCGCTGCGTCTGCCTGCGGCCTCGTATGGGCCGTTGTGGTGGTGTCGGCGGCACTGCTGGCGTCTGGTGCTCGTGCGACGGTTGCCGTGGGGTACATTTCGTGGTCCGGTACGCTGCCGGGTATCGTTGCCGCGCTCGCGCTGGCGCTGCCGGGCATGGCGGGTATTGCCGCCGGCGCCATGGCGCACGATCGTCGCACGGGGTTCCTGCATGGCGTACTGGCGCTTTCTGCCTGCGAGGTTCCGGTGCTGATTGCGGTTGCATGCACCGTGTTTTCCCAGCGCGCCGTAGCGAGCGGCTTTGTTGCCGCCTTAATTGCAACATACGCGCTCGTATGGTTTTTGCTGTCGATGGGTTTTGCCTTTGAGCTTCCCGTCGCGGCGCCGCGGCGCGCAAAAACCCAGACGGTGACGCCGCTTGCCGGTGGTGCCGCGGCGGTTCGCGCCTTTGTCGGGACGACCGAGACGTCGTCCGATACGAGTTCAACGACCAAGGAGGTCTAGGCCATGGCATCTCAAATCAAGCTCACCCCGTGCGGAGCCATGTTCGACATCTTTAAACGCGCAGCGCACCTGAGCCATATCGAGCTATGTGGCATGGTGCTCTCGAGCCGCCCGCTCGCCGACGGCCGTAGTCCACAGAGCCGCGCCGCCGATCGCTCCTGGGTCTCGCGTTTTA
This sequence comes from uncultured Collinsella sp., assembly GCA_902496115.1. Lineage (GTDB taxonomy): Bacteria > Actinomycetota > Coriobacteriia > Coriobacteriales > Coriobacteriaceae > Collinsella. The sequence goes on along the minus strand of CABUZK010000003.1, from coordinate 93,830 downwards.
TCGTGCGCGCTCCGGTCGGCACGCTGCAGGAGCGCTATTTTGCCGATTACGGCACCTCGGCCGCGCGCATCATGTCGCATCTGGCCCTGCGCCGCCGCAATCCCATGAATGCCACGGCGGTGATCAACATGGTGTGCGGGCCCGCTGGCGAGCCCATGGTGCGGGCGCTCGAGGAATGCCATCAGGATACGAGCCTCTACCGCAATGCGGTCGAGCGCCTGTCGCAGGCGGCGGAGCTTATGCCCGCCGAACGTGCCGAGGCCGTGCTGGTGCTGTTTGTAGCCGTCGGTTGCTCGGCAGATGTTCGATCCTCGGTGACCTATGCCATCGACTACGCTCATGCGACCTGCGGCGGCGCCACGTCGACGCCGCGCTCGCTGAGCACCTCGACGGTCACGGGCGATCACGAGGCGGCGCCTGCGCATCCGCTGGGCCTGCTTCGCGTGCAAAACGGCTACGTGGTGAGCGCTCCGCGCTGGATTCAGCCGAGTGAGCAGGGCGTGGAGATCGGTGCGCTGGCGACGGGGGAAGGCGATATCACCGATGTGGGCGATGACGTTTCGGCTCGCCATGCCCACGTGTGGTGCGATGACCAAAATACCTGGTACGTCGAGGATCTGTCGTCCACCAACGGAACCGTGGTGGTAAACGGCGCGACGAACGTCTGCACCCAGGTCGAGCCTGGCCGCTCCGCTCAGCTCAACCCCGGTGACGAGCTCAAGCTCGGCGAATCCACCACCTACGCCATCCTCCTCGGCGCTCTCTAACTCATCTCCTAAATAAGTTGCGGTGAAATAGGGACTGTTTAAGGCCGCGACCGGCAAAAACAGTCCCCATTTCACCGCAACTGCCGTGTGGTCGGCGATAGAGAAACGAGAGTGGATTTCCGGACGCACGAGAGAGGATTTTCGGACGCACAACCCATGAGAGTGGATAATCTCCCACTTTTGGTCAAGATACAGGCAAAAAGTGGGAGATTATCCACTCTCGATGCAGGCTGCGACTTTTCCGTCCGAGGGGCCATCTCGCCCCTTGGCAGTCACCCGAGGTAAACCTTTACCGCCCACCTATATTTGTCGAAATATGGCTTGGCGGCGGGGTACAATAAGCCCGCATGCGGATTTCCGTTGCGGGCGCTTCCCATCGCCGGGGCGTGCCCGGGAGCATCCGGCATGCGGCCTTTGCGGCGCTCGGTCATGTGCAAGACGGGTAGCTGGGCCTGTGGAGCGCGTGCAGCCCTCCTCGCCTTGGCATGCCTTCTCTCCACGCCATGTGCCTGCTGCTCAGTCTGCCTGCCAGATGATTGGAAGCAACAGCGAAAATCCCATCACGCCAACATCCCGGCAATCGCCGGGGCCTGTATACCTATATGAGAGGAGAGGGGTATATGGCGCGTAAGTTTAAGTCTATGGACGGCAACGAGGCGGCCGCATATGTTTCGTATGCGTACACCGAGGTAGCGGGAATTTATCCCATTACGCCGTCCAGCCCGATGGCCGACCATGTCGACCAGTGGGCGGCCCAGGGTCGCAAGAACATCTTTGGCACCCCGGTCAAGGTCGTCGAGATGGAGTCCGAGGCAGGTGCAGCCGGTACCGTTCACGGTTCGCTGGGCGCCGGTGCTCTGACCACCACCTACACGGCTTCTCAGGGCCTGCTCCTGATGATCCCGAACATGTACAAGATCGCGGGCGAGCAGCTCCCGGGCGTCTTCCACGTCTCCGCGCGTTGCGTCGCTTCCCACGCCCTGAACATCTTCGGTGATCACTCCGACGTCATGGCCTGCCGTCAGACCGGTTTCGCCATGCTCGCCGAGGGCAACGTCCAGGAGGTCATGGACCTTTCGCCGGTGGCTCACCTTGCCGCCATCGAGGGCAAGACCCCGTTCCTTAACTTCTTCGATGGCTTCCGCACCAGCCACGAGATCCAGAAGGTCGCCATGTGGGACTACAAGGATCTGGCCGAGATGTGCGACATGGACGCCGTCCAGGCTTTCCGCGATCACGCGCTCAACCCTGAGCACCCGCATACCCGCGGCAGCCACGAGAACGGCGACATCTTCTTCCAGAACCGCGAGGCCTGCAACAAGGTCTACGACGAGCTTCCCGCCGTCGTCGAGGGCTACATGAAGAAGATCAACGAAAAGCTCGGCACCGATTACGGCCTGTTCAACTACTACGGCGCTCCCGATGCCGATCGTGTCGTCGTGTGCATGGGCTCCTTCTGCGACGTGCTCGAGGAAGTCATCGACTACCTCAACGCTCACGGCGAGAAGGTCGGCCTGGTCAAGGTTCGCCTGTTCCGTCCGTTCTCCATCAAGCACTTTGTCGACGTTCTCCCCGAGACCGTCAAAAAGATCGCCGTCATGGACCGCACCAAGGAGCCGGGTTCCATCGGCGAGCCGCTCTACCAGGACGTCGTCTCCGCTCTCTACGAGGCCGGCAAGACGGGCATCAAGGTCGTCGGCGGCCGTTACGGCCTGGGCAGCAAGGACACGCCTCCCGCGTCCGCGTTTGCTGTCTTCGAGGAGCTTAAGAAGGACGAGCCCAAGCGCGAGTTCACCATCGGCATTGTCGATGACGTGACCAACCTGAGCCTGCCCGAGGCCGAGGATGCGCCCAACACCGCAGCCCCCGGCACCATCGAGTGCAAGTTCTGGGGTCTGGGTGGCGACGGTACCGTCGGCGCCAACAAGAACTCGATCAAGATCATCGGCGACCACACCGACAAGTACGTTCAGGCCTACTTCCAGTACGACTCCAAGAAGACCGGCGGCGTCACCGTCTCGCACCTGCGCTTTGGTGATTCTCCGATCCGCTCGCCGTACTACGTGACCAAGGCCGACTTTGTCGCCTGCCACAACCCCAGCTACATCGTCAAGGGCTTCAAGATGGTCCGCGACGTCAAGCCGGGCGGCACCTTCCTGGTCAACTGCCAGTGGAGCGATGAGGAGTTCGCCGAGCACATGCCCGCCGTGGCCAAGCGCTACATCGCGAACAACAACGTCAACGTCTACCTGATCGACGCTATCGATCTGGCTGCCAAGGTCGGCATGGGCAAGCGCACCAACACGGTGCTCCAGTCCGCCTTCTTCGCGCTGGCCAAGGTCCTGCCCGCCGAGGACGCCCTGCAGTACATGAAGGACGCGGCTACCAAGTCCTACATGAAGAAGGGCCAGGCCATCGTCGACGCCAACCACAAGGCCATCGATGCCGGCGCTACCGCCTTCCGCAAGTTCGAGGTTCCGGCCGACTGGGCAACTGCCGAGGATGCCGCTCCCGTCGAGCTCTCCGAGGAGACCAAGTCCGCTATCGCCCAGCAGGTCAAGAACCTGCTCGAGCCCATCGATCGCATGGATGGCGACAGCCTGCCCGTTTCCGCCTTTGTCGATTGCGCTGACGGCCAGTTTGAGCTGGGCGCCTCCGCATACGAGAAGCGCGGCGTCGCCGTGGTCGTTCCTCACTGGGACGAGACCAAGTGCATCCAGTGCAACCAGTGCGCCTACGTGTGCCCGCATGCCACCATCCGTCCGTTCGCGATGACCGAGGACGAGGCTGCCGCCGCGCCCGAGGCTACCCGCACGCTCGACGCCATGGGCCCCAAGGCCAAGGGCATGAAGTTCACCATGGCCGTGTCCCCGCTCGACTGCATGGGCTGCACCAACTGCGTCAAGGTCTGCCCCAAGGGCGCCCTCGAGATGGTTCCCACCGAGCAGGAGATGGACCAGCAGCCCGTTTGGGACTACATGGTCGAGAACGTCTCCGAGAAGAAGGAGCTCATCGCGGCCAACGTCAAGGGCAGCCAGTTTAAGCAGCCCTACCTGGAGTTCTCCGGCTCCTGCGCCGGCTGCGCCGAGACCGCCTATGCACGTCTGGTGACCCAGGTCGCCGGCGACCGCATGTTCATTTCCAACGCCACCGGCTGCTCCTCCATTTGGGGCAACCCCGCTGCCACCGCTCCTTACTGCAAGGACAAGGACGGTCACGGCCCGGCGTGGAACAACTCCCTGTTCGAGGACAATGCCGAGCACGGTCTGGGTATGGCCGTAGGCTACGAGGCCGTTCAGCACAAGCTGATCGCCGCTACCCAGGACATCATCGCTGCCGATGGTCCGTCCGACGAGCTCAAGGCCGCCGGCCAGGCTTGGATCGACTCCGTCAACGACGCCGAGGCCTCCAAGACCGCTGCCGCTGCCTACGTTGCCGAGCTCGAGAAGTGCGGCTGCGACGCTTCCAAGGCGATCCTCGCCGACAAGGCTTACCTCACCAAGAAGTCCTTCTGGATTTTCGGCGGCGACGGCTGGGCCTACGACATCGGCTTCGGTGGCCTGGACCACGTCCTGGCTTCCGGCCACAACGTCAACGTCTTCGTCTTCGACACCGAGGTCTACTCCAACACCGGTGGTCAGGCCTCCAAGGCCTCGAACCTGGGCCAGGTCGCTCAGTTCGCCGCTGCCGGTAAGGTGACCAAGAAGAAGTCTCTGGCCGAGATTGCCATGAGCTACGGCTACGTCTACGTGGCGCAGGTCGCCATGGGCGCCAACCCGGCTCAGACCCTCAAGGCCATTCACGAGGCCGAGGCCTACGACGGCCCGTCCCTCATCATCGGCTACAGTCCCTGCGAGATGCACTCCATCAAGAAGGGCGGCATGCAGAACTGCCAGGCCGAGATGAAGAAGGCTGTCGAGTGCGGTTACTGGAACCTCTTCCGCTTCAACCCCGAGGCTGCTGCCGGCAAGAAGTTCTCGCTCGATTCCAAGGAGCCCGCGGGCGGTTATCAGGAGTTCCTGATGAACGAGGCCCGTTACGCTTCGCTGACGCGTTCCTTCCCCGAGCGCGCCGAGGAGCTCTTCAAGGAGAATGAGCAGGCCGCTATGGACCGCTATCAGCACCTGCTGAAGCTCAAGACGGTGTACAACGAGGCCTAAGTCTCCCACCGCAGGATCTGAGGGCTGACCTTCGCGGACGTCCTCGGACATGAAAGAACCCCCGCTGCGCATTACGTGCGGCGGGGGTTCTTTCGTCCTGCGGAGTGTCCGCGAAGGTCAGCCCTCAGATCCTGCTACGACTATGTCCTCGGATTGTGGGGCTGCATGAGGGACGTGGTTGTGGGGGCCTTTTGTCCCCGTCGCTGTTTCGCGGCGCGGCCGCGAAACCACGCGTTACTTTGGTTATGGAGGGGGCTTGGTTGTTGGTTCAGATGATCTAGAGAGATATGGGTGCAAATGAGAAATCGTTGTTGGGGTCGTCCTTTTCCATAAACTCATCGAGGCAGAATGTCATATAGATTGGAACGTACAGGATCTTGCCCTCTTCGCTAAGGTTTTCGTGGCTCAGCACAACGGCCTCGGGAATCTTGTACTCGCCCACACTCATCAGGCGATCGAGGGCCGCATGTGCTCGAACTTTCTTGCCCGATTTGACTTCGATTGGGACAACATGTCCTCGGGCGCCTTCGATTACAAAGTCGACTTCACCGACCTCACGTGTTTGGTAGTACCACGTATCTGCTCCGAGGGCAACAAGCTCCTGCGCGACCACGTTTTCATAGAGACCGCCGAGGTTGGGGGTTTTCATATCTAGATATACAGCGCGTGCCGTGCTACCGGGATATCGCGATGCGAGCATTCCTGTATCGGACTCGTATAGTTTGAAGGCGGCTGCCTTCTCTGTCCTCTTAAGAGGACTCCGGGCCTCCGTCACCTGGGGGACCATCAATCCAACGCCTGCGTTCACCAGCCATAGGAAATCCTGCTCGTATTTTTGAAGACGAGCTCCCTCGCCTAGAGACGAGACGATAAAGCGATGGGACTCCGCCTCAAGCTGAACGGGAATTTGCTCGAAAATGGAGCGAACGTTAAACGCTCGAGTCGATGCATATTTAGAGATATCGCTTTTGTACTGATCGACTAGCTGAATTTGAAGCTCACGCGTTCTCACGAGCGAATAGCCCGAATCGATATAGTTCTGAACGACCTCTGGCATGCCGCCGCAAACGATATAGGCTCTAAAGTTTTTGAGCATCGCCTCATGAATATAGTTTTCGACGGGACGTCTCTCGACAAGGCAGCTGCGAATGTCTGCAAGCACATTCTCGCTGATGCTGTTTGCCCAACAGAACTCTTCAAAATCCATCGGTCGCATAACAATGTGCTCGACATACCCCACCGGAAAAGAAGAGATCCCCTTAAACTCAGTCCCAAGCATAGACCCCGAGAAGACATAGCTAAAGCGTCCGTCCTCGACCAGCGCCTTCATAAGTGTAACGATCTGCGGATACTCCTGAATCTCATCGACGAAGATAAGCGTGTTTCCTTCAACAAGCGGTGCATCCGCAAGAAGGGCCACACGGTTGATGAAGTCAATGGAGTTCTTAGCGCCAACAAGTACGTCTCTTGCCTCGGCATCGAGTAGCAGATTGACCTCATAATACGAAGCGTAGTTGCTCTTTCCAAACGCGCGAATTGCATAGCTCTTGCCAATCTGACGCGCGCCAGTAACAAGCAACGCTTTATTGGATTTGTTCTTCCAGCTCAAAAGCCTGTCAGTGACCTTACGGCGTAGCATTAAAACCCCTCAATGACAAAAATTGGCAGATAGATTTGACCCAAATCATACAAAAATTGGCAGATAGATTTGACCCAAATCATACAAAAATTGGCAAATAGCAAAGCTCGCTTAAGCCTCAAAGCCAGCGAGCCAGCACGGTACTTTGCGAAAAGGCTGGCGGCGCCGTTGTTGAGGGTGGCCAGGTTGGCAGTGGCGCCGTTAGCGTTCTCGGCTGCTTGGGCGCGCAGGAGCGAAAGGGCGTCGGCAGCGTTCATGCAGAAGCCGACGGTAAAGTTCCATACTGCGAACTCGCAGTCGCTTGCCGCGGGGTGAAGCGCGATCGGCTATCCCTTATGTTGGATGAAAAGCCCCATGTTTTTGCAGGGATGCATACTCGTCAAATTAATGTATAGAATCGCGTATAGTGCGAGTAAGATATTGCGCTGTCCGTTTTGTGTTTAGCAAAGATATAGTTTGCATAATCTGGTCTAATCCCTGCTCTATTTAAATAAAGTTGCACGTAAATGGCGTAGATATACCTGAACTGGGCTTCTTTACGCTGAGCGGGTAAAATCGACCGTTCGCCGCTTAGGTATTTTCAAAATGAATAAAATGAGCGATAAAGAGAATATAAACCCTAATAAACTCGCGTATCGCACGGACGCGGGTTATTAATGGGTTGTAGGCCTTTTACAGAAAGGATTCCAGCAATGTCTAAGCCTCTTGGCAAGCCCGATCGTATTGTCGTCGCCCTCGGCGGCAACGCCCTCGGCAACAACCCCGTCGAGCAGATCGAGGCCGTGAGCAACACCGCCCACGCTCTCCTCGGCCTCATCGAGCAGGGCAACGAGATCATCATCACCCACGGCAACGGCCCGCAGGTCGGCATGATCCAGAACGCCTTCGCCGCCGCCCACGACGCCATCGGCACCCCCGAGATGCCGCTGCCCGAGTGCGGCGCCATGTCCCAGGGCTACATCGGCTATCACCTGCAGCAGGGCATCGGCCGCGAGATGCACAAGCGCTACAAGCGTTGGCACGCCGCCACCGTCGTCACCCAGATCGAGTGCGATCCCGACGATCCCGCGTTCAAGAACCCGACCAAGCCGATCGGCCCCTTCTACACCGAGGAGCAGGCCAAGGAGTTCATGGCCGAGGATCCCTCCAAGGTCTTCGTCGAGGATTCCGGCCGCGGCTGGCGTCGCGTCGTCGCCTCCCCCGATCCCAAGAAGATCGTCGAGGCCGACTCCATCCTCAACCTGCTCGACAACGAGTTCATCGTCATCGCCTGCGGTGGCGGCGGCATCCCCGTCGTCCGCGACTACGAGAACAAGGGCTGCTACAAGGGCGTTCCCGCCGTCATCGACAAGGACCTGGGCGGCGAGCTGCTGGCCGAGGACTGCGATGCCGACGTCCTGTTCCTGCTGACCGCCGTCGAGCACGTCGCCATCAACTTTGGCAAGCCCAACCAGGAGGAGCTCGAGGACCTCACCGCCGACGAGGCCGAGCGCCTGGCCGACGAGGGTCAGTTCGGCAAGGGTTCCATGGAGCCCAAGGTCCGCGCCGCCATCAAGTTCGCCCGCTCCCGCAAGGGCCGCACCTGCATCATCGGCGCCCTGGACAAGGCCGCCGAGACCATGGCCGGCCTCTCCGGTACCCGCATCCACGAGTAGCCCCTACTCCGTTGCCTCTCCCGTGGGCGCCAGGCAAAGCGCCCACAAACTAGCCTCTCTTCATGAGCCCCGCGGTCCGCTCCGACTGCGGGGCTTTTGCTATTCACCTAGTCATTGGGGACAAACCCGGCACTTGGGGACGGTCCTTTCCTGCCGGCAGCTTGGGACAGTCCTTAATAGTCATTGGGGACGTTCTTAAACGACTAGCCAAACAAGAACGTCCCCAACGACTACTCATTTAAGTCTGTCCCCAATGACTGCCCAATGGCTGGGAAGGCGCATCCCACACCGACGCATTGCCTTCGGGCCCTCTCCCCAGGCTCTCCATAGCTCAGCTGGACTCCCCGCAACCTGTTCCGAGTTGGCGGAACGAGCGCGACGTGGAGTGTCATTCTTTACCGCGTTAGACTAGACGCAGGGAAAGGAGGAGGACATGGATGCTCGCGTCAAGCAGCTTGTAAATATGATCGAGGACGCTCAGCCTGTCGCTGTCGCGGTACTTGCCAAGCGTCTCGAGGTAAGCGAGCGCGCCGTGAGAAACTATATCCATCGCGCAAACGACAACCTTGCAGGGGTTGCACGCATCGTTGGCAGCAAGGGGCAGTATCGTATCGATGTTGCACGTGCAGATGAGCTTGCTCGCTTGCTAGACGGTGCGGCTCTGGCCCATCCGGGCATTCCTGATACGCGCGACGGCCGTGTGTCCTTCCTTCTTAACGACCTCCTCATGCGGTCCCAGTGGGTGACGATTGAGGAGTATGCGGATTTACTCTACGTTTCGGCGCGAACTCTGTCCAATGACATGCGTCTGGTAGAGCAGAAACTCGCCCAATTTGACTTAACGCTCGAAAAGCGCCCACGCTACGGAATCCGCGTTGCGGGCGGGGAGTCGCAGCGGCGCCTGTGCCTGGCCTCGCTGGTGAGGCCCGTGTTGCCCGACACCGACGATGCAAAGCTCGCCGAGCGCCTGCGGGCCATCGCCGCATGTGTGGACGATGCTCTGACGGCCTCGCCCGTCACGGTGAGCTCGCTGGCATCCCGCAATCTCATCATGCATCTTTACATTGCTCTTGGCCGCATCGAGCAGGGCTGCTATGTCCCAGCTGCAGAATCGGACGTTCAAAAACTGGAGGGAACGCGCGAATACGCCGCGGCTTTCCAGATTGCCGCAAACATCAAGGATGCCCTGGGCGTGAGCATGCCCCGAGAAGAGGTTGCCTTTATCGCAATCCATTTGCTCGGCAGGGGCACGGGCGTGCCCGAGAAGGGCTCTGCCGTTATCTCGGACGAGATGTGGGAGATTGCTTCCGAGATGGTACGTGCGGTCAACGATGAGTTTAGGTTTGACTTTAGCGGCGATCTTGAACTTCGCATGAACCTTGCTCGGCATATCGGCCCTCTGGGCTATCGCCTTGAATATCACATGCATATGGATAACCCCATGCTGTCCGATATCAAGACGAGGTTTCCGTTGGCCTATTCGATGGCAGCTGGCACCTCGCAGGTACTCGAGCGTCATTTTGGCAGCCAGCCCTCTGATGAAGAGCTCGGCTACATCGCCATGGCATTTGCCCTGGCCCTCGAGCAGCAAGCCGACCAGCCGCGTCGCAAACGCATCCTGATCGTGTGCGCCTCGGGAGCGGGAAGCGCCCGTATGCTCGAGCACCAGTACCGCAAGCAGTTTGGCATGTATATCGATTCGATTGAGACATGCGATGTCGCCCGCGTGGGAACGTTCGATTTTTCGCATATCGACTACGTGTTCACAACGGTGCCGCTCAACGTCAAGTTGCCCGTGCCCGTCCGCGAGGCCGATTTCTTCTTGGAGACGAGCGATGTCAACGCTATCCGCAGGGTGCTGAGCGACGACACTGCGCAATCGGACTCCGTGAGCTCTTTCTTTAGCCGTGCCCTGTTCTTCAACCGCGTTGAGGCGTCGTCGAAGCAGGCCGTTCTCCGATATCTCTCCGAGCGCGCCGTCGAGAGCGGCCGTGTCGATGCCCAGTTTGCCCAAGAGGTCGCCGAGCGCGAGAGCGCGAGCGCCACCTCGTTTGGCAATGGGGTAGCCATGCCCCATGGGATGCATCCCTTGAGCGCCGAGGCCTTTGTTACCGTGGGCCTGCTCGAACATCCCATTCTTTGGGACGAATACGGCCATGAGGTCGATATCGTCTTTATGGTGTCGTTTGCCCGGTCGGGCGGCGATGAGGCGCGGATCTTGAGCTCACTGCTCGCCGAGATCTTTATGGACCGCCAGGGGGTCGAGCGCCGGTCCTGGCATGAGCTGATGGCGCTTGTGCAAGCGCATACGGCTTAAGACTTCTTTTGTCGATGACCCTGTCAGTCTACCTGCAATAAACCTCGAGGATTGCGGGCGGGAGATAGGCGTTTCGAATATTCAAGTACAAACCAAACATCACGGGAGAGGAGACCGTTATGGACGATCAGGGAACCGAGATGGTTTCGTTTCAGCTGGTCGCTGCAGCGGGAGAGGCACGCAGCCTTGCCTTCGAAGCCCTTGAAAAGGCAAAGGCGGGGGATTTTGACGCCGCCGCCAAACTCATGAAGCAGTCAAAGGATGCGGGAATCAAGGCTCACCACATCCAAACGCAGCTGCTTTCGACTGAGGCAGCGGGCGAGCATCTGTCGGTGGATGTGTTGCTGGTCCATGCTCAGGACCACCTCATGTGCTCCATGCTTGCTCAGGAGCTCGTGCAGGAGCTGATCTGCCTGTATGAGCGCACTGCAACCAAGAACGCCTAGCGGCGTGCGGTGACTATCCAACCAATCAATGCGAAGGGAATCCCTTATGAAGATCCTTCTTGTTTGCGCAGCTGGTCTGTCTACAAGCATTCTGATGAAGAAACTCGAGAAATATGCGGAGCAAAACGGCATCGAGCTCGATATCGATGCGGTGGGTATCGGCGAGTATCAGGAGACGTGCGCCAATTATGACGTGCTGCTCTTGGGGCCGCAGGTGTCCTACCAGCTCAACACCGTCAAGCAGGGGAGCGGTAAGCCGACCGCGGTCATCCCCGCACAGGACTACGGCATGGGCAACGCCGCCAACGTGCTGGCACTCGCCCAGTCGCTGTTGGGTTAGGAGGCAACCATGGAGAAGTTCATGACCCTGCTTCAGGAAAAACTGACCCCTATCGCCAATTTCTGCGGAACCGAGCGCCACTTTGCCTCCATGCAAAAGGGCTTTATGAGCGCAATCAGCTTCATCTTGGTATCTGCCGTCTTTATGATCCTCGCCAACCCGCCGGTCACGGCCGACCTGGTGGCGCAGGGCGGGTTCTGGTCCGTCTTTGGCCCTTGGCTCGATTTTGCCACGGCCAATAAGCTCACGCTGCTCATTCCCTTCAACATGACGATGGGCATACTGTCGGTGATCGTGACGTTCGCAATCGCCTATAACCTGGCGGGCACCTACAAGATGCCCAAGCTTAACGCCGGTATGACCTCGCTGGTGATGTTCCTGATCGCCGCGGCGCCGTCGTCCTACTACCAGCTTGCTGACGAGTCCGTGCTCCAGGCGGTCCCCTGCACCTATCTGGGTGCGCAGGGCCTGTTTACCGCCATCATCGTTGCCTTGGTCTCCGTCGAGGTCACGCGCTTCTGCCAGACCAAGGGCATCACCATCAAGATGCCCGATGGCGTGCCGCCGTTTTTGTCCGAAACCTTTGGCGCCATCGTACCTATGCTCGCCAACATCCTCATCTTCTTTGGCGGCAACCTGCTGATCCAGATGATCGATCCCGCGCTGTCCATCCCCTCGGTTATCGAGAAGCTGCTCGCTGCCCCGCTTTCCGTCGCAGTTGACTCTGTGCCCGGCGCACTGCTTATCTGCTTCATGACGCTGCTGTTTTGGTGCTTTGGCGTCCACGGCAACATGATCGTAATGCCCATCACCGCCCCGGTCACGCTTGCCGCCTTTGCCGCCAACGCCTCGCTCTATGCTGCCGGGCAGCCGCTTGAGTTCCACCCGGCGCTCATGTCGTTGGCCATCAACCTCATCGGCGGCACGGGTAATACGTTCTCTTTTGTGGCGCTCTGCGCGTTTAGGGCAAAGTCGCAGCAGCTCAAGGCATTTGGCAGGGCATCGATCGTGCCGAGCTTCTTCCGTATCTCCGAGCCCGCGATCTTCGGCGCGCCCATCATCTTCAACCCGATCCTCATGATTCCGTTTGTGCTAGGCGGCATGATCTCGGCCCTGCTGTATTGGGGTGCGGTCTCACTGGGTCTTGTCTCTAACTTCTACATCTTGGTGAGCGGCACGTTCCCCATCTTCGTTCAGGGCTTTGTCCAGTGCCTCGACCCGCGCATCTGGGTGTTTACGATCGTTTTGATCGTGGTCATGGCTGTGGTCTGGTACCCGTTCTTTAAGGTGTACGATAACCAGCTCCTGGCTCAGGAGCAGGAGAACGCCGCGGCAGCTTCTGCCGAGGATGCTGAGTAGCATGAGTTACTTTGACAGAACGTCTGCCGCCGGTATGCCCGAGGGCTTTTTGTGGGGTGGTGCCCTCGCCGCCAACCAGGCCGAAGGGGGCTGGAACGAGGGCGGCCGCGGCATGTCGCACTCCGACCTGATCCCACAGGGTTCCGACCGCTGGGATGTAATGTTTGGCAGGCAAAAGCCCGTGGATGATCCGGACAGGCTGTATCCATGCCGCTGGGGCAACGACTTCTTCCATCATTGGCACGAGGATGTCGAGCTCTTTGCCGAGATGGGCTTTAAGTGCCTGCGTCTTTCAATTTGCTGGAGCCGTATTTTTCCCACAGGGATGGAGACCGAGCCCAACGGCGAGGGCTTGGAGTTTTACCGTCAGGTATTCGAGGCGCTGCGCGAGCATGGAATCGAGCCGCTTGTGACGCTGTCGCACTACGACTATCCGTTGGCTCTGGTCGAGCGCTATGGTGGCTGGCAAAGCCGAGAGATGATCGAGCGGTATGCGCACTACGTCGAGACCGTCGGACGCGCGTACCAGGGCCTCGTGCGTTATTGGCTTACGTTCAACGAGATCAACAGCGTGGCGCTGTCCTATCTCAACGCGGGTGTCACGCTCGAGGATGAGCGTGACCGTGCAGCCGTGACCGCGGCGTTCTCGCACCATATGTTTATGGCGAGCGCTCGCGCTGTCGAGATTCTGCACAAGATCGATTCCGCAAACAAGGTGGGTTGCATGGTCGCTGCCGGTGCGACCTATCCGTACCGTTGTGCGCCCGAGGACGTATGGCTTGCGTATGAGGAGGACCGCGGCCGCTACTTCTACACAGACGTGATGGCTGCGGGCGCCTATCCTGCTTGGAAGCTGCGTGCACTCGAGAAAGAGGGTGTTCACGTGCCCTTTGAGCCGGGCGATACGGAGTATCTGGCAGAGCATACGGTCGACTTCATCTCGTTCTCGTACTATTGCTCGCGCTTGGTGTGCGCCGATGATCAGGTGATCGCCGAGAAGGCGGAGGGCAACGTGTTCCCGACGTTGCGCAATCCGTACCTCAAGGATAAAGAGACTGCCTGGAAGTGGCAGATCGATGCGCTGGGTTTGCGCGTGACGCTTGCCGGCTACCACGATCGTTACCATCTTCCGCTCTTTATCGCCGAGAACGGTGTGGGCGGACTCGATGCGCTGGAAGACGGCAAAGTCCACGATGCGTATCATATTGATTACCTGCGAAGGCATATTCTTGCGCTGCGCGATGCAATTGTCGAGGACGGTGTTGACCTGATGGGATACACGCCGTGGGGCTGTATCGATTTGGTGTCGGCCTCGACGGGGCAGATGAAGAAGCGCTATGGCTTTGTTTATGTTGATGCCGATGATACGGGCAAAGGCACGTTCGATCGCTACCGAAAGGACAGCTTCTGCTGGTATCAAAAGGTCATTGCATCAAATGGCGAGGACTTGAGTTAACCCTTGCAAGCCTGCTGCCCCCGCGGCCCGTTTCGGCCGCGGGGGCTTTTGCTATTTACCTAGTCCCCGATGAGACCCTCATTCTGTGGGTAGTCATTGGGGACGTTCTTAAACGACTAGTCATTTAAGTCTGTCCCCAATGACTGCGGAAACCCGGCACTTGGGGACGTTCCTTTTCTGCCGGCAGCTTGGAACAGTCCTTAAAGCCCGCATCAATCAACTGTGGAAAGCGCATCCCAGAATGAGCGTCCAACATGGGACATGGTTTCCCTTGAAGGCCTCAACCGGAAAATGCATCCCGGAATGTTGCCGGAAAGTGGAACGTAGTTTCCCAAACAGGCCGTGCGCGGAAAGTGCATCCCGCTATCGAACTTCAAAGCGGGATGCATTTTCCGTGCCAGCAGTTCCGGGCAGCCAGAGACCACTCATTTAAGTCTGTCCCCAATGACTAGTAGTAGGCCCACATGGCTTCGATTTCGTTGAGGACTTCTACGACGCCCCAGCGGCGGGCGCTGCGGCTGGCCGAGTTGGGGTCGTAGACGCCAATCTGGTCGGCGTCGTCAATACCGTAAAGCACAATGTAGTGTCCAACGCTGGTAAAGGTGCCCGGCCGAACGGCGGCGATGACGGGCGCTCCCGAACGCAGCGCCTGAGTCATCGAGTCGCGATCGTTATGGAGCTCCGTTCCGTTAAGTCCCAACTGCCACGCGCCGCTCGTCATAAACGACCATTCGGTTGCACCAGTGGGGGCGTAATTGCCCGCCTCAGAAAGCGCGCACATATCGACGGGGGTCATATCGGTGCGTCCCGTCTTAAAGATATAGACCATGGTGAGGCACGTAGGCCCGCAGGCATTTTGGCGGATGGTGCCGCCGGCGTAAGACAGCTCCGACCACGCAGGGTCGATCTGATAGATATGGGGCATCGTGCCGGCTTGCCATTGCGGGCGCGGGGTCGAAAAGGCGAAAGAATAACCGGGCGCGACGGGGGCCTTGAGCAGCTTGTCCTCGGCGGTGGGCTCGAGACCGGCCGAGCCGTGGGACATACAGGAGCTCATAAACACAAAGACCAGACAGGTGAGGATAGAGCACAGTGCGAGGCGAAGTCGACGAGCCGACAGGGCGGGGGCATTCACGTGCGATGTCGAGCGGTAGGGCTTGCCGTCGCGTCCACCTTGGGGATGCGAAAAGAAGCGGTTGATATGGATGCCGGGCTGACGTGCGCCGTTGCGGCGCAGTTGCGGAACCTCGGCTTGATGCTGTCGAGTGCGCGCGCCCAAGCGGCTATCTTGCTGCGCGCTTGTGCCCATGCTCGGACGGCCACTCTGCCGCGTTCTGCTTGTCTGCTGCCGAGACGAAGGCCTGGGTTGCTCTTGAGGACGTTGCGAATTGCCGCTCGTGGCACTTCTGGGCGTCGGCGTGGTACGGCCAGCAAGGCGAACGCTTTGTCGCCGTTGATCACCGTCGTTGTATCCGTATGCCATTCGTACCGCCTTGTCTCATGTATAACCTGTCTATCCTACAAAAAAGATGTGCAACAAATGGGTCTGCGCGTCAAAAGCTCGGTAAACGGTACGAAAGGCGCAAAACACACGGCCTCAAAAACATCTCTATATGCGTCCGATGAGCGTACGCCCGTCGGGCGGGCGGCAGCAATGAGCGGCAAACCGTGCCGTTCGTCCCAAAAACGGCGCCACTCATATGCGAGTTCGGCCTTCGGTCGAGCCATGGGCGGCCATGCTGCGCCAAGGCCGTATCTTAAAGCCACGAAATAAAAGAGCGCGGCAAAACAGACCGCGCAAGGGGTGACGTCAAGGGGCGTCAAAAAGGAAAGGAGGGGAACAATGGCGGACAAGAACGCAGAAGTTGCAGTCGAGGATAACGGCGGCATGAAGAAAACGCTTTCGCTCTGGAACTTCTTCACCATCGGTTTCGGTGCCATCATCGGTACCGGTTGGGTTCTGCAGGTCGGCGACTGGATGGTCGTGGGCGGCGGTCCCGTTCCCGCTATGATCGCATTCCTCTTGGGTGCAATCTTCCTCGTGCCCGTCGGAGCTGTTTTCGGTGAGCTCACGGCTGCTATCCCCATCTCGGGCGGCATTGTCGAGTATGTCGATCGTAGCTTTGGCCGTACGCTGAGCTACATCACCGGATGGCTTTTGGCCCTGGGCAACGGCATCCTGTGCCCGTGGGAGGCCATCGCCATTTCGACCCTCGTGTCCGAGATGTTTGGCAGCCTGCCCGGCCTTGAGTGGCTGCGCGCCGTCAAGCTCTACACCATCCTGGGCGCCGACGTTTACCTGTTCCCGACGCTGATCGCGCTCGGCTTTGCAGTCTACGTCATCTTCCTCAACTTCCGCGGTGCCAGCTCGGCCGCCAAGCTCCAGGCCTTTCTGACCAAGGCCCTGCTCTGCGGCATGCTGCTCGCCATGGGCGTCTCGCTGTTCACCGGCTCGCCGGACAACGCCATGCCCGTGTTCTCCCAGGTCACCGGCGCTGGCGGCGGCAAGGCCGCTACCGAGAGCACCAGCCTGTTTGCCGGCATCGTGTCGGTCCTGGTTCTGACTCCGTTCTTCTACGCCGGCTTCGACACCATTCCTCAGCAGGCTGAGGAAGCAGCCGAGGGCCTCAACTGGAACAAGTTCGGCAAGATTATCTCCCTGGCCCTGCTGGCCGCCGGCGGCTTCTACATGGTCTGTATCTACTCGTTCGGCACCATCCTCGACTGGCATGAGTTCGTTAAGAGCCCGGTTCCCGCGCTTGCCTGCCTCAAGGGCATCAACATGCTTCTGTACCTGGCCATGCTCGTCATCGCCACGCTTGGACCCATGGGCCCGATGAACTCCTTCTACGGCGCCACGAGCCGCATCATGCTCGCCATGGGCCGCAAGGGCCAGCTGCCCGAGCAGTTCGCCGAGGTCGACCCCAAGTCCGGCGCTCCCAAGCTCGCCTGCGTCGTTCTGGGCGTCATCACCGTCGTCGGTCCGTTCCTGGGCAAGAACATGCTCATCCCTCTGACCAACGTGTCGGCTCTCGCCTTCATCTTCTCCTGCGGCATGGTCGCCCTCGCTTGCCTGCGCATGCGCTTCACCGAGCCCGACCTGCCTCGTCCCTACGAGGTGCCCGGCGGTAAGTTTGGCATCGGCCTCGCTATCGCTGCCTGCGCCATCATTATCGGCCTGCTCGTGATTCCGTTCTCTCCCGCTTCCCTCAACATGGTGGAGTGGAGCATCGTGATCGGCTGGTTGGCTATTGGCCTGGCTCTCATGGCCTTCACCAATTCCCGCAAAAAGTAACGCCGAGCCGGGGCGGATCAGGTGCGCGGGACCCTCTCTTCCGCGCACCGAACCCGGCACCACTTGGGTAGCTTTGTGAGGCCTTAACCCAACACGGCCTCGCCCACTATATGGATCCATAAGGAGGAACCATGTCCACTAAGTATGCAATCGTTGGCGGCAAGCTCATCGACGGTACCGGCGCCGAGCCGGTCGAGAACTCCCTCGTTCTCGTCGACGACAACGGCAAGATCGAGTACGCCGGCGCCATGCAGGACCTTCCCGAGGGCGTTGAGGTCATCGACGCCGCCGGCAAGACCGTCCTTCCCGGCCTGATCGACACCCACCTGCACTTCTCGGGCAACTTGACCGACGATGACACCGACTGGGTCATGCAGCCGCTCCTCGAGAAGCAGGCCGTCGCCGTCAAGCAGGCCTACGACTGCCTCACCCACGGCCTCACCACCGTCTGCGAGATCGGCCGCTTTGGTATCCAGATCCGTGACTGCATCGACAAGGGCGTCTTCAAGGGCCCGCGCGTTCTGGCCACCGGCCTTGGCTTCTGCCGCGTTGCCGGCCACGGCGACTCCCACCACTGCAGCCAGGAGCTCAACAAGGAATCGCACCCCTGGGGCGATCAGGTCGACGGTCCTTGGGATCTGCGCAAGGCCGTCCGTCGTCGCCTGCGCGAGAACCCCGATGCCATCAAGATCTGGGCTACCGGTGGCGGCATCTGGCGCTGGGACTCCGGCCGCGACCAGCACTACTGCTCCGAGGAGATTCAGGCCGTGGTCGAAGAGGCCAAGATGGTCGGCATCCCCGTGTGGAGCCACTGCTACAACAACCACGCCGCTGCCTACGATTCCGTTCGCTTTGGCTGCGAGCAGTTGATTCACGGCTTCGATATCGATGAGCGCACCATGGACCTCATGGCCGAGCAGGGCACCTTCTTCACTCCGACGATCGCCTTCCTGCCCACCTGGTACGCCACCTATCCGCCCGTCTACGTTCCCGAGCTGCACGACAAGTACGAGGGCACCTTGGTCGAGAAGGAGCTGCAGCGCAACTACGACTGCCTGCGCGAGGCCAAGAAGCGTGGCGTCGTCATGACGATCGGCTCCGACTCCTTCTCCTTCGTCACCCCGTATGGCACCTGCTCCATCGAGGAGATGTACGAGTTCGTCGACAAGATCGGCTTCACCCCGGTCGAGACCATCACCTGTGCCACCCTCAACGGTGCCAAGATGTGCCACATCGAGGACGAGACCGGTTCCATCGAGGCCGGCAAGTGCGCCGACCTGCTGGTCGTCAACGGTGACGTCGCCGCCGACATCCACGTGCTCAACACCGACAACATGGACGTCATCATGAAGGACGGCTGGATTGTCGAGGGCGGCACCTTCGGCGAGGCAAACAAGTACAGCGCCTAAGCTACCGTTCATCGATGGCTTGATGTAAAACACAGTATTTGATTGCATAATGCAATGGAGAGGGTCGCTTGCGGCCCTCTTTATTGCTATGGGGTGCGTCGGTAAGAAGGAGATGACGGTGGATCTCAATAGGCTGATTCTGGGCAAGAGCTACAACTCTACCAAGGTCTTTCGTACCGCTCAGCATGTGGTTCAAGCCATTTTGCTCGGTATTGTCGTTCCGCTGCTTATCCTGCTGCTCATCTGGGATCTAACCGATAATCCCAATCCCGTTCCGGCCGTTGTCGTCATTGCCGGCTTGGTCATGCTGTGCTTCTTCTTCTCGTACGTCTTTGTCGTTCCCGACGACCTCACATCGAGCGCAACCGACCGCACGCTCGCCATCGCTTCAAAAATATTCGCCTACACGTCGCGCGGCCTTACGCCCGAAGCTGCCCTGGGCGCCTCTAAGATCATCCTGTCCGAAACTATCGCCTCTGCCATCTGCTTTACCGACGGCAAGCAGGTGTTGGCAAGCTGGGGCGAGGACTCGGCAAAATGCCCCGCGGGCACCCCGGTGGTGCTGCGGACTACGCTCAACGTGATCAACAGCGGTGAGCAAAGCGTGTTCTCGCGCGATGCCTCGACCGAGACAGGTGGCTACTTTCCGCGCCTGCGCGCCGGTATTGTCGCACCGCTTACCGTGCGCGGGCATTGCGTGGGCACGCTCGAGCTGTATTATCCCCGTCTGAGCAGCATCGATATGCGCCAGACGGCGCTTGCCTCGGGCTTTGCCGACCTCATTTCCACGCAGCTTGCGAGCTTTGAGCTCGAGCGCCAGGACGAGCTTACGGCCCGCGTGGAGCTGCGCGCCTTGCAATCGCAGGTCGATCCTCATTTTCTGTTTAACACCATCAGCACCATCGTGTCGCTCGTTCGAACCGAGCCCGACAAGGCGCGATCGCTGCTGATCGACTTCTCCAATTACTATCGTCAGACGCTTTCTGATTCCGATACGCTCACCACGCTCGAGCACGAGGTGGAACAGGGTACTCGTTATATCAATCTTATGCAGGCCCGGTATGGCGACGGCCGTTTGCGCGTCTCGGTCGATATCGACTTTGAGGTGCGCGATTGCATGGTGCCGCCGTTTATCTTGCAGCCGTTGCTCGAAAACTGCATCAAACACGCGCAGCGCGAGACCGAGCCGCTTTCTATTCGTGTTAGGGCTTTCGAGACCGATGACGGTTTGGAGATCATCGTCGAGGACGATGGCATCGGTATGAGCGAAGAGGTCTGCGCGCATCTGTTTGAGCAGCATCGCCTGGAGGAGCCCGAGAGCATTACCGCCGACGGCTCCATCAAACGAGGCTGCGGCTTGGCGCTCTTCAACGTGCTTCAGCGCATCCATTTCTTTTACGGAGAAGATTCTGGCATGCGCGTGAAGTCCCAGGAGGGCGTTGGCACGCAGGTCATCGTCGAGCTGAACGGCGAGCCGCATGAGCCGGCGCCGTTGACGGCGTAGCACGCGGTTGGATTGAGAGAAAAAGAGGGGAAGCACATATGTCCGAAGGCTGGAACATCTTGGTGGTTGATGACGAACCTCCCATTAGGGCCGATCTACGCTATCTGTTGGAAAAGGATACGCGTGTGGGCCAGATTGCCGAGGCGGGCAATGTCACCGAAGCCGTGGAGTCGATTCTGTCGAACAAGCCCGACGTGCTATTTTTAGACATTACCATGCCCGGTCGCTCGGGAATTGAGCTTGCCGAGACGCTGCAGAACCTAAAGACGCCGCCGGTGGTTGTGTTTGTGACGGCGTTTGCCGAGTATGCGGCCGATGCCTATAACCTCGATGCCGTCGATTATGTCGTCAAGCCGGTCGAGGACGCACGCCTGTCAAAGGCACTCGACAAGATCGAGACCGTCCTGGGCGCTCGCCGTGTCGTCCATGCTCCGCGCCAGCCTTTGCGCCTGACGGTGGATCGTGGGGGCAAAAGGGTGTTCATTCCCGTGGCGGATGTCTGCTACTTTGAGGCGCGCGCCGATTTTTGCAACGCCGTCTGCGCCGAGGGAACATACCTGATCAATGAGTCGATTTCCTCGCTCGAGCGGCGCCTGGCCTCCGAGGGCTTTATCCGTGTCCACCGCAGTTATCTGGTCAATCTGGAAGACGTGCATAATGTCGAGATCGGTTCCACGGGTCTTATGGAGCTCAGGCTCGATCGCGTAACCTCGACGGTGCCTGTGTCCCGTCGTCGCGCAGCCGAGGTCAAGGCGCACTTGGGGCTTACGTAGGCAGTCTGCATATCATCGTTTACCGCCGCAGGTTTGGCATGACCGTGCGGTGGGCATAATGGGTGACATCGAATGAAATCGAAAGGATTATTATGCCCGCGCTCATTACGCATCATCTGTTTGGCGAGGAAAGCATCGACCGTCTTCCGCAGGGCGTTATCACGTCCGACGAGGAGCGCATCGCCTTTATCCTGGGAAACCAAGGTCCCGATCCGTTTTTCTTCCACATGCTCACGCCGCGCGTTTCCGACTGCACGTCGCTTGCTCAGGTCATGCACCGCTCGCGCATGTCGCGCCAGTTCTCGTGCCTGCGCGACGGCGTGTCGCACCTGCAGCCGCGCGACGCCAATCTGGGCCGCGCCTTTGCGCTGGGCCTGCTGTCTCACTATGTACTCGACCGCAATGCCCACCCCTTTGTCTACGAGCAGCAGTTTGGCATTGTAGATTCCGATCCCGAGCTCGAGGCTTCGGGCAGCCAAGTTCACGCCGTGCTCGAAAGCGATCTGGACGTGCTGATGCTACAGCTCAAGCGCGACGGTGCCACGGTCGAGGATTATCCGCCGGCGGGCGAGATTGTCACCACCGACCGCATCAACCGTGTGGCCGGCGTGCTGATGAGCTACATCGCCGGGCGCGTGTACGGTATCGACATCCCGGCGGGGGAGTACGCCGGCGCCGTCTCGGACATGCAGATGCTCTATCGCACCATTGAGCCGGCCGGCTCGGTAAAGACGCGCGCGATTGCCCTGGTTGAGGGCTTGGTGCATGACTACTCGCTGCTCGACGGCCTTGCTCATCGCGTGACGACGGAGCTGCCCGAGCGCACCGGTAACCTGGGCCACCTGACATGGAAGAACCCCTTTACCGATGAGGTTTCGACCGAGAGCTTCCCCGAGGTCTTTGAGCGCGCGCTGACCGATTACGAGCTCACCGTTGCCCGCTTTATCGAGACCGGTGACATGGATGCCGTGACCGGCCATATCAACTATAGCGGTCGCGTACTCGACGCCGACGAGGAGTTCGACCGCGAGGAGTAGGACCCGCTCCTGCCCCTTTGCCGAATCCTTACCAGCGCTTCTGGACAATTGGGGTACGATGAACTAACTGCATATTGGGCGAATACGAAAGGGCCCCTGTCCATGAAATACACCAAGCTCGAGCGTAACTGGGTTATGTACGATGTGGGCAATTCGGCCCTCGTGTTGCTCAATACCTCGGTGGTGCCCATCTACTTTAACGCCATCAATACCGGTGCTTCCTCGGCAGACCTGGTGGTCGCTTGGGGCAACGCGCAGACGATCGCCTCGCTGGTCATTGCCATGCTCATGCCCATTCTGGGTGCGCTTGCCGACTACGCCGGTAACAAGATCAAGTTCTTCTTGGGCTTCTTCCTCACGGGCCTGGTTCTTTGCCTGGCGCAGGCTATCCCAATGTCCGCCATGGCATTTTTGACCGTGTACGTGCTGTGCACCATCGGCCTTAACTCTTCTATGACGTTCTACGACGCCATGCTGCCCGACATTACCACCGACGAGCGCATGGACGCCGTGTCCAGCTCGGGCTATGCCTGGGGCTACATCGGTTCCACCGTGCCGTTCATCATCTGCCTGGCGCTCATCATGGGTGGCCCCGCTCTTGGCGTCCCCACCATGTTGGCAACGCGTCTGTCGTTTATCATCACTGGTGCCTGGTGGCTCATCTTTACCCTGCCGCTCATTCGCACCTATAAGCAAAAGTACGGTCGCGAGCGCGGTCCCGAGGACACCATCGGCCACATCGTGGGCGGTGTGTTCTCCGAGGTCGGACACACCATGCGCGAGATCGCCCACAACAAGACCGTGCTGGTCTACATGATCGCTTTCTTCTTCTATATCGACGGTGTGCACACGGTCATTTCCATGGCCACCAGTTACGGCTCGGCTTTGGGCATCGATTCGACGCAGCTGGTCCTGGCGCTGCTCGTTACGCAGTTCGTGGCCTTCCCGTCCGCCATCATCTACGGCAAGCTCGCCGGACGCGTGGGCACGCTCAATATGATCCTGGTGGCCGTCGCCGCCTACATGGGCATTGTTCTGTTCGCCGCGTTCTTCCTAAAGACTGCCTTTGAGTTCTGGGTGCTTGCCATTATGGTTGGCCTGTTCCAGGGCGGCGTGCAGGCGCTCAGCCGTAGCTACTTTGGCCGCATTATCCCCAAGGAAAAGTCCAACGAGTACTACGGCTTCTTTGACATCTTCGGTCGCTATGCAAGCGTTATGGGCACCTTCCTGGTGTCGGTCGTCACCTCGCTGACCGGCAACCCATCGCTGGGCGTCCTTTCCATTGGCGTGCTGCTGATCGTTGGCTTTATGCTGCTGGTCCGCCTGTCCCGCATGACTCGGGCGGCGGAGCATGCCGCATAGGAGCGAGCGGCTATTGTGCCTGTCCACGGTACTCTTTTGGGGTTATCCGCAATAAACATTGCGACTTGCGAGCAATGATTTGCCCAAGTGGGTATGATGGAATCAGCTAGGTCGCGGGGCGTCGCCTGTGTTTGGCGGCGCCCCGTTTTTGTGTTGCAGGGAGGGAAGGCATGAACGCCACGGTTGTGATTCCAACATATTGGGCGGGCGATGATGCCCGTGCAAACGCTCCCGGCGCCTATGACCACTCGACGAAGCTTGACGCCACCAATCCCGAGCTCGACCGCTGCCTGGCCTCGCTCGAGCAGGTGCGCGACATTCCGAGGATTATCCTTTTGGTGGTCTGTCCCATCTCGGCTACGGCGGATGTGTCGAAGCGCGTGCACGAAATCGTCAACGCGCACCCTACGCTCAAAGTCACCGTAGTTACCAACACCCAGGCATCGCGTATCGCCGACCGTGTGGCGCAGATTGCTCCCAAGGGCTCGGGCGAGTGCGTGAGCCTGCGCGGATACGGCGCCATTCGCAATATGGGGCTTGCCTGCGCTGCGGTGCTCGGCCACGATGCCGTCGTCTTTTTGGATGACGACGAGACCGTTATCGATGCCGACTTTATGAAGCGCGCGACCTATGCGCTGGGCCAGCAGACGCGTCAGGGCCTGCCGATTTTGGTTAAGAGCGGTTACTTTTACGATCGCGACGGATCGCCGTTGGCGCCCACGGACAAGGTGGGCATTTGCCATCGTTGGTGGACCAAGCGCATCGAGTTTAATCGCTGGATGAAAAAGGCACTCTCGGGCACCCGTATCTCGCGTTCAAACTACGTGTGCGGCGGCCTCATGGCACTTCATGCCCGCGCCTTTACGCGTGTGGCCTTTGACCCGTTTATCACCCGCGGCGAGGACTTGGATTACCTCTTTAACATGCGCATGTTTGGCTACGACGTGTGGTTCGATAACGAGTGGACCGTGCGCCATCTGCCTCCGGAGTCCGAAAAGCGCTCACCGCGCTTTATGCAGGATGTATACCGTTGGTACTACGAACGGGCCAAGTTGACATTCGCCGCGCATCAAAAGGAGCTCATTCCCGTTACGGCGGCATCGCTCATGCCCTACCCGGGCCCGTGGATTTCGCACGAGCTCGACGACCGCGTGCGCAAGACCGCTATGGTCCGCAGCGTGTTTACCCGCGAGCATGAGGGCTACCTGCGCATCTGGCGCCATGGTATCGACGAGGCAAAGGCCTATGCGCGCCAAAACGCTGCAAGCTATCTGCGTTTCCAGAGCTTTTGGCCCAAGATCATGGACGGGCTTTGGCGTGACGCACAACTGATCAGTATCCTGGAGGGGGCCGAATGATCGACCGCCGCGCCCAGCGCGATAGTTCAATATCAATCTTTCGCATCATTGCCGTTGCCTGCGCCATTTGCGTGCTGGTGTACTTTATTTTTGCCTTGGTGACCGGTATCGAGCCGATCGCCACGGTGATTGCCTGCGCGCTGCTGTGCATCTTTCTGTGCATCTTTATCTTTTTGACGCTCAATCCCGATTCGGTGCGCTCCCAGTACACCGAGGAGACGCTCTCGGTGGCCTCGGCCATGCTCGAGGACATTAAGGGCGGTCTGACGCAGGAGTCGGCGCGTTTGGTGTGCCAGCGCATTTTGCCCGAGACGCGTGCCATGACGGTTGCCATCACCGACGAGGGCAACGTGCTGGCCTGCGCAGGCGAGCTTGAGAAAAAACTACTGCCAGATTCTCCCATCCACACGCTTGCCACGCGCTACGTTATCGAACATGGCATCGTGCAGTCGTTCAACCGTATGGTGGATGTCGTGGGCTCGGACGGCTCACACAACCAAGTCCCCGCCGGCATTATCGCCCCCATCAAGGTGGGCGATCGTACCGTCGGCACGCTCAAGTTCTACTATAAGACCCCGCGCGCCGTCGACCGTACCCAGTACGCGCTTGCCTCGGGCTTTGCCGAGATCTTGTCCACGCAGCTCGCCATCCACGAGCTCGAGGTGCAAAAGGAACTCACAGCGCGCGCCGAGGTGCGTGCGCTGCAGGCGCAGATTAACCCGCACTTCCTGTTCAACACGCTGAACACCATTGCATCGTTTACGCGCACCGATCCGCTGCGGGCCCGCGAACTGCTTCGTGAGTTCTCATCGTTCTATCGCGCCACGCTCGACAACTCGGGATCGCTTATTCCGGTCTCGCGCGAGGTTGCACAGACCAAGCGCTACCTTACCTTTGAGAAGGCCCGCTTTGGCGAGGACCGCGTGCTTGCGACGTTCGATGTGTCCGAGGACGTGGAAGATACGCTGGTGCCGGCGTTCGTGATCCAGCCGATTGTCGAGAACGCCGTACGTCATGGTATGGGCGATGACGACGCCCTGAGGATCGACGTGACCGTTCACCAAGACGGCGAGGATGCAATCTTGATTGCCGTGGCCGATAATGGCGTGGGCATGGATGAGGGTACCGCCGCCAGACTGTTTGACGAGCGCTCTGCCCGTCCCGACGCCAACTCTCCCCAGGGTGGCGGCGCCGGTGTGGCCATGCACAATATTTCGGAGCGCATCCATCGCTTTTATGGGCCGCACTCCTATACGCGTGTCGAATCGGCGCCGGGCAAGGGCACCAAAGTGCTCCTTCATCTTGATTTGTCAGAGAGCATCTTTGACATTCAAGAGTAAAATGAAAGGCTACGGGCTCAACGTCATGCGACGGATGCCCGACGTAGTTAGTTGACGAAAGGTTTTATCCCTATGCTGCGTGCGATGATTGTGGATGATGAGGCCCCGGCCCGTTCGGAACTTCGCTTCTTGCTCGAGCAGACGGGCAAGATCGGCACGATCACAGAAGCGTCGAGCGTTCGCTCCGCTATCGAGATGCTTATGGAGAGCCGCGTCGATGTTGTGTTCCTCGATATCTCGATGCCTGCCGCTTCGGGTCTGCAACTTGCCGAGGCACTGCATAAGCTCAAGAATCCGCCGGCGATCGTATTCGTAACCGCGTACAGCGATCATGCGGTCGAGGCGTTTGATGTGGATGCCGTCGACTATCTGATGAAGCCGGTCGAGGAGGCTCGCCTGGATCGAGCGATCGATAAGGTTATGCAACGCGCCAAGCCTGTCACGGACAGCAAGGTGACCATCGAGCGCATCCCGGTGGAAAAGGGCGGCCGCAAGGTCCTCATCCCCGTGGACGACATTCGCTTTATTATGGCCAAGGACGATTACTCCTGTATTTATACGGTCGATGACCGCTTTTTGTCCACGACCTCGCTGGCACAGTTCGAGGCCAAGCTCTGCGACTTTGGCTTCTTCCGCGTTCACCGCCGCTATATCGTCAACTTGGCGTGTGTCACCGACGTCGAGACGGTTCCCTCGGGCGCTATCCAGCTGGGCATTACGGGCGTCGACGAACGCGTACCGGTTTCGCGCCGTCGCGTCGTGCCACTCAAAAAGGCCCTGAGCCTCTAGTACACTGGCCTCGCAGCCCTGTAGACCAAAATCGTCTGCGGAGCCGTGGGGCTTTTTGCATGAATGCACCAAATCGTTTTGCGGAAGGGATCCCATGAACAGTGCAAGCGCCAAGCGTATCGACATTATCTCGGACACCCACGGCTATCTTTCGCCTGCGCTCTTGGACGAGCTTAAGGGTGCGGATCTGATTATCCACGCCGGTGACCTTACGTCGGAGATGGACTACGAGCACCTGCGCACCATCGCCCCCGTGCGAGCGGTGCTGGGTAATAACGACTACTACCGCGACTACGGCCCCGATGTGGACCGCTTGGCGCTCTTTACCTACGAAGGCCTCAAGTTCGCCGTAGCCCACTACCGTGAAGACCTCCCGGTGGGATCCGTGGACGTAGCTATCAACGGTCACACCCACGTAACCAAAGAAGCCCAAGTGGGTCGCTGCCTGGTCCTTAATCCCGGCAGCGCCAGCTACCCCAGAGGCACCCGAGGTCCCACCATGGCCAGAATGCTCGTCAAGGACGGCAAGATTCTGAGCATCAAATTTATTGACCTAGAGTAGGTGCAACAAAAACGGGGGATGCAGATCGCATCTCCCGTTTTTCTTTGAGCCAAAGGCCGAAGTTCAACAACAATCTTAGACAACCCCGCCGAGGAGAACGGGGACCTCGAGCCGCGGAAGCGGCGAGGAACAACAACAGCTTGAAGCAAGTGACGGCAGGGAGGGTCTCCGGGGCCGGCTGGCGCGGGTTAAGTTTGTCGCGAGTTCCGCACGCAAAGGAAAGCACTTAATGTGCTTTCCGTCTTGCGCAGGACTGTAGAGCAGCAAACTTAACCCGCGCCAGCCGGCCCCGGAGACCCTCCCGGACAGCCAAAAAATTTTTTCAAAAAAGTTGTTGCGTGCCAGACAGACTTCTGTGTATACTAATCCCCGCAGCGCACGCGAGCGGAAACAAACGCGAACGACTGCCTGGGGAGTTAGCTCAGTTTGGTTAGAGCGCCGGCCTGTCACGTCGGAGGTCGCGGGTTCGAGCCCCGTACTTCCCGCCAACGCAATTAAAGCCACGTCTTCGGACGTGGCTTTTTGCGTTTAATAGGCCATGGATCTCATATGCCTCTTTATTCAAATCGCCACATTTGCAACGAGTGAGCCAGCGCCGCCTAATACATGTGCTCAAACAGGGGGTTTGTTGCGCAACATCTGTTCAATGAAGCAGGGGGTTCGGTTATACTAAATTGCACTGTAGGCCGTACCTGATTCATCCAGTCTTCAAGTGCGGCATTCAGTGGACACCCAATTTATAATTTGGTTGCCCAGGCGGTCATTTGGCGTCTCGACACAAGCTCGGCTCCGGAGCTCGTTCGAGCTGTTCGTATTCCTTGAAAGGGGAAACATGGACATATCGAGGAAGACTGATTATGCCCTTCGCATGCTTGCGATGCTTGCCGAGGAGCCGGAGCGGTTGCTTTCTGTTCGCACTGCTGCCGAAGAGGTCAATGTTCCGTATTCGTTTGCCCGTTCGATCCAGCACGGTTTGGTTCAGGCCGGCATTGTGGAGAGCCTGCGCGGTGTTCATGGCGGCATGCGCCTTAAGGTGAGCCCCGACGATGTTACGATTCGTCAGGTTGTAGAGGCCGTTCAGGGTCCCATGGTTATGAACGACTGCACCGCGCCGGATGGCGACTGTGCGCGCATGGGCACGTGCTGCTATCATCCCCTGTGGGCCGGAGCCCAGGCGCTGATGCGCGACTATCTCGATTCCGTTTCGCTCGGCGATATCGTCGCCCATCGCCAGTTTCCGGCTGTCGATCCCAAGTTCGCCGACCGCGATGCGTTTCCCGAGTACGCCGCTTGCGCGTATGCTTGCCGGGAGGAATAGCGCCGCATAAGGAGCATTGCTATGATTCAGGACCCCTTTCGTTCGATGATTCGTTCGGAAGGGGTCCTGCGTTATCGCGACCTTCCGTGGCGCCGCACGCGCGACCCGTATATCATCTGGCTTTCCGAGGTCATGCTGCAGCAGACGCAGGTGCCGCGCGTGGAGACGCGCATGCCGGCGTGGCTCGATCGCTTTCCGACTGTCCAGGCACTCGCTCAGGCCGCCCCTTCCGATGTTTTGGATGCGTGGCAGGGGATGGGCTACAATCGCCGCGCCCTGGCGCTTCACAGGGCTGCACAGTGCGTTGTGAAGGACTGGGACGGGGAGTTTCCGCGCGAGACGCACGATCTGGTCGCGCTGCCCGGCATTGGCCCGGCAACGGCGCAGGGCATCCGTTCGTTTGCATTCGATCTTCCAGGCGTGTATCTGGAGACCAACGTGCGCACGGTCTTTTTGCATCATTTCTTTCCCGATGTGCCGGCCGTTCCCGATCGCGAGCTGGTGCCGCTGATTCAAGCCGCCTGTCCGGCGGCCCCCGGTGCGGTGGCGGATGAGATTGCGCCCTTTGCCGCGCCTCAAGACGATGCCGACACACCGCGCGCGTGGTATTACGCGTTGCTGGATTACGGCGCGTATCTTAAAAAGACGCTTCCCAATCCGTCCAGGCGGTCGGCGGGCTATAGTCGTCAGTCCAAGTTTGAGGGCTCGCGTCGCCAAAAGCGCGCCCACATCGTGCGCATGCTGCTGGCAGCGCGCGATGGGCAGCCGGCAGGTATTACGCTTGATGAAGCCGTTGCAGGCGTTAACGAGATGGAGACGGCGGCCGGCCGAGAGCCGGTCGAGCGCGAGCTGGTCGCAAGCATTCTTGCCGATCTGGAGCGCGAGGGCTTTTGCCGCTCCGAGGGCGATCGTTGGCTGAGTGTATAGCTCGCTCGAATCTGAAGAACGGGATTGTAAGGTTTAAATTCTCGGCTTGAGGGCATCCTAAAGACAGGGCCGCTCAAAGCCTATGGGCGGCACGTGTTGAAGGGAAGTACACCTATGGATTTTGAGAACTCTCAGACCAAGAAGAACCTCGAGACTGCTTTTGCCGGTGAGTCCCAGGCACACACCAAGTATCGCTACTATGCATCCAAGGCCAAAAAGGACGGCTACGTTCAGATCTCGAATATCTTTGCCGAGACGGCGGGCAACGAGTCCGAGCATGCCAAGCTGTGGTTTAAGTATCTGCACGACGGCGCCGTTCCGGGCACTCTGGACAACCTGCGCGACGCCGCCGCGGGCGAGAACTACGAGTGGACCACGATGTATGACGAGTTTGCCAAGACCGCCGAGGAGGAGGGCTTTGCCGAGATCGCCGAGAAGTTCCGCGGCGTCGGCGCCGTGGAGAAGGCTCACGAGGAGCGCTACAACAAGCTCGTCGAGCGCATTGAATCGGGCGAGGTGTTTGAACGCGAGGGCGTAAAGGTGTGGAAGTGCCTGAACTGCGGGCACCTGCATGTTGGTGCCGAGGCGCCCGAGGTGTGCCCGGTGTGCAACCACCCGAAGGCGTACTTTGAGGAGCAGGTGGTGAACTACTAGCGCGTGGCGCTGGCTGCTGCGGGGCGCGGGGCGGGAGGCCGGATTGCCTTCCCTCCCCGCTCACGGCTTCGCAGGGTCGCGTTGAGGGAAGGCAATCCGGCCTCCCGCCCCGCGCCCCGGCGTTGGGTCGTCGCGTGCTCGTTACTGAAAAGCTGATTAGAAGTTTGTGTGCCGCCCCTTTTGGGGCGGCACGTTTTGTTTGGGGTCTCAGTCTTCACAATTTCCGTCAAGCTTTTGGTTAGGTTTTGGTCGGTTGGCGTAAGGGCGGAAGGGCAAAAGATCATTCGATAAAAAAGCTCAGAGAAAGTGCTGGTAGGGGAGTTGTTGAGCTTTTCGACAGTTTTCTGACTATAGAAACTTTGCGGCTATTGCCACGGATTTCGTTGCCGCGGCCGCGATGGTGCGGGATGCTGGGCGTAAGCGTCGAATGCTCCGATTTTGGAGGCCAGCATGGATCTGTTTCTTGAGACCCCGCAGCAACAAGCCGAGCGCATGTTGCGCCAGCAGCAACGGCTTATGGAGATGCAAATGCAAGGGGTGGCCGTCCAGCCTCCTGCGCAAAACGCCGCGCCCGCGGTATCGTCTGCGGGTGAGGTAGACCCAGGAGCCTATTCCGTACAGCAGGATTCATATGCGCAGGAGCTTGCGTTCGACAAGCGTCGTGCGCGTCGCCGTCGCTGGGCCCAGCGCCTGCGTACGCTGGCGATGATCGTGCTGATCCCGTTGGGACTCGCGGCAATCTTCTTGGCCTCATATACCCTCACGTGCATTCTCAACGGCGCCTCGCCCAGCGAGGTGCTTAAGCACTTGGCAGCTCTCGGCCAGCGCCTAGGCGATGTCATAACAACCGTCCGCGCCGGCTGGGAGAGTTAGCGTTTGCCACATTAGGACTTCTAGGGTGTAGGGATTATCGCCATGAGTAGAATCCTTGCATCTTGCTGGTGTTGTCGTGCGACTGAATAGTATTATTGAAGATGAATAATAATAGGATTTGCTATGTATAAGCAGGATTTAGAGCAGACTCTTTTGGGCATTGACGAAGAGGCGGAGCTGGAAATAGGTCCAAGAGACGATAGACCGAGTGTTGTATTGGTGGGAGGAAGTGCCTTCATGCTAAACGATGTGACGAATCGGTCGGTTACACATGACATTGATGTGTTTGAGGCAGACAGGTGCCTCCGCGAGATCATAGCTCGATACCCCGAGGTGAATGGTATGGCGGTGGCATATTGCAATCAGATGCCATTCAATTATGAAGATCGTTTGATTCCCTTAGATATTGGGGCGCGTTTTATCAGGTACTTTACGCCATCCTTGGAGGACCTGGCGGTAATGAAGCTCTATGCCTACCGTCCGAACGACATCGTCGATCTTCATAGTCAGGCATTCGTCGACCGACTTGATTGGGGGCTGCTCGAACGGCTTATATTCGACGAGGGAGAGGCACTGGCGTCGTCGCCTTCGGAGCGGAGTTATCAAGAGATGGTCTGCGCATACAGGCAATACAAAAAGGAGGTGCTCGGTTGAATCTGACCTTTGAGGGATTCTTAAAAGGCTATTGCCGAGAGCTATCCGGACAACAGTCGCTGAGTTTTAGAAAACTGGTTGAGCAGGCGATGACGGTTGCGCCGCGCGTGGCGGAGCCTCTGTTTTTGCTTGCTTTGGTGCAAGGAAAAGCTGAATACGTTCTGGGTTTATCCGAGGGCTCGTGGATGGAAGAAAGTTACCGAGGCGTTTTGTCCTTGTACGGTCAAGCGGGTAGCATGGCGTCTCTATGCACCAAAATTGAGCTCCCTAATCGTTATGCCAACGTTTGGCGTGCGTATAGAGCGGTGAAGGAAAAGCCAGTGGCGGACAGAAGGATCAACGCCCTGATGCGAAAAAGAACATTGGGGGCGCTAGGGGAATCGGGCGTAACGCGCTACGGTCTCTGCCGCGATTTGAATCTGAACAAGGGAAACGTTTACGCATACTTAGCCGGTGATGACTCAAAAGTGAGCAGGGAAACGGCGCGCCGCATTATGGAATATGCGGAGGGGAGCGGCGCCAAAGAAGGGGCCGGGCGCCCGGTGCGTGTGGCGGGGTAAGATTGATCGCGGTTTTGATTGATGGTCGATTGAGTTTGTTGGGCGGAGACTATGTCTGCTATTGATATCGTGCTTGTTGTGATCGCCTTGGTGGCGGTGGGGGTTGCTGTGGCTTGTGCCCTGCAGCTCAAGGGCCTTCGCGCCGAGCTGCGGGAGCGCGGCGATAGCGGGGCAGAGATGCTGGCTGCGCTCGAGCAGGCCAACAATGCGCTCGACACCCTCAATGTCGCGTTGGTCGAAACCCGCCGCACGGCAAATGTCATCGCGCAGCAGCAGACGACCGATGCGGCCGTAGAGCAGCAGCGTTACCTGACCATCGCGCGTGAGTTCTCGCAGGCTGGCGACCGTATGGATGACCTGCGCCGCGAGACGGCCCAACAGCTCGGTGCCAACCGCGAGGGCATCGAGCACCGCCTGGACAAGGTGCGCGAGACGGTCGATGCCCAGCTGGGCGCCATCCGCAAGGACAACAACGTGCAGCTCGATCAGATGCGCGCGACGGTGGACGAGAAACTCTCCCGTACGCTCAACGATCGCCTGTCTGCATCGTTTAAGCAGGTGAGCGACCAGCTCGAGGCTGTGTACAAGGGTTTGGGCGATATGCAGTCCATTGCCACCGGCGTGGGCGACCTCAAGCGCGTGCTGGGCAATGTAAAAGCGCGCGGCATTTTGGGCGAGGTACAGCTGGGTGCAATCCTGGCGGACATCCTTACGCCCGACCAGTATCTGGAAAACGTCGCCACCAAGCCCGGCGCCTCGGAGCGCGTTGAGTTTGCCGTCAAGCTGCCGGTGGACGAGGGCGATCCCGTGCTGCTGCCGATCGACTCCAAATTCCCGGGCGACGCGTACGAGCATCTGCTCGACGCGCAAGAGTCGGGTGATGCCGAAGCTGTGGCCACCGCGCGCAAGACACTCGATGCTATGGTGAAACGCGAGGCAAAGGACATCTGCGAAAAATACCTGAGCGTGCCCGCGACCACCAATTTTGGCATTATGTTCGTGCCGTTTGAGGGCCTGTACGCCGAGGTCGTCAGCCGCCCCGGGCTTATCGAGACCCTGGGCCGCGACTATCACGTTAACGTTGCCGGCCCCAGCACCATGGCGGCCATCCTCAACAGCCTGCAGATGAGCTACCAGACGTTTAGGCTGCAAAAGCGCACCGACGACGTGCTGCGTGTGCTCTCTGCCGTCAAGGCCGAGCTGCCGCGCTATCAGGCGGCGCTGCGTCGTGCCCAGCAGCAGATCGAGACCGCGGGTAAAACGGTCGAGGGCATCATCACCACGCGCACCAACGTTATGGAGCGCAAGCTCAAGGATATCGACGCGCTGGAAGACGCGCGGGAGGCCGACGAGATTTTGGGCTTGGAGTCCGCAGGCTTGCTCGCAGACCAAAAAGACGAAGACTAGCTGCATCTGACGGCGGGGTGCCTGCACAAGCACGGCGCGGGCGCTTTTCGCATCGTGCTTGCCTGAAGTGCGCTTTAGTGTGCAACAATGGCGTTTCGCCCTATCAGACGCGAAAGGAAGCCCATGTCTCAGAGAAACACCAGTCCGCTCAAACGCTCCACCGTGCGCCGCACGCTACAGCGTTTTTGGGACGTCACGCGCACGCAGCCGCTGATCGTCTTTCTCTCGGTGTTCTCGTCGGCGGGCTACATCTTTTTGCTCACGTTTGCCAACACCTACGTGATGGCCCTTATCGTCGACCGCGTCCAGGCCGGCCCCGTGGCGGGCGACCAGGTGTTTGAGGTCTTTGGTCCCTATATTCTGGCGCTCGTGTTCGTTAACCTAGTGGGCCAGATCCTCTCCAAGCTGCAGGACTACACCGTCTACAAGCTCGAGATTGCGGGCAATTATCACCTGGCGCGCCTGTGCTTTGACACGCTCTCCAATCAATCCATGACATTCCACACCAGTCGCTTTGGCGGATCGCTTGTGAGCCAAACGAGCCGTTTTATGAGCGGCTACACGGGTCTGGTGGACGTGACGGTGTATTCGCTCATTCCCACTATCACTTCGGTTGTCTGCACGGTGGCGGCGCTCGCCCCGGTGGTGCCGACGTTTACCGTGATCCTGGTGGGCATTATGGTCGTCTACATCGCGTTTGTCTGGCTTATGTACAAGCGCATCATGTCGCTTTCGGCCGCGACGTCCGCCGCTCAGAACAAACTGTCGGGCGTGCTGTCCGACGCGGTCACGAACATCCTGGCCGTCAAGACCTGTGGGCGCGAGGACTTTGAGCGCGACCTGTTCGACGCCGCCGACCGCGCCGCGCGCGACGCCGAAACGGTTTCGATGCACGCCATGATGCAGCGCAACTTTACGACCTCGGGCCTTATCGTCATCACCATGGCCGTGGTGAGCGTGTTCGTCGCGGGCGGCAACGCGTGGTTTGGCATCTCTGCTGGCGCGCTCGTCATGATCTTTACCTATACGTACAACCTCACCATGCGTCTGAACTACGTAAGCTCCATGATGCAGCGCATCAACCGCGCGCTGGGCGATGCGGCCGAGATGACGCGCGTGCTGGACGAGCCGCGTCTGGTGGCAGACGACGAGAACGCTCCCGAGCTTAAAGTGACCGAAGGTGCGATTGATTTTGAGCACTTGAGCTTTGCGTACCGTGACGCCGCAGCGGGCGAGAGCGTGTTCGACGACCTGACGCTCCATGTGGCGGCGGGTCAGCGCGTGGGCCTGGTGGGCAAATCGGGCTCGGGCAAGACGACGCTCACCAAGTTGTTGCTGCGCCTGGACGACGTACAGGGCGGCCGCGTGCTCGTGGACGGCCAGGACGTCTCGCGCTGTACGCAGCAGAGTCTGCGCCGCCAGGTTGCCTACGTGCCGCAGGAGGCGTTGCTGTTCCATCGCTCCATTCGCGAGAATATCGCCTACGGCCGCCCCAACGCTACCGACGAGCAGATTCGCGAGGCTGCGCGCCTGGCCAACGCGACTGAGTTTATCGACCGCCTGCCCAATGGCTTTGACACCATGGTGGGCGAGCGCGGCGTCAAGCTTTCGGGCGGCCAACGTCAGCGCGTGGCCATCGCCCGCGCTATCCTGACCGACGCGCCGATCCTGGTGCTCGACGAGGCGACGTCTGCCCTCGACAGCGAGTCCGAGGCGCTGGTGCAGGAGGCGCTCGAGAACCTGATGCGCGGTCGCACCTCCATTGTGGTGGCACATCGCCTGTCTACCGTGGCGGCACTCGACCGCATCGTGGTGCTGGCGGACGGCGAGATTGTCGAGGACGGTACGCATGCGCAGCTTGTCGAGGCGGGCGGCGAGTACGCAAGCCTGTGGGGCCGCCAGACCGGCGCATTTTTGGAGGCGTAAAGACCCCATACGTGGGACAATCGTGCCCATAGGTTTGTTATGCTGCTGAGTCGAGGAGTCGTTATGCCACGCGAGACCAATGCCGCCAAACGCGAGCGCGCCGTTGAGGTGTGCGAGCGCCTCAACCGCCGCTATGGCCCGGTCGAGTGTTTTTTGGACCACGAGAATCCCTTTAGGCTGCTCATCGCGGTATTGCTCTCGGCGCAGACGACCGACGCGCAGGTCAACAAGGTGACGCCCCAACTGTTTGCCCAGTGGCCCACGCCCGAAGCTATGGCCGGGGCAAGTGTGACCGACGTGGCGGGCACCATTAAGTCACTCGGCTTTTATAAGAGTAAGGCCAAGCATGCCGTGGAGGCCGCGCAGATGATCGTTGCCGACTACGGCGGCGAGGTACCGGCCGACATGAAGGAGCTTGTAAAGCTGCCGGGCGTGGGACGCAAGACGGCGAACATCGTGCTCAACGTGGGGTTTGGCATTGTCGAGGGCATTGCGGTCGATACGCACGTCAACCGCATCGCGCACCGCCTGATGCTGAGTCCCAAGACGCATGCCAAAGAGCCGCTCAAGACCGAGCAAGATCTGCTCAAGATTTTGCCGCACGAGTATTGGGAGTCGGTCAATCACCAGTGGATCACCTTTGGCCGCGAGATTTGCGATGCCCGTAAGCCCAAGTGCGACGAGTGCCCGCTGGCGGATTTGTGCCCCAGCGTGCGCGTGACGGGGTAGGGCCCGGCACGTTTTGCCGGCGTCCGAAGGCTTTAGCCAATGTTGCGCAACACATTTGGACTGTGAAGGCTCAATATGATGGCGACAGTTGCCGTTTGTTGTGAGGGGATGCCCGAATATGTTTTGCACCAAGTGTGGCTCCGAGATGCCCGACGGAACCGATTTTTGCACGAACTGCGGGGCGCGCATGGGCGCTGCCTCCCCGGCTGCCGCGCCCGCCGAGCCCGCACCGATGCCGGCGGCAGGGATGCCTCCCGTGCAGAAGAAGTCGCATAAGCGAGCGGTGATTATCGGCATATGTGTAGCGGGCGTGCTGGTGGCCGGTGGCGCTGCGCTGGCGCTGACCGGCGTACTGGGTCCGCTTGGGCAGGGTGGCTCATCGCAGATTACAGCGCTTGGGTCCGACGAGGGCTCGGCCGAGCACAAGGACGAGGGAAGCGCCAAGGAGAAGCCTGCCGCCGACGAGGATGAGGCGGATGAGCCTGAGCAGACCGGCAGCAGCGTAAAAGTCGACCTCAACGACCAGGCAACCTATGCCGCCGCGAACCTGTTCCTGTCGAACTTTACGGAGGAGGACTTTGGCTACAACAAGAATGACCCGAGTTCGCTGTTTGACGTAACGGATGGCTTGTCTGCAGAAGAGCAACGCGACATGACGTTTTTCATCTTTAACCATTTTCTTGACAACGGCTCAAAGCGCGTAGAGCGGGGAAGCGACATCGGCGGGAAAAGATACGGGTTTAAAATCGCGATAGATGCCGTACATAGCGAAATGAATCGCCTTTTTGGAATGACGCTTTCCGATGACGAAATGCAGTTTGATGACAATGAGGGGAAGTACGACGAAGTTATTCAGGCGCTTGGGACGAGGGCTACGGTCCAAGACGGATACCTGTATTTCAACGAAGAACACGGGGTTGCGAAAATAGCCGTTCCGGCAATCGTTACAGCGGCGGAGGACCTTGGAAACAACACGTACCGCCTGACATTTGAGGCATATGTTGCGCAGAGCTATAACGGTGGCCCATCCCCGCTGGTCTCGGATGTCCCCGAGAGCGTTTACGGGCTGCCTGCCGATCAGCTGAAGGCGACGATTGGAGTCGACTCTACGTCTGCGATGTCCGGAACTGCCGTGGTAAAGGTCGCCGCCGGTGACGGTGCTCCTGCCTTCGCCCTGCAAAGCATTAATTACGACTAGATTTCGGAATTAGAATTTGTCTCCATCACGCCAGGCGGCTCGTCCGTCTGGCGTTTTTGTTGCGGGGCTGGGCGTACGCTTGAGCTGGAGTATATGTTACCTCCCGCTGCCTCATGCAAAAATGTGTTGCTAATTTAGAAGGCTATTCAAGCGTGCCGAAGTCGTGGCGTGCTGGCGTAGCATGAGCAAAAAAACAAGCAATGGAGGGCAACGTGGCAACATTGAAGACGCGAGAGCTTGAAGATTATTTTGAGCGCATCGTGCGCAAGCGCGAAGGTGACCTGCCTGGTCGTCGCAAAGGCGACGAGCACTTGTCTCAAACCCATGCGCTCTACCACGGCGATCCTGCGCCCTGGGCTCTGACGCCAAAGATATTCGACAAGAACATGACGTCGCTTCTTAAAGAGGCCGCCGAGCGTATGTACGGCATCATGGACAAGGTGACGCGGGCGTTTTGCTCCGATGCGTCCGTGCGTGCGTGGTTTCGCATGGATCCGGCTTTTGCTGACCTGTGCGCTATGGATGCCGGCTATGATTGCCAGATTCCCCTTGCGCGCGTCGATATCTTTCTTGACGAGGACACCGGGTCGTATACGTTTTGCGAGCTCAATACCGATGGCAGCGCTGGAATGGTAGTGACCGATGTGGTCTGCCAAGCCGTGCGAATGACACCTTCCTTTGAGGAGTTTGCGTCCAATCATCCCGGCTTTCGGCAGTACGATTTGTGCGGTAGCTGGATAGATGCATTGTTTGAGACCTATGCAGAGTGGGAGCTGACCCATCCTCGCCGCACCGAGGATAGTGCACGATCGGACGACGGGGTCCGCGTTGACGAGGGGCCCCATGCACCGCAATCAAAGATATATCCCGCTTCGGTGGCAATCGTCGACTATTCGGAAAGCATCGACTTGGAAGATGCGGCTCATTTTGTCGACCTTATGAGGCGGCGGGGTGTAGTCGCACGCTTTGCGGATGTGCGCGACCTGCGGATTGGCGAAGGCGAAAGCGGTGCTAGGTGCCTGTGCGATGCCGCTGGTCCTATTGATTGCGTCTGGCGGCGCGCGGTGACCGGCGAGCTGTGGAATAAGCCGTGCGACGGACGCTCGGCCTTAATCGAGGCTGCCCAAGAAGGGCTTGCATGCATCGTCGGTGGTTTTAGAACGTGGCCGTGTGCGACTAAGACCGTATTTGCGTTTTTGTGGTCTCGGGCCGGTCAGTCCTTGTTGAGCCCGGAGGAGCAATCGTTTGTACGGGAGCATGTGCCCTATACCGAGATTTTGGACGAAAGCACCCAGTTGTCGAGATTTGCCGAAAAGGACCGATGGATCGTCAAGCCGTGCGGCGGCTACAATGCGGTTGGCGTTGTCGCTGGTTTGGATGCCACGGAACAGGAATGGTCCCAGGTGCTTGCTCGTGCTGCGGCCGCTGGGGCGATTGTGCAGGAGTATGCTCAGCAGTATCAGACTCCCTGCTTGCGCGGAACGCTTGTCGATGGGCCGCATCGAGGAGAGGCACCCAAAGGACTTGTGGATGATCTTGGTTTTGCGCCTGCTTCTAATATGGAAGGCCTGTACCTGTATCGCGGCCGTTTTGCGGGCGTGTACACACGCGTCGGCTTTGCCAACACCATAGGAGAGTGGACGAGCCGTTTGAACGTTGCGAGCTTTTTTGAGGAATAGCCGTTTCTTGGGGCACCTTCCGTGGTTGCGGCGTTCGACGTGACGGGGAGATTTTGGCGAAGCCGGTGAGTCCAGTTCTATCTGGCGTTTTTGTTGCGGGGCTGGGCGTACGCTTGAGCAGGAGTCCTCTCCATGCGCTACCATGACAGACAACGAATTTGACGTACGACCCGCCGAGCTTGCCCCGGCGGGCTTTTGGCGTTGCAATGCCGGAGGAACAGCATGCTCATTCACCGTATAGCCGCGCAGCTCTACACTGCCGAGGCGCTGCAGACCGTCGAGGCCGGACTCGATGCCGGCGAGGACGTGACGCTGGCCGTGTCGCAGTCGGGTCGCACGCTTATGGCGGCAGCCCAGTTTGCGCGCCGTCCGCGCCCCACGGTCTACATTGTGAGCGGCGAGGACGCGGCCGATCGCGCCGCGCGCAGCCTTGCCGCTTATGTGGGCCTGGCACACGTGTGCCGTTTTCCCGAGCGTAAGGACTACCCTTGGCGCGAACAGGCGCCCGACGACGCCGTGGTGGCCCAGCGCTGCGAGGCGCTCGGACGCATCGTACGCGGGGACAACTGCATCATGGTCGCCTCGGCTCGCGCGCTGCTGCGCTGCGTGCCGCCGGTCGAGAGCCGTTACTGGGAGTCCACGATCTTCGCCGTGGGCGAGGAGATCCCTTTTGACGAGGTGCCGCAGCGCCTGGTGGGCATGGGCTACACCAATGCCGGCACCGCCGACGCGCCCGGTCTGTTCCGTGTGCACGGCGACACCGTCGAGGTGTTTCCCGCGCAGGAAAAGGCGCCCGTGCGCATTGAGTTCTTTGGCGACGAGATCGACCGCATCCGCCGCATGGTGAGTTCAACGGGCCAGACCATCGGCAACGAGGACAGTATCGAGATTTTCCCCTGCCGTGAGCTGGCGCTCACCGACGAGGCCGTCCACAACATGCATGTGGCGCTCTATCGCGCCAGCCAGGACGACAGCAAACTAGCAGCGCTGCTCGAGATGGTGGATGCGCGCATCGTCACGCCCGAGCTCGACCGCTTTTTGCCGGTGATGTACGGCCAAACCGTGAGCCCGCTGTCGCACGTGAGTGGCAAGGCGCTCGTGGTGCTGTCCGAGCCGCGCTCGCTGTTCGACGACTGCCTGCGCGCCTACGAGGATATCGAGACCCGTGCCGGCGAGGCGGGGGTTGACCGTCTAGACGGCTTGTACGTGCGCGCCCAGCAGCTCGACTTTGGTGCCCAGCAGCGCCTGAACTACGTAAGCCTCATCCGTGCCGGCGGTGCGGTGACGGCCGAGCTCAAGATTGAGCAGCCAGCCATCGCAGGCTCGGACA
Organism: uncultured Collinsella sp.; assembly: GCA_902496115.1. Lineage (GTDB taxonomy): Bacteria > Actinomycetota > Coriobacteriia > Coriobacteriales > Coriobacteriaceae > Collinsella. The sequence goes on along the minus strand of CABUZK010000003.1, from coordinate 53,007 downwards.
ATCGCTTTATGACGCGCATTCAGGAAGTCGTGGGCAAGCGCTACGCCTGCGTGTTTGCCATCCCCGACCGCGGTGCGCGCGAGTCGATGGAGCTCACCTTTGGTGACGAGGGCATTACCTTTGAGGAATCGCTAACGGCCGCGCCCGAAAACGCAGGCGTCATTGGCGACCATGTGCGCGTTGCAGCGGCGGATTCTGCCGATCGCGCCGCCCGCCAGGAGGCCCATGCTTCCATTCGCGAGCGCAAGGCAGATGCGCTCAACGCCCGCTCACTCGAGGCGGGTGCCGCCCAGGCTGCCGCCGGTGCCGCCGTGCCCACCATCTCGCGCGGGCGCGTGACCTTTGTCGATGCCGCCCTGCCGCAGGGCGTGGTGGTGCCCGATGCCAACCTGGCCGTGTTCTCCATTGCCGACCTCAATGCCCGCATGGACGCCAACCGCGCGCGCAGCCGTCGCAAGGTGGACATTACGCAGATTACCTTCCCGTTTAAGCCGGGTGACTACGTGGTGCACGCCACTCACGGCATCGCGCTCTTTAGCGAGATCGCGCGCCAGGAAGTGGGCGGCAAGGAGCGCGACTACTTTTTGCTGGAATATGCCGACGGCGACAAGCTCTACGTGCCGCTGGAGCAGGTCGACCGCATCACACGCTATGTTGGCCCCGACGGCGATAAGCCGCGCCTGACCAGGCTCAACACCGCCGACTGGACGCGTGCCACCAACAAAGCGCGCAAGAACGCCAAAAAGCTGGCGTTCGACCTGGTCGACCTGTATACGCGCCGCTCGTCGATTACCGGTATCGCCTGCCCGCCCGACACGCCCGAGCAGATCGAGATGGAGCAGAGCTTCCCTTACGACGAGACGCGCGACCAGCTGGAGGCCATCGCCGACATTAAGGCCGACATGGAGGCGCCCAAGCCTATGGACCGCCTGCTGTGCGGCGATGTGGGCTTTGGCAAGACCGAGGTCGCCCTGCGCGCGGCGTTTAAGTGCGTTGACTCCGGCCGCCAGGTCATGGTGCTCTGCCCCACGACCATTCTGGCTCAGCAGCACTACGAGACGTTCTTTGAGCGCTTTGCCCCGTTTGGCCTCGAGGTCGAGGTGCTCAGCCGCTTCCGTACGCCGGCGCAGCAAAAGCGCGCACTCAAGGCGTTTGCCGAGGGCATGATCGACGTGCTTATCGGCACGCATCGTCTGCTTTCGGCCGACGTGAACCCCAAGAACCTGGGCCTGGTGATCATTGACGAGGAGCAGCGCTTTGGCGTGCAGCACAAGGAGCAGCTCAAAAACCTGCGCGAGCAGATTGACGTGCTCACGCTTTCGGCAACGCCGATTCCGCGAACCATGCAGATGGCCATGAGCGGCGTGCGCGACATGAGCCTTATCACCACGCCGCCGACTGGGCGTCGTCCCGTGATCGTGCACGTGGGGGAGTACGACCCCGACGTGGTGAGCGCGGCGATTCGCCTGGAGGTTGGTCGCGGCGGTCAGGTGTACTACGTGTCCAACCGCGTCAAAACCATCGACGACGCCGTGGCGCGCGTGCACGAGGCCGCGCCCGAGGCACGCGTGGGCGTGGCGCACGGCAAGATGAGCCCGCGCGAGGTCGAGGACGTGATGATCGAGTTCGCGACCAAAAAGATCGACGTGCTCATCGCCACGACCATCGTGGAGAGCGGCATCGATAACGCGACTGCCAACACGCTCATCATCGAGGATTCGCAGCGTCTTGGTCTGGCGCAGCTTTACCAGCTCAAGGGCCGTGTGGGTCGCTCTGCCACGCAGGCCTACGCGTACTTTATGTTCCCGGGCGAGCTGCCACTTACCGAGGAGGCCACGGCGCGCCTGACCGCACTTTCCGAGTTCCAGGACCTGGGCAGCGGCATGCGCATCGCCATGCGCGACCTAGAGATTCGCGGCGCCGGTTCGCTTATGGGAGCCGAGCAGCACGGCAACCTGTCGAGCGTGGGCTTTGACCTGTTTACGCAGATGTTGGGCCAGGCGGTAGCCGAGGCGCGCGGCGATGACGACGCCGGCGTGGAAGCGGCGAGCGTGGGCATTAACCTGCCTGCCGATTACTTCTTGTCCGAGGAGTACCTGCCGGCGGTGGATCAGCGCGTGCTCGTGTACCGTAAGCTCGCAGCGGCCGAGGACCTGGAGAGCATCGATGAGGTGCAGGAAGAGACCGAGGCCGCGCATGGCGAGCTGCCGTTGGCGGGACTCAACCTGTTTAACCGCGCACGAATCCGCATTCGCGGCGAGCGCCTGGGGCTCGAGAGCGTTACGCTCAGTGGCGGTCGCATCACGTTTTTGGGCGTCGACGTGCCCAAGAAGGTGGCCTTTGAGCTTAAGACCCGCTATGGCGCGGTGAACTTCCCCAAGAGCCGCAAGCTGTCGGTGCCCTACAAGGCGGGCGCCGGTGCGGGCAGCGGCCTGGGTCGCGGCCTCGACGCCAACGACGGTACCGGTCCCGTGGCGGCGGCGCTCATGCTGCTGCAGCAATTAGGCGCGAGTGACGATGACTAACAAGTAAGGGGCGTGGCGGGGCGGAGTCATCTTTGCCCCGCCACGTTGCAGGTTGATTCTGGCCCCATCGAAAGGAAAGCATGTTCGGATACATCTATAAGAAAGATGTTGCCATTATCGCGGTTGTCCTGTGCCTTTGTCTGGGCGTGGGCAGTTTCTTCGATTATCAGATCTCGAGTGCGCTGTTCAACGTCGGCAGCATGTACGGCCGCTTTATCGAGGCCGCCGGCGAGCTGCCGTTTGAACTGACGGCGAGCGTCGCGGGCGTTATGCTCGTGCGCGCGGTGCGTCCCGACTCCAGGGAGAGCAAATGGTTCGCCGTGCTCGGCATCCTCGTCAACGTTGGCCTGGCCGGCTACGAGATCGTCTCGTCCCTGAAGGTTGGCGGCAAACTCATCGCTGTTCAGTTGGTGCTGACGTTTGTGCTGGTGATCGCCGCCAACCTTATCGTCTATCGCCTCACGCGCACGACCGAGTCCGACGAGCTCACGCGCTGGGCGTTGATGGTACTTGCTGTGTGGGTCGCTCAGGCCATTATCCTCAACGTGATCGTCAAGCCGCTGTGGTCGCGCCCTCGCATGCGTGTAATCGAGGTGACGCAAGGGCTCGAGTTTCAGCCGTGGTGGGTGATCGGCAACCCCGGCAAGTGGGTCTATATTGCCGCCGGTGTAGTCAAGGACGGCTTTAAGTCGTTTGCGAGCGGACACACGGCGCACGCGGCGATCGGCCTTATGCTCGCCGGGCTTCCCGCGGCGGCCTTTAAGGAAAAGCCGTCGCGTCGCCGCGTGGTCTTTTGGACGGCAGCTGTGGTCGCGGCGCTCGTCGCGTTTGGGCGCATCGTGATTGGAGCACACTTTTTGAGCGACGTGAGCTGCGGCTTTGCCCTGGTGTTGGCGCTTGAGTGCCTTGCCGCGCGCGTTGCCTATCCCAACGGCGTACAATAGCTCCGTTTGAATCATCGGGCCCGTGCCCGGCTAGAGAGGATTGCCATGCTCGCGTTTAACAACGACTATTCCCACGGCGCACATCCGGCAGTGCTGCAGGCGCTCGTCGACACCAATATGGAGCCGCAGCCCGGCTACGGTACCGATGCACACACCGAGCGTGCCAAGCAGCTTATCCGCGAGGCCTGCCAGGCTCCCGATGCCGACGTGTTTTTTCTGGTGGGCGGCACGCAGGCCAACGCGACGGTGATCGACATGCTGCTTGCGCCCTACGAGGGCGTCGTTGCTGCCGAGACTGGCCACGTCGCCTGCCATGAGGCGGGCGCTATCGAGTTTGGCGGCCACAAGGTGCTCACCATTCCCGGCTACGAGGGCAAGATGCACGCCGAGGACCTCGAGAACCATATCCAGGTGTTCTACGAAAACGAGAGCTACGAGCACACGGTGTTCCCGGGTGCCGTGTACGTGAGCCTATCGACCGAGTATGGCACACTGTACTCCAAGGCCGAGCTCGCGGCGATTCACGCGGTGTGCCAGAAGCATGAGATTCCGCTGTTTGTGGACGGTGCTCGCCTGGCCTATGCGCTGGCGGCCGATGAGTGCGACATTACCCTGCCCGAGCTGGCGCAGCTGTGCGACGTGTTCTACATCGGCGGCACCAAGTGCGGCGCTCTGTGCGGCGAGGCCGTGGTGTTTTGCGGCATGCACGCCCCGGCGCATCCCATTCCTCGCATTAAGCAACACGGCGCGCTGCTTGCCAAAGGCCGCCTGACGGGCGTGCAGTTTGAGGCGCTTTTTACCGATGGGCTGTATTTTGAGATTGGTCGACAGGCGATCGAGACGGCCCAGGCGCTACGCCGTGTGCTGCACGAGCGCGGTTACCAGTTCTTTTTGGAGACGCCGACCAACCAGCAGTTTGTGATTCTGCCCAACGAGGACATGGCCCGCATTCGCGAGCATGCGGCGATCGAGTACTGGGAAAAGTACGACGAAACCCACACGGTGGTGCGTTTTTGCACCAGCTGGGCCACGACACAGGAGGATATCGACGCGTTGGCGGCTGTCCTGTAGCCTGATGTAATGACGAGGGGCCGCCTTGCGCTTGGATTTGGCGCAGGGCGGCCTTTGCTTTTGGGGGAGAAGGGTTGTATGACCGAGATGTCCGAGCCGACGATCCGCCTGGCGACGCCCGAAGACGCGTCGGCGTTGCTTGCTATCTATGAGCCGTATGTGCGCCAGACGGCGATTACCTGCGAATACGAGGTGCCGAGCGTTGAGGAGTTCGCCGGGCGCATCGAGCGTACGCTCAGGCGCTATCCGTATTTGGTGATGGAGCTGGACGGGCATCCGGTAGGCTATGCCTATGTGAGTCCGCTTAACAGCCGCGAGGCATATGACTGGTCGGTCGAGACGTCGATCTACCTGGCGCGCGACGTGCGTCATGGCGGACTGGGCCGCAAGCTGCATGACGCGCTCAAGCAATGCCTGATCGCGATGGGCATCACCAACATGTGCGCCCTCATCGCCGTGCCGCACGACAAGGACGACGAGTATCTGACGCATAACAGTCAGGACTTCCATGCCCATATGGGATATCGCCTGGTGGGCGCCTTCGACCGCTGTGCCCAAAAGTTCGGCCGCTGGTACGACATGTGCTGGATGGAACTGGTCCTAGCCGAGCGCACACCCAACCAACCCAAGCCAACCTGGTTCCCCGACCTTCTCGCCTAAAACCACCACAATGGGGACAGGCACCTTTGTGGTGGTTTCTCTTAAAAATCGATCGTTTTTGGCGCGTTAACCCTAAAAACCACCACAAAGGTGCCTGTCCCCATTGTGGTGGTTTTCGATTGGTTAGCCGATGGGCTCGGTGTATTTGGCGCGGTCGGTGCGCTGGATGCGCTTGGAGACATGGAGCGGGCGGCCGTCGGTGTCGTAGACGTAGTCGGTGATCAGGATCAGCGCCTGCCCGCGCTTGACGTTGAGCAAAAACGCCTCGTTTTGCGAGGCGTAGCACACCTCAAAGGTCTTATGCCCCTGTGCCGGCGCGCGATGGAATTCTTGGCGCAGCGTGGCGTAGAGCGAACCGTTGATATCGCGGTCGATGAGTGCTTCAAAGCTCGGTGGTAGATAGGTGGTCTCCAGGCACAGTGGCGCATCGTCCAGATAACGCAGGCGGACAAGTTTGACGAGCTTGCTGCCCACGGCGACATCAAAAAACCTGGCCGCATTGCCCGCGGCCTTGGCAAAGCCCGAGTCCACCGTGCGCGTGGTGGGCTTCATGCCCTGACCCTGGACCTGCGCCGTATAGCTCGAAAACACCAGATTGTTCTCGTGGAGTGCCGGCGTGTCGGCCACAAAGGCGCCGCGCCCGCGCTCGGTGCGAACCAGACCCTCATCAGCTAGTACCTTAAGGGCATGGCGTACGGTGCTGCGCGACAGCCCCGATTCGTCCATGAGTTCCATCTCGGACGGCAGCTTGTCCTCGCGTGCGTAGACGCCGGCGGCGATGCGGTCGCGCAGCATGCCCGCCAAGCGCTCGTATTGGGCCAGTTTCTTTTTAGACGAAGCGTTCATGCGATCAACCTGTATCTAACCTGTATGCGAATCTAATCAAGCATGTATTCAATACAACAACAAAACCGCTGGTAGCCAGTTATCGAAAACCGCATCAGCAAAATTTCTAAGACAAATATAGCATACAACTAGTCGACATAACCAAAACATGTATGTAACTTGTATGCCTGTGATGAGCATCAAACGAAGAAGAAAGGCTGATGCACGATGACTACTCAGGAACAGGTTAAGGATGTCGTCTCCCAGGTTTTGGCTGACAAGGCAGACAAGGGCGGCATCAAGCGCGTCGTGTGGATTGGCGCCGGCGGATCCAACGGCGGCAACTATCCTGCCCAGTACTTTATGGAGCACGAGGCCACGCAGGTCGTGAGCTCCAGCTACACCAGCAACGAGTTCGTGCACGCCACGCCCGCCTATGTCAACGAGAACACTCTGGCCGTCGTCGTGTCCATGCGCGGCACCAAGGAGACCATCGTCGCCGCACAGGTCGCCAAGGACCACGGCGCCAGCACCATCGCCATCTATGTTGACGAGTCCGGCCTCACCGAGGTCTGCGACTACAAGATCCAGTATGACAGCCTGGCCGTCGACGAGTCCTGCATGGGCCGCACCAACTCCGCCGTCGTGACCATGATCGCCATGGAGCTTACGCAGCAGACCGAGGGCTATGCCGAGTACGAGACCGCCATGGCCGCCTTCGACTTGGTCGACCCTATCTATCGCAAGGCCGTCGAGTACACTCGTCCGCTCGCTGCCAAGTGGGCCGAGCAGAACGCCGACAAGCCCTGCATCAACGTCATGGCTCAGGGCCCGCTCTTTGGTGCCGCCTACGTCTTTAGCATCTGCAACGTGCAGGAGATGCTGCAGATCGACTCCTGCACCATCAACACCTGCGACTTCTTCCACGGCCCCTTCGAGATTCTGGACAAGCGCACCTCGCTGTTCCAGCTCATCAGCGTCGGCCGCAGCCGCTGCAACGACGAGCGCGGCATCCGCTTCGTCAACCAGTACGGTGGCGAGCGCGTCTATCAGCTCGACGCCAAGGAGCTCGGCCTCAACGACATCAAGGACAGCGTGAGCGAGTACTTCAACCACCTGATCTTTGCGCCGATCCTCAACAACGTGTACATGCGCGCGCTCTCTGCCGTCACCCACAAGGACTACATGACGCGCCGTTACATGTGGAAGCTCGACTACTAGGGGATATTGGTTCCGCCGTTCTACCGAACGGCGGACCGGCCGACGCTGCGCACCCGGCATTTGGCCAATCTGCCGTTCAATTTCAAAGGCGCGACCAGAAGGTCAGCGCCTTTTCATTTCACGGCACCTTGGCTCAAATGACGGGCGCTCGCTGACATTGCCAAAACGTCGGCGTTGCCGTGGTTGGCACTTGGGGACGTTCCTTTTGTGCCGGCACTTGGGGACACTCCTGGGAATCATTTCCTCGTTCGCCGATTTGTGTCTTGAAAAATGTATATAACGACTATAACGTAGTGTGAAACATATTGGAAACAATACCGAGGAGGCTGCGTTGAAGAAAAGCAATCTGGGCTATGTGCTGGTGCTGATTGCCGCGCTTATGTGGGGCAGCATCGGAATCTTTGTAAACGGCATCTCGGCCATGGGCGTTTCGTCCCAGAGCATGGCTGCCTTTCGCTTGTTGGTCGGAGCGCTTATCTTGGCGCCGGTCCTGATGTTTATGGGCTGCCGTCCGGGTGAGGGGTCTACCGTGGCTCAGGGTCCGCTGGCACTGTTCAAGGCAAGCCCTAAAGAGCTTGTTCCCTGCGCGCTTGTCGGTATTGTCGGCCTGGCCGCCGCCAACACCTGCTATTACGAGTGCATGGGCGAGGTGGGCATGTCCACGGCCTCGGTGCTGCTCTATACCTCGCCGGTGTTTGGCGTCGTGCTCGGCCGCGTGCTTTATCGCGAGGACGTGACCCCCAACAAGCTCGTCGCCATTGTCTTTAACATCGTTGGCTGCGTGCTTGCAGTGACCAATGGCGACCTTTCCGGTTTTCATTTTTCGGTTTGGGGCGTCACGTCGGGCGTGATTGCGGGCCTTTGCGGTGCGTCGCTCGCGGTGTTTAGCCGGATAGCAACCAAGACAGTCCACCCGCTGGCTGTCACGTTTTGGGGCTTTGTTTTTGGCGGTGCGGTTATGGCGGCTATCGCGGCTCCGTGGCCGGATGTCGCCGCGGCAATGTCGCCACAGCTGCTGCTGCTGTTCCTTGGCTTTGGACTCATCCCCACAGCCGTGGCTTACATCTTATATATGCAGGGTCTGTCCATGGGGCTCGAGACGTCGAAAGTTCCCGTCGTAATGTCTTTCGAGACGGTCGTCACCGTACTGGTGGGCATTGGCATCTACGCTGAGCCCGCCGGCGCGATCAAGGTCCTGGGCATCGTGCTGGTGCTCGCGTCCATCCTGATCATGAACACCGACTTCTCCAAGCTGCGCAACAGTGTGTTTGTCGGTCATGTTGTTGAGAGCATGACCTTTAAGCCCAACGCGTGGTGGACGGAGAAATCGCAGGACATGGATCTGTTTAAGGAGCGCACCGGCATCGCGCTGGAGCCCACCGTGCAGGAAAGCCCCTGGTACTTCGTGCGATAGGGGATTGCGCGCGGTGTCCGACCTGGGGTTATCCAGTCAGCGCCGGCCAACCCAGCCCCAACGTTTCGAGTACGTTAAACCCGTCAACGGTCGATTTTCACCCGCGAACGGTCTTTATACTAATTAGCAATATAAGCAACGTATAAGACGTTATAATGACCATAACGAAAAGGAGGAGGCAAGATGAATCAGATCATTCTCGCATCTCATGGCGGCCTGGCCGCAGGCGCCAAAGACACGCTCGAGATGGTTCTCGGCGACGTGTCGAACGTCCACGTCGTGTCGCTTGCTCGTGACGACAAGGAGCCCATCACCAATAAGGTGGACGCCATGATCGCCACGTTCAACGCGGACGACACCGTCTATGTGCTGACCGATATGCTCGGCAGCTCGGTCAACAACAACATGGTCGAGCTTTCCAAGAACGGCACGAAGTTCACGGTTGTCAGCGGTTTCAACATCCCGCTGGCGCTCACGCTCGCTATGAGCCCCGTCCCCGTCAAGGGCGCCGAGCTCGCGGCCCTCATCAACGAGGCCCGCACCGGTCTGACCAACCCCAACGCACCGGTCGAGGCTGCCGCGGCTCCCGCCAAGAAGGCCAAGGCGCCCCGTCACAGCTCCGGTCCCGCTAAGATCGTCCTCGCACGTCTTGACTACCGTCTGCTGCACGGCCAGGTCGTCTTTACCTGGACCACCAAGGTTCAGGCCGAGCGCATCATCGTCGTCGACAACGCTGCCGCCAACGATGACATCAAGAAGGGCGCTCTTAAGCTGGCCAAGCCCCAGGGCGTGCGCCTGAACGTCTTCACCGTCGAGCGTGCCCTCGCCAAGATGGACAAGCTCAACACCCTCGGCGAGCGCGTCATGTTCGTCTTTGGCAACACTGCCGAGATGCTGCAGTTCTGCCAGGGCTACAAGCTCGACGCCATCAACCTGGGCGCCACCGCCAACCACGACGGTGCCGATCAGGTCGGCGGCAAGGACAGCTCCGTCTTCCTCGACGCCACCCAGAAGGCCGACGTCAACCAGCTGCTCGACATGGGCATTAAGCTCTACGTCCAGCAGACCCCTACGTATCAGAGCGTCGACATCGACGCCAAGCTGTAATCAACCAGGCTTTTGCCTGACTGAAAGGAGAAGGGTATGAATACGTTCATCAGTGCGGTGCTCGTCGGCCTCGTCGGCGTGTTCTGCATGTGGGACTCCCGCCTGCTCGGTCGTCTTAACTTCGAGCAGCCCCTCGTTGGCGCTACGCTCGTCGGTCTGCTGCTGGGCGATGTGCCCACCGGCCTTGCCGTCGGTGCCGCCGTCGAGCTCGTGTCCATGGGCCTGGTGCAGGTCGGCGCCGCCGTTCCGCCCGATATGGTCCTGGGCGGCATCGTGGCCGCTGCCTTTGCGTGCCTGACCGATGCTTCCGCCGAGACCGCCATGACGATCGCCATCCCGGTCGCCGTCCTGGGTCAGCTCCTCGGCATCGTGTTCCGTTCCATCATCGCCGCCCTTACCCATGTGGCAGATAGCGCGATCGATAACGGAAAGTTCAAGACCGCCTACCGCATGCACATCTGCGCCGGCTCCGGTCTGTACGCCGTCATGTACTTCCTGCCGATCTTCCTCGCCGTCTTTGTTGGCACCGACCTGGTTCAGGCCATCGTCAACATGGTTCCCGAGTGGCTGTCCACTGGTCTTAACGTTTCGACCAAGATCATGACCGCCTACGGCTTGGCCCTGCTGCTCACCATGATGATCAAGAAGGGTATGACTCCGTTCCTGTTCATCGGTTTCCTGCTCGCCGCTTACCTCAACCTGTCCGTCATCGCGGTCGCTCTGATCGGTGTGTGCCTGGCTGTCGTCTTCATGGGCTTCAAGTTCAACGGTTCCCATGCAGCCGCCGGTGTCGATTCCGACTACGATCCGCTCGAAGACGACGAAGACTAAGGAGGAACACACTATGGCAACCGCAACCAAGGACGTGTCCCTGAACAAGAAGGTCAGCCAGTTCTTCTGGCGCTCCTGGGCCATCCAGGCCTCTTGGAACTACGAGCGTCAGATGAACATGGGCTTCCTCTACGGCATGGTTCCCACGCTCGATCGCCTCTATCCGGATGAGTCCGACCCCAAGCAGCTCGCTGCTAAGAAAGAGGCTTACCACCGTCACATGGCGTTCTACAACTGCACCCCGCAGACGAGCGCTTTCATCCTGGGCCTCGCCGCCTCCATGGAGGAGGAGTACGCCAAGGATCCCGAGAGCTTCGATCCCGATTCGATCAACGCGGTCAAGACCTCCCTCATGGGTCCGCTTTCCGGCATCGGTGACTCCTTCTTCCAGGGCACCATCCGCGTTATCGCCTTTGGTCTGGGCGTTCAGCTGGCTCAGCAGGGCTCCATCATGGGCCCGATCCTGGCCATGCTCATCTCCATCGTCCCCTCTGTGCTGATCACTTGGTTCGCAGCCAAGATGGGCTATCAGGGCGGTCACGAGTACCTGAGCAAGCTTCAGGGCGGCGACCTCATGGAGAAGCTCATGTATGTCTGCGGCATCGTGGGTCTTATGTCCGTGGGCGGCATGATCGCTACGCTGATCGGCGCCACCACCCCGCTGCAGTTCGCTGAGGGCACTGTCGTGATCCAGGACATCCTGGACGGCATGATGCCCCAGATGATCTCCCTTGGCCTCACTGGCCTTATGTACTGGCTCATCAAGAAGAACGTCAACACCGGTTGGCTTCTCGTGATCGCCATCGTGGGCGGCATCGCCCTCTCCGCGGCCGGCATCCTGGCCTAGTCGCGACTAAGCGCCTAACCGCTTTCCCCCGGGGGCCTGCCTGGTATCCCATACCCCAGGCAGGCTTCCATCCCTATACGTGACAAAGGACAGTCCCTTTGTCACATCCTCAACGGGCCGGCGACTCGGTCCAAACCACGGTAACCCTGCGAGCGCCCGGCAATGTGGCGCCGCAAAAATCGAAAGGAATGTGTCAGATGTACGAGATCGACCTTAACCTCCCTAAGCAGATCGTCGCTGACGTCCTGTCCAACCACGAGATCCACAGCGTCGCCTTCGTCGGCTGCGGCGCTTCCATGTCCGACCTTTACCCCGCCAAGTACTTCCTGGCCAACAACACGGACAAGCTGAACGTTCAGATCTTCACCGCTAACGAGTTCAACTACGACACGCCTTCCTGGGTCAACGAGCACACCTTCGTGATCACCTGCTCCCTCGGTGGCTCCACGCCCGAGACCGTCGAGGCCAACAAGACCGCCAAGAAGCACAACTGCCCGGTCGTCTCCCTCACCAACAAGGCTGGCTCCGCTCTGACCGTCGACGCCGACCATGTCATCGTTCACGGCTTCCACGCCAACTACGCTGCCAAGTGCGAGAAGCCCGGCTATGCCATCGCTCTTGCTGTCGAGATCCTTCAGCAGACCGAGGGCTATGACCACTACGAGGACATGATCACCGGCCTCACCAACGTCTTCGATCTCTGCGAGAACGCCGCTCAGCACTGCAAGAAGCTCGCCAAGAAGTTCGCCGAGGACTTCAAGGACGACAAGATGATTTACTTCATGGCTTCCGGTGCCTCCGAGAAGATGGCTTATTCTCACGCCGCCTTCCTGTTCACCGAGATGCAGTGGATCGACGCCGCCGCCTACAACACCGGCGAGTACTTCCACGGCCCGTTCGAGGTTTCCACCGAGGGTAAGCCCTACGTCTTCTTCATGTCCGATGGCGCCACCCGTCCGATGGACGCCCGCGCCCTCACCTTCCTTAAGCGCATGGGCGCCAAGGTCGCTCTGATCGACTCCAAGGACTACGGCCTGGCTGACGTCGTGCCCGCGAGCGTCGTCACCTACTTCAACCCGCTGCTGCACCTTGCCGTTATGCGTGAGTACGGCAACCAGATCGCCGAGGCCCGTCAGCACCCGCTGACCATGCGTCGCTACATGTGGAAGCTTTCCTACTAATCACAAGTAAGTAGACCTTACGGGTTGATTGAGAGGGGATGGGGTTTGCGCCCCGTCCCCTTTTTGCTTTGGGGGCGTGTTTGTCGCGCCGCAAAACCCCAGATAATACCTACCAAAATAAACCTGTCCCATTTTGGCAGGTGGGAGGAGATGCGTATGATCAAGGCAGTGCTGTTTGATATGGACGGCGTGCTGGTCGATACCGAGTGGTTCTACAACCGTCGCCGCGTGGCGTTTATGGAAGAGAAGGGGTTCCACTTTGACGAGATTCCCGATCTTTCGGGGTCTAACGAGCCCGCCATTTGGGAGGCGCTGGTGCCCGACGATGTTGAGCTGCGCGAGCGCTTGCGCGTGGAGTACAAGCAGGTCTACAGCCCGGACCACCCCGTTCCGTATGCCGAGCTGCTCAACGAGCAGACGGAGCCGGTGATGCGTGAGCTGCACGAGCGCGGCGTGAAGTGCGCCATCGCGAGCTCGTCCTATCGCGAGCTCATTGACGAGCTGGTGGAGATCGCCGGTATCGCCGACGTGCTGGACTACACCATCAGCGGTCACGAGTGCAGTGCGTTTAAGCCCGACCCCGAGATCTACCTGCGTGCCATGGAGGCGCTGGGGGTGGAGCCTGCTGAGTGCCTGGTTATCGAGGACTCGCCTTTGGGTATCGAGGCCGGCAAGCGCTCCGGCGCCCGCGTCCTGGCGCTGCGCCCGCACGAGGGCGTCAACCTGGACCAGTCCGCCGCCGACGTCGTCATCGACAACCTGACCGACATTTTGGCCGCTCTGTAGCGTCGATTCACCGCAAGAAGCACGGGTTCAAACGTTTTTTGCGGTGGACTGGCTCAATTCGGTTTCGATTTTGATCTGTTTGGCTTCGATTCGGGCTAAGTGAGTAGACTTTTTGGCGCAGGCCGAGCACAAAACATATCTTCCTTTGTAAAACCGCAGGTCACAGAGGTGGCTATTTTTGGGTGTGCTCGGCAGATCGTAAAAAGTCTACTCACTTGGAATTTTGCCCTTTGGTTGTGGGGGTTGCTGGTCCCGTTTTGGTCGTCGAGAGAGGGTGAATTGAAGCGCTCCCGCACGCTCCATGCTACAATCGCGGACATGCCCCACAACTATATCTGCCTTCGAAAGGAGCCTACGTGGCGAACGCCATCGATCAGCTCACGGACTGCGTGCTCGTGCTCGGCCGCCTCGCCATCGTCCGCCGCGCCATCACCGCCGTGGCGGTCACCATTTCCGCCGTTCTCCAGACATTCCTGATCCAGGCGTTCATTCAGCCCGCCGACTTGCTTCCGAGCGGTCTTACCGGCGTCGCGGTCCTGCTCGATCGCGTTACTTCGCTGGGCGGCGTTCACATCGACATTTCGCTCGGTATGCTCGCGCTCAACATCCCCGTGGCGCTCCTATGCTGGAGCGGCATTAGCAAGCGCTTCGTCATCTTCTCGATGATGCAGGTCGTGCTCTCGTCGCTGTTCCTCAACGTCTTTCACTTCGCCCCGTTTTTGGGCGACAAGATCATGCTCATCATTTTTGGCGGCGTGGTCTCGGGCCTGGGCGCTGCCATCGCGCTCAAGTCCGGCGCATCCACCGGCGGCACCGACTTTATCGCGCTGTGGGTCTCCAACCACACGGGCAAGACCATCTGGGGCGTCATCTTTGGTTTTAACTGTTTTATCCTGGCGATCTTTGGTTTTATGTTTGGCTGGGACAAGGCGGCGTACTCCATCGTGTTCCAGTTTATTTCGACCAAGACCATCGACAGCTTCTATCGTCGCTACGATCGCGTGACGCTGCAGATCACGACGCGCAAGGCGGACGAGGTCATGACCGCCTATGTTGACCATTTTCAGCATGGCATTAGCTGCGCCGAGGTCATTGGCGGATACAGCCGCGAAAGGATGTACCTGCTGCACGCCGTTGTATCGACCTATGAGAGCCAGGACATTATCAAGCTGGTGTGCGACATTGATCCCGGCGCCGTGATCAATGTGTTCCACACGCTCAACTTTGTGGGCGGCTGGTGGGGCGGTCATGTCGACGAGCCCATGCCCACGGCCGTTCCCGATCCCGACAAGCCCGCACGCATGGCCAGCAGGCAGGCGCGCCTCAGCGAGCAGGACAGCCTGCAGCAGGACGACGGCAAGTAGGGTATTGGCATTTTGCCGGTCCTGCGCAACCCATCCGAACGAGCCCCCCGAAAGCCCCGTTGCTTTCGAGAGGCTCTCGTTTGCCCAGATAAAACCTACCAAAATGAAGCTGTCGCTTTTTGGTAGGGAGGGTGTATCGTTTTATCATTATGAGGTAATATGAAACTAGACGTTATATACGTATTAGTTATTTCGATATTTCGATAAGAGTGATTAGATATGCCTGCGCCCAAAAATGCACCGCTTTACCAGCAGATTTACGACGAAATCAAGGATGCGATCGAGAAAGGTGTTTATGCACCCAAGGAGCGTATTCCGTCCGAGCTTGAGCTAGCCGAGCAGTACGACGTGAGCCGCATTACGGTGCGCCGCGCCGTCGAGGAGCTGTGCTCCGATGGCTACCTGGTTAAGCAGCAGGGCCGTGGCACCTTTGTCTCCACGCCGCACATCAATCGCCAGTTTCACGCCTCGACGCTGCAGACGTTTACCGCGCTGTGTGCCGGCAACGGCATGAAGGCCGGTGCGCACGTGATCGATCGCCAGATCGTTCCGGCGCGCCAAAACGAGATGGAGTTCTTTGGCCTGCAGAAGGATGCGCTGCTGCTGCATATCAAGCGCGTGCGTACGGCCGACGGCGAGCCCATCTTTGAGGAGAACATCTTTGTGCCGTTTGATGCCTACCGTGAGCTGTTGACGGCCGATCTTGAGGACAAGTCGATTTTTGCCGAGGTCGAGCGTGTTGGCGGAACGCCGATTGTTTCGGTTGGCTACCGCACGGTCGAGGCCGTTCGTGCCAATACCGAGCAGGCGGCCGAGCTGGGCATTGCTCCGCACGATCCGCTGCTCAACCTGCGTGCCGGCTTCACGGGTCCCAATGGCGAGCCGGTCCTGATGGGTAAGCAGTACTACGTGGGATCGCGCTACGTTATGGTCATGTAGCTCTAGTTGCGCGGTTTTCCAAACCGCGCAACGGCTCGACGCTGCGCCTTTGGTTCCGCCGTTCTAACGAACGGCGGACCGGTCGACGCTGCAAACGCCCCTAAGCGGCAATCTGACGTTCAATCGTCGGTCGCGTACCGAAGTACGCTTTCCTCCTCTTTCACGTCACCTTGCTCGCTTAGGGGCGTTTTCGCTGACTTATGCTCAACCAGCGACGTTTCCGCGCTTGTCAAGAATGTCCCCAATGACTACCCGCAGAATGAGCGTGGAAAATCTCCCGTTTTTGGCTTGGTGACGGGCTTAAAGTGGGAGATTATCCACGCTCATCCGGAAAGTGTCCAAAAATCCACGCTCGTTCGTCTTTGATTGCATCGCCCGTGGCCGGCAGCCGCGCGGCACCGGTCCGCGTGGCGGCGTATAATCGGCGGCAGATGACTTGGACGTTAGGAAACCATGACCGATAGCATGCAGCAGATGGCGCTCGACACGCTCGGCGCCTATTTTGGCTACACCTCGTTTCGCCCGGGACAGGACCGCATGGTCGATGCGATCCTTGCCGGTCGCGATGCGCTGGGTGTTATGCCCACGGGCGCCGGCAAGTCCATTTGCTACCAGGTGCCCGCGCTCATGCTGCCCGGCATCACCTTTGTGGTGAGCCCGTTGCTGTCGCTTATGGAGGACCAGACCCGTGCGTTGCTCGCAGCGGGTGCGCGACCCAGCTATCTCAACTCCAGCCTTACTCCGGCCCAGCAAAACACCGTGCTCAAGCGGGCGCGCGAGGGCCGCTACCAGCTTATGTACGTGGCGCCCGAGCGCTTGCTTGAGCCGCGTTTTTTGGCCTTTGCGCAGGAAGCTGCGGCCGAAGGCGGCATCGGCGTGCCGCTCGTGGCCATTGACGAGGCCCACTGCGTGAGCCAATGGGGCCAGGATTTCCGCCCCGCCTACCTGCAGATTCGCGAGTTCATTGATTCCCTGCCGCAGCGCCCCATCGTGGCGGCCTTTACCGCTACGGCGACCGAGCGTGTGCGCGCGGACATTCAGCAGATGCTCGGCCTGCAAAATCCCGCGACGGTAGTGACGGGCTTCGATCGCAAGAACCTCTACTTTGGCTGCGAGGAGATGGGCGACAAGGCCAAAGCGGCGTGGGTGCGCGACTATGTGATCGCGCATTCGAGCGAGAGCGGTATCGTGTATTGCTCGACCCGCAAGACGGTCGATGCGCTGGCGGGCGAGCTTGCCGAGGCGCTGGGCCCCAGCGGCATTCGCGTTGGCCGCTACCATGCCGGCATGGGCAACGACGCCCGCCGCCAGAGCCAGCGCGCCTTTATCGACGACGACATTCAGGTGATGGTTGCCACCAACGCCTTTGGCATGGGCATCGACAAGCCCAACGTGCGCTACGTGATCCACAACAACGTGCCCGAGAGCATCGAGGCCTACTACCAAGAGGCAGGTCGCGCCGGTCGCGATGGCGACCCGGCCAGCTGTCACTTGCTGTGGAACGGTAACGATTTTCGCATGCGCCGCTTTTTAATCGACCGCGGCGATGCCGCCGATGAGGCGCTTGACGACGAGCAGCGCGCGTGGGCGCTCCAGAATCGATATCGTCTGCTCAGCCAGATGGAGGGCTATTGCAATACCACCGGCTGCCTGCGCGAATATATGTTGCGCTACTTTGGCGACGAGGCCGCGGCCGAGCATGCTGCCGCGGCTGGTGCGGGCGCCACCGCCACGGACGAGGCCGAGGGCTGCGGCAACTGCAGCAACTGCCTCACGCAGTTCGAGGTCGAGGACGTCACCGATATGGCCCGCGCCGCTGTGCGCTATGTGGCCACGCGACCCTTGCGCTTTGGCAAGTCGCTCATCGCCGACGTGCTCCACGGCGGCAACACCGAGCGCATTCGCCAGATGCATCTGGACGAGGACCGCGGCTACGGTGAGCTGTCGAGCGAATCGGTCGGGCGTATCAAGGACATCATCGGCCAGCTGTGCGGCCGCGGTTATCTGGCTACCTCGCAGGGGCAGTACCCGGTCGTGGGGCTGGGCCCGCGTGCCACCGAGGTCGAGGATGAGGCGTTTGCCTTTACCGTCAAGCGTCGTGCGTCCAAGCGCAAGGCCTCGGCCCGTGCCCGCCGCGCGGTGGATCTGCTGCGTGAGGAGGCCGAGCTAGATCAGCGCCCGCGCGTGGGTGACGATGCCGAGCTGTTCGAGCGCCTGCGTGCCCTGCGCAAGGAGATTTCGACCGAGCTGGAGATGGCGCCGTACATGGTCTTCTCTGACAAGGCCCTGCGCGGCCTGTGCCGCCTACGACCTCAGACACGCGACGAGCTTATCCAGGTCAACGGTATTGGCGAGAAAAAGGCCGATGCCTTTGGCGAGCAGTTTATGGCGGCGATTGAAGAGTTTGAGTCCGAGCATGCACGGGATGGAGCGTAATGATGGCATCCGACGATAAAACCGAGCGCACTGAGGTGTCCGCCGTGCCGCTGTACCAGCAGGTTATGGACGACCTAAAGGGCGAGATCGCGCGCGGCGTGTACGCATCCGGCTCGCGCATTCCTTCCGAGATGGAGCTCGCGAAGTACTACGGCGTGGGACGCATCACCGTGCGCCGCGCCGTCGAGGAGCTGTCGCGCGCGGGGTATCTCAACCGCCAGCAGGGGAGGGGCACGTTTGTGTGTGCGCCCAAGCTCAAGCGCAAGATTGTCCAGAAGGGCGACGTTCAGAGCTTTTCTGAGGGTTGCGCTGCCAACGACATGGTGGCCGGAGCATGCCTGGTGTCGCGCACGGTGGTTGCGGCGACGCGCGAGGACGCGGTGTTTTTTGGGGTGGAACCCGGCTGCGAGCTCATCGTGGTCGAGCGCGTGCGCACGGCAGACGGCGTGCCCGTCATGCTCGAGAACAACGCCTTTGTGCTGGCCGACCATCCCTATCTGCAGACGCTTGCCGACAAGGACCTCACGGACAATTCCATCTTTGCGCTCGTTGCCGAGCATTCGGGCCGTGCGCCGCTCAAGTCAGACCCCTGTACGGTGGAGATTGCGCTTGCCGATGCTCAGGCGGCCCCGCTGCTGGAGGTGCCGGTCGGCGAGCCGCTCTTCTATATGGAGGCATACTTTACCGATGCGGACGGGCGGCCCCTGCTGCTCGGACGCCAAAAGATCGTGGGCTCGCGCTACGTGTTCGACATCTAACGTCCATAGATAGAACAACATAGAACAAATTTGGTGAAATGACTTCACGTGCATCGTCGTGCGTGCTATAAATAGGACAACATAGAACGACCGCAGGTACGAGCTGTCGTCGTTCAAAGCCGCCACACAAGGAGGAACATCACCGTGAACGCACATGATCTGGTTCAGGAAATTATCGAGCGCAAGGGCAAGATTGAGAACGTCTTTTGGATCGCCTGCGGCGGTTCGATGATCGACCTGATGCCGGCCAACGAGCTGCTCAAGCGCGAGGCCACCACGTTTACCTCGACGGTCTACACGGCACGCGAGTTTTGCCTGATGGCTCCCAAGAGTCTTGGCGAGAAGTCACTCGTCATCGCCTGCAGCCACAGCGGCAACACGCAGGAGGTCGTCGACGGCTGCGAGATGGCGCTGGCCGCCGGCGCCGAGGTTGTCGCCCTCACCGACTGCGAGGGCTCCAAGATCGATAACGGCAAGTGGACCACCTGGGTCTATCCGTGGGGCGAAGGCGTGCCGCAGGCCGAGGTGCCGCAGGGCATCGGCGCCCTGATGGCTGCCGAGCTGCTCGACCAGCAAGAGGGTTACGAGGCGCTTGCCGACATGTACGCTGGCCTCAAGCAGATGGATGCGCTGCTGCCCGCTGCCCGCGAGAAGGTCAACGCCGAGCTGGGCGATCGCTTTGCCGAGCTCTGCCAGCAGCACAAGTTCTTCTATATCCTGGGATCCGGCCCCAACTTTAGCCAGACCTACGCTATGGCCATCTGCTCGCTCATGGAGATGCAGTGGCAGCACTGCTGCTACATCCACTCCGGCGAGTACTTCCACGGCCCGTTCGAAGCCACCGAGCCCGGCGTGTTCTACTTTGTGCAGCTCGGATCGGGCGAGTGCCGCCCCATGGAGGAGCGTGCGCTCGCGTTCCTCAACACGCACACCGATACGGTCATGGTGCTCGATGCGCTCGAGTACGGTGTGGGCGACGTGCCTGCCAGCGTGCGTTCGTTCCTGGAGCCGATCTTCTTCTACGCGATGAGCTGCGAGCTGCGCGCCGCCCGCGGCAAGGTGTTCGACCACAGCCCTGAGGTCCGTCGCTACATGGGCATCGAGCAGTACTAGGCACCGGGAATTATCTTTTTTGACGGGGTTTGCGCTGCGCGTGGACCCCGTTTTGCGTTGTGGCGGCCGGATTCGTGTCCGCGCGAAAACGAAGGTGAATACTTTTCTGCGAAGTGAACGACCTATTTTGGACCCCCGAAGCATTCACACTTTTTGGCGGCAAAACCGCAGGAAAACCTCGACGAAACCGCAGGAAACGGCGTCTGAAAAGTGTCGATGCTTCGGGGGCTCGTTCTTGCTCGTTCACTTCGCAGAAAAGTATTCACCTTCGATTTGCAAGGGCACTGTGTGAGTCAAAAAAGCGGGCCGCGCCGGGGATTTCCGGCGCGGCCCGCTTAGTATCGCACTTAGATTCGCAAAGTTGCGGCAGCCGGCGGCCTACTTTGCGTCGTAGGCCTCGGCGTCCCACCAGTCGAGCTGGGCGATGTTGTCGCGAATGTGCTGGCAGCTCTTGTGGAAGCTCTCGAGCTCATACTCGGAAAGGTCGAGCGTGTAGACCTCCTCGACGCCCTCGGCACCGATCACACACGGCAGGGAAGTAAAGATGCCCTCCTCGCCATACTGGCCGGTCATAAGCGTGGAGGCGGAAAGCACGGCGTGCTCGTTGTGAAGCACAGCGGCGCAGACGCGCGCGGCGGAGTTGGCGACGGCGTACTCGGTGCACTGCTTGCCCTGGTAGGTCACATAGCCGCCCTTGCGTGCAAGCTCCTCGACCTCCATGTGGTCGAAGGCGTACTTGTCGGGGTTTTCGGCCTGAAGCTCGTTAAGATTCTTGCCGGCGACGGTTGCGGCCTTAAAGGCGGCCAGCTGACTAAAGCCGTGCTCGCCGATCATGTAGGCGTCGATGGACTTGGGGCTCACGCCGACCTTCTTGGAGATCTCGGTGCGCAGGCGGGCGGAATCCAGACCGCAGCCCGAGCCGATGATCTTCTTGGGATCGTAGCCGGTTAGGTGCCACAGCTCGGTACACACGACGTCGCAGGGGTTGGAGATGCTCACGAAGATGCCGTCGAAGCCGGCGTCGACGATGCGCTTGGCAAAGGTGCGGGCGGCGTCAGTGGTAAAGAACAGCTCGCCGTCGCGGTTGCCGGCGGCCAGCGCGACCTTGCCGGCGGCGTTGACGATGACGTCGCAGCAGGCAAGCTCCTCGTAGTGGTCGTAGCAGTTGACGATCTTGGTGTTGTACGGGACAAACGAAAGGGAGTCACGCAGGTCCTGAACCTCGGACGTCACCTTGGCCTCGTTGATATCGCACAGGTACAGCTCATCGGCAATGCCCTGCATAAGTAGGCTGTTGGCGACATGTGCTCCTACGTGGCCCTGGCCGACCACACCGATCTTACGCGTCTGGTACATAATATGTATCCTTTCGGCCGAGTTTTTCGCGTCGAACCATTGTAGCTTCCTGCCGCCACTTTGCCAGGTTAAAGCGCCGTAGATTTTTGGGACATGCCTTAATCTCTACTTTTGGAGTGATTTGGGCCGCTGACGGCATCGCTGGGCTATGCGCTCGCGCGGATGGGGCCGGTCGTTGTACCATAGCTGCAACTGACTCGTAAGGAGCATCCATGCCCATTCGTATTCCCGACGCCCTCCCTGCCGCCGCGCAGCTCGAGAGCGAGAACATCTTTGTCATGACCGAGTACCGCGCGCTGCACCAGGACATCCGGCCGCTGCGCGTGCTCATCCTCAACCTCATGCCCACCAAGATCGCCACCGAGACGCAGATCATGCGCAAGCTCTCCAACACGCCGCTGCAGGTGGAGGTGGACCTGCTACGCACCAAGACGCACGAGGCCACGCACGTGAGCGCCGGCCACCTGGAGACGTTTTACCGCACGTTCGACGACATCCGCGACATCCACTACGACGGCCTGATCATCACGGGCGCGCCCGTGGAGCAGATGCCGTTCGAGGAGGTCGACTACTGGCCCGAGCTCTGCCAGATCATGGATTGGTCCACTACGCACGTACACTCTACGCTGCACATTTGTTGGGGCGCGCAGGCGGGGCTCTACCATCATTACGGTATCCAGAAGTACGACCTGCCGGCAAAGGCGAGCGGCGTGTTCGAGCATTATCTAGTGAAGCCGCAAAGCCCGCTAGTCCGCGGCTTTGACGACCGTTTCTATGCCGTGCATTCGCGCAACACCGATGTGCGCCGCGAGGACGTGGAGGCCGAGCCGCAGCTTGAGGTCGTGGCCGTGTCCGATGAGGTGGGCCTGTACATCGTCAAGTCGACCGACAGCCGTCGCTTCTTTGTCTTTGGCCACCCCGAGTACGATACCGACACGCTGCGCCTGGAGTACGAGCGCGACGTGAAGCGCGGGCTCAACCCCCAGGTGCCGGCGCATTACTTCCCGGGCGACGATCCCACCGCCGAGCCGCGCAACGTCTGGCGCAGCCAGGCTCAGCTGCTCTACACCAACTGGCTCAACTACTACGTCTACCAGACCACGCCCTACGACCTGGCCCGCGCCGGCGAGGAGCACTAGGCCGTCGGGAGGTGCGCCAGCCGTTAGGCGCTGATGATGTGGGGTAGCGGCAGATCGTGGGCGTCGGCGGGAACGCCGTCGACACGCTGCTCGTCAAAGGCGATGCCGATGATTTGACATGCGGGTGAAAGCACGGGCAGGTAGCGGTCATAGCAGCCGCCGCCGTAGCCCAGGCGTGCGCCGGCGCGGTCGAATGCTACGAGCGGCACGACGATCATGTCGAGAGCTTCGGCAGGCACGATAGGGAAGCGGCTGCTGTCGATGTCTGTGGCCGTAAAGGCCCGCGTGGGGTGGGCGATAAACGGAGCCGCGGACGCATCGCCGGCGGCAACTGCCCGCATGCACATGCGCTGGCCACAAGCTGCGGCATCAATTGCCGAGAGCATGCACGGATAGGCCACGCGCCAGCCGCGCGCGGCGGCCGCAGCGGCAAACGCGGCAGGGTCGACTTCGGAACCCATGGCGGCATAGGCAGCAACGGTGTGCGGCGCCGCGGCATCCAAGCGATCCAACAGCTCAACAAGCCGCGCACAGATAACGGCGGACTTCGCCGCCCGCACATCCAAATCAATCGCATCGCGCCGAGCAATCGCCGCCCGTCGCAGCTCAACCTTATCCATCCCAGCCTCCTCTAGCAAACCTGCCAAAAAGGGACAGGTTTATTTTGGCAGGTTTTATCTGGGCAAACACCCAAACCACCACACAAACCATCGCAAAGAGGGCAGTTTGTGGACACCTTCGTGGTGGTTTTGACGAAGAGCGGGTGTTCGCGGTGGTTTGTCTCGATCTGTAACAGTAGCTCGGCAAAATCGGACCCAGATGTTACAGATCGAGACAAACTGGTGGGACGGGGTGAGCTGCCCCGCCCAAGCAGCGGCAAAAGAAAAGGTAGATTTTCAGGCATGTCCCAAAAATCTACCTTTGTGGGTTAGGCCAGCAGATCGACAACGTTGAAGCCGGCGTTGCTCTTGGCGATGACGTCTCGGCCGCCAAAGACACAGGTTGGCGACTCGGCTGCGATGCGCGTCACGTCGGCGCCGAGCGAGCGAAGCTCACCGGGCGTGGCGGCGAGCATCTGGGCACGGCGCTCCTCGCGTGCATGCGGATCGAGCCCGGCCAGGTAGGTCGTGTTGCGGCGCTTGGTGAGCGCGTACGGCTTCACCGGCGCGTCCATGCCGCTCACGCAGCTCACGATAAAGCCCTCAAAGGCGGCCTCGTCGGGCTCAAAGCTGCCGAGCCATTCGCCTGCGCGTGCCACGCGTTCAATCGAGGGGTCGATTGCCGGGTCGCGGTAGGTGTAGAACGCCGCCTGACGCTCGCCGGCCGCGCGGAATCCGCAGCCGTACGCGCCGCCCTTCACGCGGATCTCGTTCCACAGATAGTCGTAGGAGAGCGCGTTGGCGGCAACCGCCCAGGCGCCCGTCACGTCAAGCCCTAAGCGACGCGGGTCGCACGCGCTTGCCGCAAAGCAGATGTCGCTGGGGATGACAAAGGCCTCGTGGCGGTCGCACGGCGTCGGCACCACGAGAGCGTCGCGGCCGGCATCGGCGCCGTCGCCCGCGCCAAGCCCCAGGTTGCCCGCGGCATCCCAGTACGCGTTAAAGTCCTCGTCGCTGCCGGTAAAGCTCGCCATGCAGCCATCGGCCACAAAGATGCGGCCTGCCAGCTCGGCAAGTTTGGCGCGCAGGTCGTCCAGTCGCTCGTCAAAGTGGTCGAGCAGATCGCGCAGGAACAGATAGAAATCCACGCCCGAAAGCTGCTCGCGCACCACGGCCGAAGGCGAGCTGTAGCTCATCGCGCGACCGAGCGCCGCCGAGTGACCGTTGTTGATAAAGCCCTGCTCGAGCCCAATGCGAATCTGCGTGAGCACGTCGCGCACGCGGTCGGCATCGGCGTCGAGCAATAGCGTGCTCGACCACACCTCGCGCGGCAGGCTTGCCAGCGCATCGATCTTCTCGGACAAGGCGCCGGCGCTCACCAGCAGGTAGGGGCGCACGCCGTCCACGTCAGGCTGGGTCATGACCTCGGTCGTAAAGCTCAAAAAGCCCAGCTTGCCGGCAAGTAAGTTATCGAGCTCCTCGGCCGAGTGCTCGCTCGTGGGCAGCTGTTTGAGCAGACGGCAGAGCAGTGTCACATAGGGCAGGTCCTCAAACGCGATGCAGCTCAGGTCGAAATACTGCATGGCGTAGGCCAGGCGGTTGGTGGGGATGCCGTGGCGCAGGCAGGGGATGGGAGCAGTGGTGTCCACGACCAGCGGCGGCTCGGGGCGCGCCTCGCCAATGTCGGATACACGCAGGCGCGGCAGCGTTGCCTTGTCCTCGGGCGTGTCCTCCGCCTCCTGTGCGGAACGAAGTGCGGCCGTGCGCTCGACCACGTCGGCCAGCTCGGCATCGGTCATGGCATCGCGCTTGGCTGCCAACTCGACGGCCTCGGCTCCCTCTGCACCCTCGGCGGCGTCCACCGGCACCAGCTCGACCAGCGCCATGTGGTCGTTTTCCAGCACCAGCTCGCGCAGCAGGTCCTCAAAGTAGCTGCCGTTCAGCTCGCCGCGCAGCTCCTCGTACACCGGGCCGTACTTGAGTGCCAGCGTCGCGGCGTCGTCATCGTAGAGCCAGGTGCTCAGCGCGTCGCACGCAATGGCCACACCGTCGGCGATACCGTAGTCGCGCTGGCGCAGGTCGTATTCGTTGCTGCTGATGATGGCTTCCAGGCGCTCACGCGGAACGCCATGTTCGCACAGGTCGCGGCAGGCGTCCTGGAACACGCGACGCAGCTCGCGCGCCACACCGGGCTGCGCGTTTTGCAGCATGATGAGCTCGTAGGGCTGCAGGCTCTCGGCCGCGGTGTAGCTCACCACGTTGCCGCCCAGACCGGCGGCCAGAATGGCCTTCTTAACCGGTGCTTCGTTGGAACCCAGTAGCGCCTCGAACAGGATGTCCGCCGCAATCGTGCGCTTGCGGTCGAGCGCGCTGCCCAGCACCAGGCCCAGGCCCACCAGGGCGTTCTCGGGCGTGGTGGCCATCTCGATGCGCTTATACTCGCAGGTCACGGGCTCCTGCACGTCCAGCGGATTGGGCGCCAGCGCAGACGGGTCCTCGCCGGCGGCAACGGCGGCGTCCATGCGGCGGCTCGCGGCACTCGACTTCGACAGATAACGCTCGTCCAAAAACGCCAGCGCGCGGTCCACGTCCAGGTCGCCGTAGAGCGTGATGTAGGAGTTGGAAGGATTGTAGTGGCGCGCGTGCGTGTCCAGGAACTGCTCGTAGGTGAGCGCGGGAATCGCGCGCGGGTCGCCGCCGCTCTCGTGCGCATAGGCGGTGTCGGGATAGAGCGCGGCGTTGACGGCATCGTCCAGCACACTCATGGGGTCGGACAGCGCGCCCTTCATCTCGTTGAACACCACGCCGTTATAGCGCAGCGTGCCCTCGCGCAGGCTGGCGGGGCTGCCGTCGCCCTCGCCCGCGGCGCCCTCCGGCAGGTCCAGCTCGTAGTGCCAGCCCTCCTGCTCAAAAATGGTGGGCTTGGTATAGATGGCCGGGTTGAACACCGCGTCCAGGTACACGTCCATCAGGTTGTACAGGTCCTGCTCGTTGGTGGTGGCAACGGGGTAGATGGTCTTGTCGGGGTAGGTCATGGCGTTGAGGAACGTCTGCATGGAGCTCTTGATCAGATCGACAAACGGCTCCTTGACGGGAAACTTGGCCGATCCGCACAGCACCGAGTGCTCAAGAATATGGAACACGCCGGTGGAATCGGCCGGCGGCGTCTTAAAGCCAATGGCAAAGGCCTTGTTCTCGTCGTCGCATGCCAGGTACAGCAGGCGAGCGCCCGAGACAGTGTGGCGCAGCACGTAGGCGTCCGAGTCGAGCTCGGGCACGGTCTCGCAGCGCTCGACGGCAAAGCCGTGGCAGGTGGTGCCGGGCACCAGCAGCGCGGCGGCAGCGGCGCGCGGGTCGGTTGAGGTGGTGGGCATATGCAGTCTCCTTTGACGCCCCAGCGGGGGCGAATCGAGTCGAATCCTCGAGAGTATACCCATATGGGGCCCTCGACCAATCTGCCGCACGAGCGTGGATTTTCGGACACACGAGCGTGGAAATTCGGACGCAAATTGAACGAGAGTGGATTTTCGGACGGAAACAGCCCCAAAACGCCCAAAAACCGTCCGGAAATCCACTCTCGATTCCTGACCGTCCATCACTCATGCATTTCTCATTTCTCACTCATCTCTAATATGAGAGATAACTGAAAGACGAGAGATATATATGAGAGATAACTGATCAGCAAAGAGACAGGCAATCATGGTATTGTCTCAATACTGATTGTTTTACCAGCAAAAACATGTTTAAATGAAACAGATGGCAGACATCTTTTCTTTCATCTCTCACTTATCTCTAATATGAGAGATAGCAGAAAGATGAGAGATAATTACGAGAGATAACTGAGAGACGAAGGAAATCTATTCGTGGCATTCTCCGCCGGGCCGAGCGAAAGGACATGCAGATGAACGAAAACGAGCTGACCGGTCTGCTCGAGTCTTTAAGGCGCATGGGCTCGGACGATCTTAACGTCGAGGTCAAGGAGAGCGCCACGACGCTTTCCCGCGACGTATGGGAAACGGTTAGCGCATTCGCGAATACCGCTGGCGGAATTATCGTGCTCGGCGTGAGCGAGCGCGCGGGCTTTGTCCCGGTTGAGAACTTTGAGACCGAGAAGGTGCTCAACCAATTCGTAGCGGGCATGGGTGATGCCGGCGGTCGCGGAAAACTGGCCAATCCGCCCAAATACACCATTGAACGCGTGGAGCTCCAGGGCACCGTGGTTCTGGTCATCACGATTGAGGAGCTCGACCCGTCGAGCAAGCCTTGTTATGTCATAGAGCGGGGCGCTCAAGGCGGCAGCTACAAACGCATCGATGATAAAGATGTTCCGCTCTCGTCGACCGAGGTCCTGTCCTTGTCATCGTATGAACGGGCGAGCCCCAGTGATCGCGATGCAGTGCCCGGCGCGGTCGCAGGCAATCTTGACGAGGCCCTGGTCGACCGCACGATAGAGCGTGCTTTCTCACTGACACCTCGTGCGATGCGCGGCGCGCCGGACAAGAAAACGAAGCTGGAGCGCCTGAATTTCCTCGACTCCCAGGGCAATGTCACTAAGGCCGGACTCCTGGCTGCGGGTGCCTATCCTCAGCAGTTCTATCCCAAGCTCTTTATCGATGTGGCGGTCTATGCCGGAACGCAGAAGGGCGCGGCGGGGTCGTTGAGGTTCATGGACCGTACGATCTGCGAGGGAACGTTGGGCGAAATGATCTCGGATGCCGTCGCGGCAATCGCCAAGAATTTGCGGCGAACCTCGACGATCCAAGGCGTCTCGCGTGTCGACTCGCTGGAGATTCCCGAGGAGGTCCTGCGCGAGGCAATCGCCAACGCCGTAATCCACCGAGAATACGGAGATCGGTTCTGTGGGCAGTCAATCGCTGTTGACGTTTTTGATGACCGTATCGAGGTGACGAACCCCGGCGGCCTATACGGAGGAAAGACTCGCGAGAACCTGTTTGACGGCAACTCCCGATGTCGCAATGCGACGCTTGTGAAGCTCATGTCGATTGTCCCATTGCCCGACGGTGCGGGCTCTCCTGCCGAAGGCAACGGGTCGGGCATTCCAATGATGCTCGATGCCATGCGTGCGCAAGGTCTGGCCGAGCCATTGTTTTGCCCGGGTTTCGACCGGTTTAAGGTTATCCTTTACCGCTCAAAGGTTGAGCAGGTCGATCATGGCGGGGACTTGATCATGGCGGCCCTTAAGCGCTATGACGAGTTGGGAACGCGCGAGCTGGCAGAATGCACGGGACTCACCGTCTCCCAGGTTAGGGCACGCGTCAATGCGCTCATCTCACAGGGCGAGCTTGAACCTACGGCGTCGGCGACAAGCCGCAACCGTAAATATCGACTGTCGGAGCGCGCAGAGCAGCTGCACTAGCGGCCCCCCGCGCCCCGCATCCCGCCATTTCACGCGCCGCACATCGAAACCTGCAGCAAAGCAGTTACAATAGCCCAATGTGCATCGCGCACGACGATGATATCGGCGCCCGCGACTGGGGGAGAATACATGGCAGAGCAACAGATAACGCCGGGGACTAAGCTTCAGGTGGCATTCGACGTGCCCATGGGCCAAAAAACCGACTTCAACATGCTCGCCACGTACAAAGAGAACCTGGACGAGGCGTACTTTCTTATGAGCGCGCCCATGCTCACCGGCAAGCCGCTCATCATGGACGAAAACCAAAAGCTGCTGCTGCAATACAAAGTGGGCGAGGAGACGTTCGTGCTCGCCGGCTACCCCGAGGCAGTCGAGAAAAAGGGCATCCGCACCTACTGGAAAATGCGCAAAGTCGCCGAGCAGCGCACCTTCGTTAAGCGCCGCGACGAGCGTTTTAAGGTCGCCATGCGTCTGAACTACCAGCGCGACAACGCGCCGACCCCCGAGCCCGAGGACGCCATGACCATCGACGTTTCGGCCGGCGGTCTGGCTATCTACCTCAACGACTACCCCGACGTGGGCGAGGCCCTGGCCGTGCAAATGCCCACGATCCGCCTGCAGGGCGAGCGCCACGAGCTGCCCGAGCAGCTGGGCATTGTGTGCTGGGTGCGCCGCGCGCCCAAGGGCAGCCTGTACCGCAACGTCTGCGGCCTGCAGTTCCGCTACGCCGACGACATGGAGCGCGAGCTCGTCAAAGAATACGTCGGCTACATCCGCGCCAAATATAAGCTCTGATCGCCATGGCGCTGTTCAAACGCAACGACAACAAAGATCAAGCTGCCGAGGATTTGGCCGAGGATTTGGCCGAGGGTGTAGCCGAGGATTTGGTCGAGGGCATGGCTGAGGATTTGACCGAGGGTCAGCCCGAGGACGCCCCCAGCACCGACCCCGCCTCCCGCAAGCGCTTCGGCAAGCCCAACCGCAAGCCCAAGCGCGACCTGCGCGGCGTGGTGCGCATCGAGGAGCTGGAGCAGGCGCTGGCCGACCAGGACCTCGACGACATCGACCCCGACGCGGTCGTGTCCATGTATATGCCCAAGCGTCGCATGGAGCGCATCGGCGCGGCGCTGCTGCGCATGGACAAGCTGCAAAAGGCCCTCGTGGTGCTGGCGCTTGCCTTTGGTGTGCTGTTCGCCCTGTCGTTTATGCAGGAAAACATGGGTAACTTCACCATCAACCTCAACCGCCTGGAGCTGTTCCGCCGCGGCGTGGCCATTGCCGACAACGGCGACTTTAACAACGCCACCGCGCGCCTGGCCGCCGACGCCTTGGACAACGGCACCAATATCGCTGCCGAGGACCTGCCCGACAACCTGGACGATATCGACGGCAGCCACAACGGCAAGAACTACGTGGCGTACACCTTCTATATCCGCAACGCCGGCAAGACCGATCTGGGCTACAGCGCCAAGCTCAAGGTGGTCAGCGCCAGCAAGGGCGTGGAGAAGGCGGCGCGCGTGAGGGTGTATCGCAACGGCGAGCCCACCACCTATGCGGCGGCTGCGGCCGATGGCGGCCCCGAGCCCAACACCGAGCCGTTTGCGTCCAAAGACGTGGTAACGACCATTAGCCACGCGAACTTCCGCGTGGGCGATGTGGACAAGTACACCGTGGTCATTTGGCTGGATGGCGACGACCCGGAGTGCGTGGACAAGATCATCGGCGGAGCGGTGGAGTTCGGTTTTGACTTTGATTCGTCCGAGACCGACGATTCGAGCCTGTTCGTAAAGTTCGTACAGG
Organism: uncultured Collinsella sp.; assembly: GCA_902496115.1. Lineage (GTDB taxonomy): Bacteria > Actinomycetota > Coriobacteriia > Coriobacteriales > Coriobacteriaceae > Collinsella. The sequence continues at coordinate 22,714 of CABUZK010000003.1, read as the reverse complement.
ATATTACCGACACCCTGACCGGCAACGACCCCATTAGCGCGAGCGGCAACGAGGCGCCCGATTACTACAAGGAACACAACGTGACCTGGAGTAACCGTCGCAACCAAAAGAACTCGCCCGCAGGGGACGAGGGTAAGTAGAACGAACAAGCGCCGGGCTGGGATTGATTTCCCGGCCCGGCGCTTTTGTTATGCCGAGGTTTTGTCTTTTGAGGCTGCGCCGTTGCCAGCGGTGGCGTCCAGCAAGAACAACCGCAGCGCGAGCTTGATCGCGTAGCCCGGCTTGACCTGCGCCGTGTCTCCCATGCGCTCGTCCAGGTCGCTGCAATAGGCGTAGAGGTCGCGGATGAGGTCCGCGCCCGAGAGGGTGAACATGTAGCCCGCGTCCGAAAGTGCGTTGGGTGCTGCGGGCAGCCCCGCAGCCGCACAAAAGCTCGCGAGGTCGGGAGCCATGACGGCCTTGTAGTCGCTCGCGGTGCCACGATCCTGAGCGGCCTGCTCCTGCTTGCGGGTGTACGACAATGCCGCCGCCAGTACAAAGCTGGGCGTGGGCGCATTGACGTCGCCGGTGGTGGCGACGAGCTTGCCGGCCGCTTGCGTGACCAGCCAAGCGACTTCGCGCTGGCAACGAACGGCCTTGCGCGTCACCGGTTTGATCGATCCGGTGGAAACGCTTCCCTTGGGTTGATTGGCGGCAGGCATGAGCCCTCCCAACAAATAGCCCGTTTAGCAGGCAAAAATTACACGTGCCACACCAGTATAGCGAGTGGGGAGGGCTAGGGTTAAGTTCGGTGGAGGGCGTATGCATGCGTTGACATGGCACTGCGGCCGCAAGGCTTAAGAGGGACTTACGGCTTTGCGGAAGAGAGAACAAATAAGGTAAACGATGCTCACATAGCACCACATATAACCCGAGGTAGACCTATGAATCTGCTGGAATGTAGGCTGCCGAAAACTCATAAGGAAATCGTAAGAATTATGGTATTCTAAATTCCATGTCTAAAGGATGGGCAAGCAACATCCAACACGAAAGCGTGGGCTCCCCTTCCGGGCTTCTCGAGGGTCATCTGGGATGAATGGGGAAAGAAAGGGGTCCGTATGGATACCAAGGCATTAAAGAAGCAGATGGGTGCCGCCATCGCCATGGTCCTCGTGGCAGCCGTAGCCCTCGGCTCCGCCACCTTCGCATGGTTTGTGACGAACAGCAAGGTCGACGCCACCACGAGCACGATCTCCGCTCAGTCGAACGCGGCGTTTATGTATATCCGTAATAAGGACAACAGCAATAAAGACAAGACTTCTGATACTGCTGATATCACGGAAAACAAGGAGCTCTATCCCGCTCACTGGGCTCTTGAGAGTGAAAGCGGCGTTGGTAAAAGCTATGCAGCTGCCGGAAAGTTCTACACGGCTTTTGGCAGGGATGCTAACGATGGCACCATGGATGGCGACTCGATTTCCGTTGGCGATCCTACCGAGGCCGTGACAAATCTGTATGCTGTTAAAAATACCTTCTGCATTGGTTCTAAGGGTTCGACGTTAAAGGACCTCAAGGTCGAGAGCGCTTCTTTGGGCACCGCTGGAAATGCTCAGTTTGACAAGTCGCTTCGTGTTCTTGTGAAGAGTGGGGACAACTGGGTCCTGTGTGGTTACAAGGATGCCGACAACACGTTCACAATTCTTGGCGCCTCGAACGATACAAATAAGATTGCAGATAAGGTTGATGGTAGCGAGGAAGCTCAGGAAGTCGTTGTAGACATGTATATTTTCTACGATGGCGATGAGGCTGAGGCGATTAAGACCAACAACCTGTCCAATCTTAAGCAAGCCGCAAAGGCCATTACGGTTAACTTCACCGCAACTTCTGAGGCCAAGAACCACAAGTAGTTGTGACGTGTCGAGCGGGGGAGCAATCCCCCGCTTTTTCTATATTGAAAGGGGATGACCAGTGAATATCAATCAGATGAAGCGTCAGCTGGCCATCGCCAGTCTTTCGGTTGTATTGGCGGGAATTGCGCTCGCATCCGCAACCTATGCCTGGTTCGTTAGCAATACCAGAGTTGACGCTGTTTCTAGCTCAATAAGTGCGCAGGCAAACGGAATGGTCCTTCAGATAGTTAAGGCCGGGGACCCCATTCATGACGGCGGTGACCACCGTACCTCTGCGACAGTATCTGGCCATGAAATTAGTCCTTCTTCCACTAACGATGGCGCTGACTGGTATGTCCCTGCTTCTTGGGATGGTACGGATGTAAGCGGATATCAGAAGGTAGCGATTAAAGACGTTGCTCAGGGCAATTATTTGCTTACGGGTAGCACCGATGAATTCTATGCCTATACACTTGCCGACTATACCCTCTATACCATCACCCAAACGGGCGAGGCTGATGTTTACCTTGATGGAGCCGAAGGAGAAGGCGCGGTTATCATCACTCCCTCTGAGGGGGCTTCAGATGATTGGTTTAATAAAATCAAGGGCAGCTTGCGCGTCGGAATCCTTATTGATAACAAACTTAAGCTTGTTTACGCACCTATTAAGCCAAATGGCCACGGTAATGATTCCAACCCGACCATTGGCTGGAGCTGTGTCAACTCGTTTGATGCTTCTCTCTCGCAGACCATGACGCCGAAGTATGCGTATGTTTCGGGAACTGATCTTGTGGATGAGGATGGTAATAATTGGGCTGCTACGAGGTCTGGCGACGTATATGTTGCGCCATCGGTAAACGCCGCTAAGTTGGCGCGTGTTGGTTACGATGGGACGAATCTAAAGGTTATCATGTGGATGGAAGGCACAACAGAGGCTTGCCAAAACATGTCAGGCTTGGATACGGGAGTCGATGCTCCGACGTTCAATGTCACACTCAACCTGGTCGGTGTTGTTCCCGATTCCAACTAGAGCCACTTGCATTTTCGTGTAACGGTAAAGAGCTCGCTTCCATTAAGGATGCGAGCTCTTTGTGTTTGGGCCGTTCCGTTTGTAAGTTCACTTTAGTGACTTATTTTCGAGGAACGCCAACGAGCTGCCCGACGGACGGTGGATGACCAGGCAATCGTTCTGGTTCAACAAGGGCTATCTGGAGCACATCCTGGGGCTGTAGCCTTCGAGTCGGCAATTCAACTACCTGCGCATACTCGATTTACGAGGCTTTTCACACTCGATTTTCGAGGATTTTCACACTCGATTTCCGAGTTTTGTCCTACAGGTAAATCCCCTCGAACAGGGCCTTGTGGAACTGGGTGTGGTGGTCGCGTGCCCAGGTGAAGAGCGCCTGGTCAAAGTCGCCCTGGGTGGCGGGGATGCCGTAGACGCCGGCGACTTCCACGCGGACGAACTCCAGTGCGGGCAGCTTGTTGATGGCCGTGAGTGCAAACGGCGACGTGGGCTCCTCGAACAGGTAATGGCTGCCTTGCAGCGCGCCGCAGCTGGTGCAGGTGCTGGCGAGCGATACGGTCTTGGTGGTGCGCGACGTTACGGGCTTGTAGCCGCAGCGCTCGCGCAGGTAGTCGCGGATCTCGGCCGGCACGCAGCCCAGTGCGGGGATGATGGCCACGGCGTTGGCGCGGGCGGTGTCGATCGCGATGTGGCCCGCGTCGTCCATGGCAGGCGCAGCGCTGAGCGCAGCCTCGCTGCCCGAGTCCTCGGCCGCCCAATACGGAATGCCAAAGGCCGCGACCGTCGTCTGCTGGTGGCACTTCCAACATTCGCGCTTGCCCAGCACTAGGTAGATGTAGGGCGCGCTGGGGTCGGAGCGATCCAGGCCGGGCAGCCATGCGGCAAAGGGCTCGGGGTTGACGCCATCGGGCACGTACCAAATCTTCTTGGCCCGGTCCCACTTGGCGCCCAGGGCCTTGGCCTCGTCTTTGTGCGAAAAGGGAACATCGAGCTCGGTGCGCATGGCGGCTCCTTTGTGCGGCTTGCGGTGCATGTGCTCCAAGGATACCCCAGCGCTGGGTGCCCGATGCGCACGACTGGGGCCGGCGGTGTTTGAGCTGGTGGCCGGTGGCACCTGCTGTCTTAACGAGGCGATTGCGGCGTGGCGTGCGGTCGCTGGATGGATGCTTCGACCGTCCAAGAAGTCGCGGGATGTTTTGGCGGGGGGCGTGCCGCCAAACAAATGGGCAAGTGTTTGGTCAGCTTTTGGTCAGTTGAGCGGCAACCTTGCCAAAAGCTTGACGGATTTGCAGGTAGACGTCGACGAATGAGCACTTTGGACGCGTCACGGCGAAAATCCGCCGGTCGTTTGCCGAAAACTTAGCAGGACCGCCAATGGCCGACGACGCGCGTGCTATCTTCGCGCCATGAGGTACTTTATCGTTTCACATAATGCTGCGCTGGCGCTTTTGGCGCACATCCCGAACCCGCGCTTTGGGGATTCGGAGCCAGAGCTCGTGTCGATCGCGGGCGCCTGCGCGCTCTCGGATCAAGAAGCGCAGGAGGTTATCGATCGCTATGACCTGGGGATCGATACGTTGGATTTGCTGGTGCCGTCGCGCGCCGACCGTCGGCGGAGTAAGCACGTTAAGACGCATCTGTGCACCAACGAGCTCCCAGCGGGTTCGTTTATCTCGCTGGGCCACTGGATGGGCGATCTGGATGCGTATGTGTGCTCTCCCGAGCTGGCGTATTTGCAGGCCGCGCACGATGACGATGCAGCGGCGGCCATCTATGCCGGTTATGCCATGACATCGGACTACCGGCTGGATAACCTTGCCCCCGGTGGGGTAACAAGCAGAGATGCGGGCATGCGCGATGGGAAGCTCACGACCAAGGAGCTCATTGCGGCGTACCTTGACCGGGCGTCAAAGGTGAGAGGCGCCGCCAAGGCGAAGGCATTGCTTCCGTACGTGGAAGAGGGCTCACGGTCTCCAAGGGAGTCGGGGCTTTGCATGTTTATGTCGCTGCCTGCGCGCTACGGCGGGCTTGCGCTGGGCAAGGCCGAGCTGAACAAGAAGTACTTCATTCGCGACGGTTACAACGATGGGCGCAACCGCAAGCTGCGCGTGTTGGAGCGCACACCCGACATAACGCTTACAGCGAAAGCAGAGGTGGGCCTGGATAAAGTAAGGGCTGGCTTGCTGCTCGAGGTGCTTACCGCGCTGATCGATTACGACAGCGACGCCATCCATGATGGAAGCGAGAAAATCCACAAGGATGCCGAGCGTCGCAACGAGCTGCAGATGCTCAATGGGGTCGCGTACTTTACGGTGACGACCGACCAGGCGAGCGACTATGAAAAGCTCGTTCGCCTGTGCGAACGCGTCCGGCGCAAGCTGCATCGTCGCAAGCGGCCCATATTTTACAAGCCCATGACTGAGAAAGCGCGATATTTGGCACAGGCGCGCGCCGAGACAAAGCGGTTTAAGCTCTGGCAGACCGTTATTGAGGCACATCAGCATTGGTAAGTGGTTCTTTGGCGGCGGAGGGGGTGCTGCCGTATCGAAGGTGAATGGTTTCCCGTGAAGTGAACGAGTGTTTTTGGACCTCCGAAACATCCACACTTTTTGGCGTCAAAACCGCAGGATTCTAACGACAAAACCGCAGGAAATGAGCCGCCAAAAGTGTCGATGTTCTTGGGGTTCGTTTTGGCTCGTTCACTTCGTGGGAAACCATTCACCTTCGATTGCGGGGGTCGCTCGGATATGGCTGCGAGGCCCATTCGGGCCCGGGCGAGGCGGTCGCCAAGACTGTTTGGGTGACTGTGGGCTTGGTTGGGTTCGCTGTCAGCGGTATCGAGGCGGCTTGAGGCTCGGTTGGGATGGTTGCCAGAGGTGTGGGGGCGGCATCGGCCTCGTCTGGGATGGTTATTGGAGCTGTCGAAGCGGCTTTGGTTGCCGCGGCGCCCTTTTGGCTTGGCGGCGTAAAACAAAACAGCTCAGAGGCTTCGCCTCTGAGCTGCGAACATTTGGTGGGCGTTAGAAGATTTGAACTTCTGACCTCTTCCGTGTCAGGGAAGCGCTCTCCCCCTGAGCTAAACGCCCGATCAAGGGTGCGCGAGTGCGCAGGAAATAATATAACGGAGCTCCCGCCCAGTGGCAAGAACTATTTTTTAAAAAGCGGCGATTTGCGACCCTATCCGCCCCGATGTAGCGCGAACAGCACGCGGAAAGTCGCGTTTGTACCCCCGACGAACAGCACATTCGCGTAGAATAACTCCATTATGGGCAAATGGTGTCCAGGCAGTTTACAACACGGCATCTGGGGGAGGGGCATGTCGGACGCGCGTTCGCTGCAAAAACAGTTCAATCGCATGCTCGCCACGTTGCTGGTGGCCCTTGCTGCTGCCGGAGCCGTAACGTATGCCTGGTACATCTACAATGCCAACCGCCATATCACCGACGTCAAGATGGCCGCGGGCACGGGCGTCACCTTCCTTATCTCCAACGAGTACGACGGCGAATACAAGACCAACGCCGGTTTGAGCTTTGCGGGCCTGCTTGATCCCGTCTCGACCGACAACGTGCTCAACGGCTTCCAAAAGGTAACGGGCTTTACCGGCGGAACCACGCAGGATTCGCTGTTTGCCAGCATGTTTGGCGCGGCCGAGCATTCCGACTACTACAAGACCTCCCTGTACCTGGCCACTAACTCGGCCGCAACCGACGTGTACCTGTCGGGCATCGACTTTACCGAGCAAGATCCGGCAAACCCCATCTCCACCGCCCTGCGCGTGGGGCTGGTTGCCTATGCTCCAGGGCAGGGCGACACCGTTACGGGTCAGTACGTCTTTGAGGTCTCGGGCGAGCACAATCCTCAGGCGCGCTACAACACCCTCGACGGCAAGGATGTCGGCGAGAACGAGCAGAACCACCTGGTGCTCGACAGCACCCGCTCCGATGGTTTCACGATCCATTTTAACCAGCTGACCAGCGCAAACTTCTGCGACTACAACGAAGACACCGGCATCGTGGGCCTCAAGGAGGCCACGACCAAGATCTGCAGCCTGCCCGCTGCCGCCAAGGGCGCCAACCGTAGCACGCCCGTGCGCGTGGATGTGTACGTGTGGCTGGAAGGCTGCGACCCCGACTGCACCAACAATCTGGCCGCCACCAGCCTGCAATCGCTGGCACTGCGCTTTGCCGGCAAGCGTTCGTAAGGGGGCCAGGGATGAGTGCATCGAACATCAAAGATATCCTGGGCTCGCGCCGTCGCATGGTTGCCGCGGCCGCATGGATGTTGGTGCTGGTAGCCGCCCTGAGTGCCGCCACCTACGCCTGGTTTAGCAACTCGCGCTACACCAACGTGACGCCCGTGGCGCATACGGTAAGCGACGAGAGCTCCGACTTGCAGATTGGTCTTTCGGCCAACGGACCCTGGGACACGACGGCCGCGCTTGCCGCGGCCGACAAGACGCTCTATCCCATCTCGACGTCAGACCTTTCCCGCTTTTGGCGCGGCACGTTCCAAAACGCCGCGGGCATCACGACCGACTACGCCGACTGCACCGCGCAGCTGGACGACTATGCCCTTTCGGGCACGCTGTACCTTAAGGGCGGCGACAGCGCGCTCAACGTGTACCTGTATCCGGGCCAGATGAGCGTGACGAGCGACCCACAGCTGCTGGCCGCACTGCGCCTGGGTCTGGTAATTACGACCCAGGCAGGTACGCAAACGCACATCTTTACCTGCGACGATCTGGGCAACACCGCAGGCGCCACCAGCAGGCGCACCACCGCGCAAGACGGCGTGGTCGTGGCGGCGGGCGCCTCGGGCTGGACCTACACCGCCGACCCTGCGCGCGCCATAAGCGCCTACAGCATGGACGGCACCGGCGACACACCCACGGCGCGCGCGGGCGCCACGCCCATCTGCACGCTGGCCGCCAACGAGGTGGCAAGCGTTCGCTACGTTGTGTACATGGAAGGCTGCGACGCCAATTGCATCGACGAGGCCCAGGCCCGCGATGTGGTGCTGCAGCTTGCCTTTGCCGCGGCCAAGGCGTAAGGGGGCGAGCGATATGGAAGATCAGAAGTACATGCCAGCAGATGGCTGCGAGGCCAAAACCCAGAGCACGGGCCCCGCGGTTCCCTCCAGCGTAGCCGCCGAGTGCCAGGTCCTCGAGAGCACCGCCGCCTGCCGCCACGCCCGCCGCGCGCGTGCCTACATCGCACTCGTTATGGTGGCGCTCGCCGCCACGCTGGGCGTCGCGACCTACGCCTGGTTTACCAATAACATGAAGGTCAGCACCAACTCGGTGAGCGTGCACAGCGACACATCCAAGTTGGTGCTGGAGCTGGGCGACGCCGACCGCGGCAGCTGGTCGCAGCAGGGCGACGTTTCCTTGACTTCCAACGCGACCGGCGCCGTGACACTCTACCCGGTCTCGACCTTTGACCTCAACGGCTTTGCTGCCTGCGCGCAAAACAACTCAGCCGGTGATGCCACAGTGTTTGAGCAGGCAAAAGACAACGGCTCCGCGTTCTACCACGGCTGGATCGACCTGCGTCCCACCATTACCGGAACGGGCGCCAGCAAAGTAAGGGGCAAGGTCAACCTGTATCTGGCCGAATCACTGGTCCCACAGGGTGCCGATACCGAGCTGCTGCGCGCAGCCCGCGTGGGCATAAAGATCTCGAGCGGCAGCCAGGTGCTTGCAGCCAGCATCTTTGAGCTCGACGGCTCCGACGGTGGCCATCGCGATGAGCACCCCGCGACCGCGCCTACGGGCCTGGCGGACTACACCGAGGGCATGCTTCTGGGCTGGCAAAACGGCCAGCTCGCTTGTGGCGCCAACGTGACGCAGGACCCGGCCACCTTTACGTTGGACACGAGCGAGACAGCCACGCGCCCGCAAAACACGCTCGCCACGCTGGGGCTTGGCCAGGCCTATCGTCTGGATGTCTATTACTACATCGAGGGCACCGACCCCGATAGCGCCGACTATCTCTATCAAGATCCGGGCACCTTGCACCTGGCGCTCTTTGCGACCCTGGATGGTGAGTAGCAATGGCACGCGTTAAACCAGACGACCGCCGCTCGGCTACCGGCGACCGCCGTTCAACCGCCGCTACCCGCCAGCCCGACATCGCCGCGCCCACCGACACCGACCTTCGTCGCAAGCTCACCACCACCATGGTGCTGGTGTTGTTTGCGCTGGTGGCGATAGCCATGGCAACGTTCGCCTGGTTCTCCATCGCCGATAGTGCCAAGACCCGCATGCTCATGATCGACGCCAACGCCGACGGCTCGCTGCGCTTTGATCTGGACGAGCACGCTGCGTTCGACGAATACGTGCACAGCCTGGGCTTTGACCAGATCTCGGCACGTATCGCCAGCGAAAAGGGCGTGGACATCGATGTGTCCAAGCTCAGGCCCGTCACCACGAGCGACTACCAGACCTTCACCTTCGAGGACGGTTCCACCGCCGATCCCGCCACCGGCGCCTACCTGGAGTTCACGCTGCACTTTATGAGCAGTACGGACCTGCGCGTTCGCCTGACCGGGCAGGATGGCGACGGTGGCGTGTCCGGCACGCGGTTTAGCTCCGACACGCAGGGCATGGCAAGCGCCATGCGTATGAGCTTTACCGCTGACGGCCACACCTGGGTCTACAACCCCAACGGGGGCGGGGGCTCGTCCGGCGCGGCCACCGTCTTTGGGCTCGACTCGGGCGCTGCCACCGCGGCCAGCGATATGTTCGACCTGATAAAAGATACGGATAAGCCGGTAACCGTTCGCATATGGCTCGAGGGAACGGACCCAAATTGCACTAATATGCTAAAGGGAGCTAACTATTCGGTTTCGATGCGCTTTGAGGGCATCGAGGAACAGTAGATATGCACGGCGGCCACCGGGCCGCGCACGACCTAGACAGACACGGTAGTAAGGGACATCATGCAATCTGTTAAAAAAGCCGCATCCATCGCGTTGAGCGTCGTCATGTGGATCATCATCCTGGTGGCGGCCCTGTATGCGTTTACCACGCTCGCCACGCGCGAGGACGGCAGCGTCTCTGACATCGCCGGCTTCACCCCGCTCGCCGTGCAATCCGACTCCATGGCGCCCACGTTTAACAAGGGCGACCTCATCATCATCCAAAAGTGCGACACCTCCAAGCTCGAGGTGGGCGACATCGTGACGTTCCACACCATCATCGACAACGAGTACGCGCTCAACACGCACCGCATCGCCGCCATCGACGAGGTCAACGGCATGCGCAGCTTTACCACCAAGGGCGATAACAACGACGTGGCCGATACGCATATCATCAGCGATGGCGACATCGTTGGTAAGTACCTGTTCGCGTTGCCGCAGATGGGCAAGGTCATGGACTTCCTGTCCAGCTCCATGGGCTTCCTCATTGTGATCGTGCTGCCCATGCTGCTGTTCTTTATCTACCAGGTGTATCACCTCATCGTGGTGGGCATGAACCTCAAGCGCGCTATGGCCGAGGAGGACCGCCTGGCCGCCGCGGCTGCCATCGTGGACGCCGAGGGCAAGGGCGATACCACCGTCACGGCCGATAACGCCGCCGAGCAGCTCGCCCAGGCCGAGGCCAAGCTCGAGGAAGCCCGTCGTCTGAAGGCCGAGGCCGAGGCGGCGATGAACGCGTCCAAGCAGGAGGGTACCGACGGTGAGTGAGTTTCTGGGATTTGCCTGGGAGCTGCTGGCAAAGGTCGTCTACAACGTCGTTGCCGTCGTGAGCTCCATCCTTAATCTGCTGGTGTTTGGCTGGGTTGAGTACTTCAGCATCTTTATGACTTACTTCACCACGTTTGACCTGGTGGGTAAGATCGGCGCGGTCATTCTGTTTGCCATGCTCATCGCGGTCCCCGTGCTGATCGTGGCCATTCTGGTCCACCGCTACCGCATCAACCGCCGCCTGCATCGCGACGACACGTCCAACAAGGCACTCTATCGCGAGATCGGCCGCCTGAACAAGCAGGTGCTCGACCTCATGGACGAGAAAAACAAGCTGCTGGCGCTCAAGGTCAATGCCATGGGCGGCACCAAGCAGATTCCGTACGTGGGCGCCTCGGCCCTGGCCGACGACCATCTGCCCACGGTGGGCAACGTGGTGGGCGCCGCTGCGGGCGCCGGTGCGCCTGCGGGCGAGGGCGCCACGGCCGCCGTGGTGTCGGGCAACGCGTCGCTCGCGCTCGATGGCGAGGGCGTCAAGGATGCCGCGGCCGCCATGGCCAAGGCCACCGTCGAGGCCAAAACCCTTGCCGAGGAAAAAGAGATCGCCCAGGCCAACCGCTTCCCCAAGCTGTCCCTTGTGGACCTTAAGTACCGCGACTGGGAATCGCCGGTCTACGACGATGCCATCTCGCTGGAGGACTTTGTCGACAGCTTCCGCGCGTTTGCCTGCAGCCAGATGAAGCTCTACTACACGCCCGAGGTCATCCGCCGCTTTGTGGCCGGCATGGCCGCCTCCAAGCTGCTGATTCTGGAGGGCATTTCGGGTACTGGTAAGACGTCGCTGCCCTACAGCTTTAGCCGCTACCTGGACAATCCCGCGACCATCGTGTCGGTGCAGCCGAACTTCCGCGATCGCACCGAGGTGCTGGGCTACTTTAACGAGTTTTCCAAGCGCTTTAACGAGACCGAGTTCCTCCGTGCCGTGTACGAGGCGGGGCTGCGCCAAGACCCGTCCATGATCGTGCTCGACGAGATGAACCTCGCCCGCGTGGAGTACTACTTTGCCGAGATCCTGTCGGTGCTCGAGATGCCCAGCCACGACGAGTGGGTGCTCGATCTGGTCCCCACCCAGTGGGCGGCCGACCCCAAGGGCCTGCACGACGGCAAGCTCACCATTCCCGACAGCCTGTGGTTTATCGGCACGGCCAACAACGACGACTCCACCTTTACCATTACGGACAAGGTGTACGACCGCGCGATTCCCATCGAGCTCAACGAGCGCGCCGACGCGTTTGAGTGCGAGCCGCACGAGCGCGTGCATGTGACGGCCGACCACCTGCAGTATCTGTTCCAGAAGGCCAAGGTCGAGTACGTGATCGATGACGATCTGCTCGAGAAGATGCACAAGCTGGACCAGTACCTGCAGACCCGCTTTAAGCTGGCCTTTGGCAACCGTATCATCAAGCAGATGTACGACTTTATCCCCGTGTACGTGGCATGCGGCGGCACCGAGCTGGGCGGCATGGACTACATCATCGCCCGCAAGGTGCTCAAGAAGTTTGAGTCCATGAACGTGAGCTTTGTGCGCGATGAGATGAAGGGCCTGATCGAGTACATCGAGAAGACCTTTGGCGAGGGCGGTCTGCCCGATTCCGTCATGTACCTGCAGCGGATCCAGAACTTCTACTAATGCCGTGAGCGCGGGGCGTGGGACAAGGTAATCAGTTACGTTTGCCCTGTGTGACGTCGCCCCGCCCCTTTCCGATCGATCCAATCTATGGAGTAACCCATGTCCGAGACCATTCAGGACCTCTATACCAGCTTCTCCGAGCAGATGGAGCCCATCCAGGAGGACAGCCGCTACTTCCGCTATCTGTTTGAGATGGCGCAGGCCTCGGGCACCACGATCGAGCAACAGCGCGAGGAGCTCGTCAAGGTGGTGGACGAGGAATGGATCAGCATGATCGAAGACTCGCTCGACGCCATCAACACCATTATCGAAAATCCGCGCCGCTTCATCACCACCGAGGAAGAGGTGGTGCCGGTCTCGCTCGCCAAAAAGATCAGCGCCGACAGCATCCGTCACCTGAGCCAGAACACGCAGTTTTTGGCGCCGAGCGACGATGGCGGCGTCCACCCCACGCGCATCCTCAACGTCAGTACCGTCGAGACGTACGACCTGTACGAGAACCGCTTTATCTACCACCTGATTCAGCGCCTGCTGACGTTTGTAGACAAGCGTACCGACGTGATCTTTTGGTCGACGGGCAACGAGATCCGCAACCGTTTTAAGATGCACAGCAAGATCGACGATGCGTACGAGGAGATCGAGTACAACGTCGAGATGACGGTCAAGAACCGCCAGAGCTTTGCCGAGAACGACGCCGACAACATGGACGTCTTTATGCGCATCGACCGCGTGCGCCGCCTGGTCATGGCACTGCGCGGTGCATCGTTCTGCCAGATCATGAACGGCTGCAGCGCGGTTCGCAGCCCCATTCAGCGCACCAACCTCATCATGAAGGACCCCAACTACCGCAAGTGCTACCAGCTGTGGCAGTTTATGGAGCGCTACGACAAGGTGGGCTACAACATCGACGTGCAGCAGCAGGCACTGGCGTTCGATGACGAGTACATGGTGCAGATGTACACCAACCTCATCAACAACTACACCGTCTTTAAGAGCCTGACCGACGACGAGCGCAACCTGCAGGAGCTCGAGAGCGTGCATCCCGAGCCGGTGGCGCCCAAGTTTATTAAGGAGATTAAGGAGGTGCAGGTCGATAGCCCCGACCTGCCCGATGTCGAGATTCGTCGCGTGTTTGTGGAGGAGGTCACGCAGGCCCAGCTCGATGCCGAGCAGGCGCTGGCCGAGGCTCGCGAGCAGATTGAGGAGCTGCAGGGGCAGGTCAAGTCTTGGAAGGTTCAGGCCCATGCACTGACCGACGAGCGTGACGACCTGGCCGATGAGCTGGACGAGGCTAAGACGCGTGAGCTGGCATTGACGCAGCGCGCGCAGATTGCCGAGGCCGATGTAGAGGAGCTGCGCGCCTCGCTGGAGGATGTCGAGGCCGGCAAGAAGGCTGCCGAGGATGCTGCGGCAGAGGCACGCTCGACCGCGGCGGCGCAGCTTGAGCAGATGCGTGCCGAGGCCGATGCCGAGGTCGCGGCCGCTCGCGCCGACGCGGACGCCAAGGTTGCTGCCGCCGAGCAGGCGGCCGCCGAGCAGGTCGCGCAGGTCAAGAGCGAGTCCGCCGCGGCTCTGGCTGCCAAGGCGGCGGCCGATGCCGCCGAGCTGCAGGCCACCAAGGACGCTGCTGCGGCCGAGCTTGCCGGCGTGCGTGAGGCCTCTGCCAAGGAGGTGGCCGAGCTGCATGCTAAGCTGGACGCCGCCCAGCTGCAGATCGAGGAAGTGCAGCTGACGGCCGAGCGCGATGCCCGTGCCGCGGCTGAGGCGGCCGATGCCGCCGTGGCCGAGGCGGAGCAGAAGCTTGCCGACACCGTTGCCGCGGCCGAGGAGAAGGTTTCCGCTGCTCAGCAGGCAGCCGATGCCGCGATCGATGCCGCCCGTGCGGCCGCCGATTCTGCCGTCGAGCAGGCTGCGGTGGACGCCAGCGAGAAGGTCGCCGCTGCCGCTGCCGAGCGCGATGCCGCCACGCGTGCCGCCGAGGAGGCCCGTGCCGACGCCGACGCGCGTGTCGCCGCAGCCGAGCTCGAGGCAGGGGAGCGTATTGAGCAGGAACTCGCCGCCGCCAAGGCCACGCACGAGCACGAGCTCGAGGCCGTCCGCGCGGAGATGCAGCAGCGCTTGGACTCGTTGGCGCACGAGCTGGAGCAGGCCGAGCGCGATCGCGCCCGTGCCGAGCGCCGTGCCGAGGGCAACAGCCTGTCGCGCTATCTGTTGGCCCGCCTGCGCGGCGAGGCTGGCGAGCTGGCCGCGGGTGCCGATGAGCCGGCCGCGGGTGCCGAGGGCGAGGCTGCGCCTTCTGCAAAGGACGCTACCGAGGCCGCCGAGGCCACTGACGCCGCCGACACTGCGCTTTCCGCAAAGGACGACGACAAGTGATGAAGCATGTGCTCCGCGTGATCAACGTGTTGGCGACCGTGGTGATCCTGGTCGCCTTTGTGGTGCTGCTGCGCACGGTGTTCACGCCCGCCGGCGAGATTCCCACCATCATGGGCTACGGCTTTATGCGCACGCTGACCGGCTCGATGGAGCCGGCGATTCCCGTGCATTCGTTTATCGTCGTCGATACCGACAACAGCCAGGTCTACCAGGTGGGCGATATCATCACCTTCCATTCGTCCGATGACGCGCTGGAGGGTTCGCTCAACACGCACCGCATCGTTGCCGTGGAGGATGCGGCCGACGGCACGCCGGTCTACCGCACCAAGGGCGATGCCAATCCGGTCGAGGACGCCGCGCCCGTACCCGCCGCCGATGTGGTGGGCCGCGTGGTCTTTGTGTCGGCAGGCCTGGGCGTGGTGGTCTCGTTGCTCACCAACCCGCTTCTGTTCTTCCCGCTTATCGTGGTGCCGCTGATCGTGCTGCTGGTGCTCGAGATTCGCCATATGGTCAAAACCACACAAGAGGTGGCACGCGCCGAGGACGAGGCCGCCCTGCGTGCTGCCGTGGAGCAGATTCGCGAAAAACGTCGCCGCGAGCAGGAAGGCCAGGACAGTGCCAAGGAGCAGAACGACGGTGGCCATACCGATGAGAGTGCGGAAGCCGCCCCCGGCGCCCTAGATGATTCCAACCACTCGGCATAGCGCGTCTGCGCCTTTCGTCCCTGCAATTTGTATGCTCGTAGACGTTCCGAATTGTCTGCTTTTTCATGCCGATATTCGTGCTACAGTTTGAGCGCTTTGTTGCCAATTGATTTCGGGGGAGTGGGATGGAGCAGGAACGCACAGCTCAGCGTGCACGCGAAAGGGCTTCGGTACCGATGACGACGGCGTCCGATTTTGTCGTGCCCGAGGGAACTGACGAGCTCAGCCGCAACACCCGTCGCGCCTGGCGCGACCGTCTCAACGACGCCCAGACGCGCAAGATGATTACGGGCGTTCTGGCCACGCTGGCGGGCGGTTCGTTTTGGGGTTTTTCGGGCACCAGCGCGAGCTTCCTGTTCGATACTTATCACGTTGATACCCTGTGGCTTATGAGTGTGCGCCAGATTCTCGCCGGCCTGCTCTTTATGGCCGTGGTGGTCACGCGCGATCGCGAGCGTCTGGTTAGGCTCTGGACCACGCCCGCCGACCGTAGGCAACTGCTGCTTTTTACCGCTTTTGGCCTGCTGTTCAACCAGTTCTGCTATCTTTCGGCCGTGCGTCTGACCAATGCCGGAACCGCGACGGTGCTCCAGTGCCTGCAGCTGGTCATCATCATGGGTTACGCCTGCGTGGTCGATCGCCGCATGCCGCGCGCTCGCGAGACGATCGGCATTGGTCTGGCCCTCGGTGGCACCTTTTTAATCGCTACCGGCGGCGACCCGACCAGTTTGAGCATATCGCCGCTTGGTCTGGTCGCAGGCCTTATGTGTGCGGTTAGCGCAGCCTGTATGGCGGTGATTCCCGCCAAGATTCTGCCCGAATACGGCAGCCCCATCGTTACAGGCTCTGCCATGCTCGCAGCGGGCGTGGTCTCGTGCGTCTTCGTGCAGCCGTGGGCTCATATGCCGGTGCTCGATGCTGCCGGTATCGAGGCGCTCGCGGTGTTTGTGGTCATTGGCTCGTTTTTTGCCTACATGCTGTATATGCAGGGCGTTAAGGACATCGGCTCGGTGCGTGCGAGCCTCATCGGAACCGTGGAGCCGGTCTCGGCGACCATCACCAGCGCCGTTATGCTGGGCACGGTATTTTTGCCGACCGACCTTATCGGCTTTGCCATGATCATCGTGATGATGTTCCTGACGGTATAGCTCACGCCGCTGCCTAGACGGACGCGGTGTTGCACCACAATTCCGCGAATTGGTGCCTGCATCTGGAGTTTAACTGACGATGCCAAATATGTCATAAACTAATAGCGTTATTGACTTTTAGTATTGCGAGGACTCCTCTATGGCTGGTAACCACTTTAAGAACGGCGACGGCGAGCGCTCTGCAGTTCCGCCGCGTTCAAATGGGACTGGAAACGCTGGCGTACCGAGTGGATCCAGCCAAAACGGTGCTGGCAACCGTACGTCTCCGGGCGAAACGGCGATGTTTGCCGCTCTGTACGAACAGTCTCAAAAGGCAAAACAGGCTGGTCGCGTAGGCAGGCAGGCATTTCCGGTCGGGTCGGGCTCTGCGGCTTCGTCGGCCGGGGTCCGTCCGGCGCCAACGGGCGGTGCAAATGTCGCCGGCTCCACTGGCCCCGCTAACAACGCTCATCGCGCCCACAACGCCAGCCCCATCAGCTCTGCCAATCCCGCCAATAGTGCTTCTTCTGCTGAAGACGCAGGGCTTACGGGTAACCTAGGCACTATCTATACGGGCGCTTCCGAAACCGGCACGTTTGCCCGTCTCAATGACGACGGTGCCGAGTTTAAGGGCTCGGGCTCTAAAGAAGATTATTACGATTTTGGCTTGAACTACGGCGGTGATTCCTCGACGAGCCCGACCTCGAACGGCCTGGTTCGCCATCGCCATCGCAAGGGCGAGCGCAAGAAGCGTCGCGTTGCAGCCGTTGTCGCTGCCATCGTCGCGGTGGTTCTTGTCGCTTTTGGCGTGAGTGGCTTCATGCTGTTTAACTCGGCAAAAACCGTGAAGAGCCAGGCAAAGGAAACTGTCGAGATCGTCGGCGGCCTTAAGGACAAGGTCACGTCGGGCGATTTTTCGACCCTGCCCGACGATGCGAAAAAAATTGACGAGCTCTGCAGCAGCATGAAGAAGGAGACCTCGAGTCCGGTGTGGACGATGGCTTCGTTCATTCCGGTGTACGGCGGCGATATTAACGCCGCCCGCACCATGGTCGACGCTCTGTCCGATGTTTCGAGCGGCGCGCTGGTCCCCATGGCCGATAATCTCGCTCAGGCAACGCCCGGTAAGCTGTTCCAGGACGGGACAATCAACGTGTCCGCGCTGCAGGCGGTCGCCGATTCGCTCTCCGATAGCTCGAAGGCGTTCAAGAGCGCCAACAAAAAGGTGCAGGGTATTGGCGATACGCATATCGCCCAGGTGACCGAGCTGGTCGATAAGGCAAAGGACGGCTTTGCCACCCTGGACGGTGTAGTCGACGCGGCAGAGAAGATTGCCCCCGTTCTGCCCCAGATGCTCGGCGCCAACGGCCAGACGCGCAACTATCTTGTGTATGCCATGAACAACGTCGAGATTCGTGCTTGCGGCGGTTTTGGTGGTTCGCAAGGTTTGATTTCAGTCACCGATGGCCAGATGTCGATCGGTGACTTTGTTCCATGTATTGCGCTCAGCAAAGACGAGGCGGTTGAGAGCGTCGACGAAGAGGATGAGGCGCTGTTCGGCAACCACAGTAACCTGTACAACTCGGGCAATACCTATTCGCCTGATTGGCCCCGCAACTCGCAGCGTGTCGCCGCGCTGTGGAAGTCCCAGTATGGACAGGACGTTGATGGCGTCATCGGTATCGACCCGGTGTTCCTGCAGTATCTGCTGGGCCTGGTCGGTAATGTCTCGCTGCCCGACGGAACGGTTGTCGACGGCACCAACGCCGCAAAGGTCCTCATGCACGATGTGTACTGGAACTATCCGGTCGAGGAGTCGGACGGCATCTTTGCATCCGTCGCCAGCGCTGCCTTCGACAAGATCCTTGGCGGTATCGGCGATGTCGATGTTACGAAGCTTGTCAGCGCCGTTGAGCGCGGTGCCGAAGAGGGCCGCCTGATCGCGTGGATGAGAAACGATGATGAGCAGAATGCCATCAAAGAGACGGGCATTGACGCTTCGCTGCCCGATCCGGATGACCCGAGCGCCGATCCTGTTGCCGGCGTTTACTTTAACAACCTGAGCTTCTCCAAGCTCGACTGGTACCTGAACGCCGATACGCAGATTGGTCAGGGCGTGAAGAACGGTGACGGCACGTGCTCCTATCGCATCACCGTTACCCTGACGAACATCATGACGCAGGAGGAGGCTGGCAAGCTGCCCGACTACGTTGCGGCGAGCGCACCCGATGCCGCGCGTGACGACGAGCGTCTGAATGTCTCGTTGTTTGCCCCGACGGGCGGCAACATTACTGATCTGACCGTCGAGGGCACCCAGTTTGGTCTTGGCGCCGCTACGTGGCATGGAATCCCCTTCTATTCGGGCACCGTTGACCTGCATGCTGGCGAGACGACGACGATCACGTATACGCTGACCACGTCGGCCGAGGCGGGGGACAAGCCGCTTACGCTGCGTCAGACTCCTACATGCCAGGCGGCTCGCGACAGCGCGTCGGCGTAGGGTTTTTCTGGTAGCGCAGATAATCGAGTACCATTTTGGGGCGGACAGGCAATCTGTTCGCCCCTATTTTGTAAGGAGAGCGCATGAAGTACTTTGGCACCGACGGCTTTCGTGGTGAGGCCAACGTTGGGCTGACGGTAGAGCACGCTTATAAGATTGGCCGTTTTGTGGGCTGGTATTACGGCGCCAACCGCGAGCGCAAGGCACGCGTGATCGTGGGCAAGGACACGCGTCGCTCGAGTTATATGTTCGAGGCGGCGCTGGTGAGCGGCCTGGTCGCGAGCGGTGCGGACGCCTATATGCTGCACGTGATCCCCACGCCGGGCGTAGCGCATCAGACTGTGGAAGGCTGCTTCGATTGCGGCATCATGATCAGCGCGAGCCACAACCCGTTTTGCGATAACGGCATTAAGCTCGTCAACAGCGACGGCTTTAAGATGGACGAGGACGTGCTGGAGCTCATTGAGGACTACATCGATGGCAAGAGCGAGGTGCCGCTGGCAACGGGCAACCACATCGGCGCCACGGTCGACTACATGCAGGGCCGCAACCGCTACATCGCCTCGCTCATCGCTAGCGCGAACTTTTCGCTGCAGGGCGTCAAGATCGGTCTCGACTGCGCCAACGGCTCGGCATCCTCGGTGGCCAAGCCGGTGTTCGACGCGCTGGGTGCCGATGTGCGCGTGATTAACGCCGCGCCCGATGGTTTTAACATCAACGTTGACTGCGGCTCCACGCATATGGAGCGTCTGCAGCGACACGTGGTGGAGCAGGGCCTGGACGTTGGCTTTGCCTACGACGGCGATGCCGACCGCTGCCTGGCCGTGGACGAGCGTGGTCGCGTGGTCGACGGCGACCAGATCCTGTATGTGTGCGGCGTGTACCTGAACAAGCACGGTCGCCTTTCGGGCGGTACCGTGGTGCCGACGATCGCCAGCAACTTTGGCCTGGTCAAGTCGCTGGAGCTTGCCGGTCTAAGTGCCGTGACCAGCGGCGTGGGCGACCGTCATGTGTATGCCAAGATGCGCGAGGGCGGCTACAGCCTGGGCGGCGAGCAGACGGGCCACACGATCTTTGGTGATATCGAGCGCACGGGCGACGGCATTATGACCTCGCTGCGCGTGATGGAAGTGATTCGTGCCGAGCGCGAGACGCTCTCGCAGCTCACGGCTCCGTGCAAGCTACTGCCGCAGGCTCAGGTTGCCGTACGCGTGGCGGATAAAGACGCCGCGCTGGGCAACATGGGCGTGCAAGCCGCCATCGCCGAGGCCGAGGCGTCGCTGGTGGGCGAGGGCCGCGTGCTGGTGCGCAAGAGTGGAACCGAGTCGGTGATTCGCGTTTTGGCCGAAGCTCCCGACCAGGCAGCTGCCGACGTCGCCATGAAGCGCATCGCCGCGGCGCTGGAAGCTCTATAGTTACGCGGTTTTACCAAACCGCGTAACGGCTCGACGCTGCAAACGGCCCCAAGCGGCAATCTGACGTTCAATTTCAAGGGCGCGACCAGAAGGTCAGCGCCCTTTCATTTCACGTCACCTTGCTCGCTTGGGGCCGTTTTCGCTGACTTTGCCAAGACATCGGCGTCAACCTAGTCGTTTAAGAACGTCCCCAATGACTAGGTGAAAAAGAGGGCGCCGCGGGATAGATCCCGCGGCGCTCCTTTGCGTTGACGTGTTGCCTAAGCTTTACAGCTGGTATAGCGTGGTGAACTTGTCCTGCAGGTAGCTGCAGTAGTAGCGGGCGTCAAAGTCCATGCCGCAGGCGCCCTTGATGAGCTCCGGCGCGTCTTTGGCGCGGCCCCACTGCCAAATGTGCTCGCCCAGCCAGGCGCGGACGGGCGCCAGATCGCCGCTCGCACAGGCGCCGTTGAGGTCGACACCGTCGCGGCACATGGCCGGCACAAACATGGCATCGTAGGCGCTACCCAGCGCATACGTGGGGAAGTAGCCAAACGAGCCGCCGCTCCAGTGCGTATCCTGCAGGCAGCCGCGCGTGTCGTCGGGGACGGGAATGCCCAGGTACTCGTCCATAAAACGATTCCAAAGCGCGGGGATGTCCTTGGCCGTGGCCTCGCCGGCAAACAGCATGCGCTCAATCTGGTAACGCACCATAATATGCAGCGGATAGGTGAGCTCGTCGGCCTCGGTGCGGATCAGCGACGGCTGCGCGATGTTCACGGCGCGGTAGAGCGTGTCCTCGTTCACGCTGCCGTAGACCTCGGGCGCGTGGCGGCGCAGCACCTCGAGCAGCGGTCCCATAAAGGCGCGGCTGCGACCCACGGTGTTCTCAAAGAAGCGGCTCTGGCTCTCGTGGATGCCCATGGAGGTGCCGCCCTCCAGGCAGGTGCGCGCATAGGCGGGATTGACGCCCAACTCGTACATGGTGTGCCCCGCCTCGTGGATGATGCTGTAGACGTTGGAGATGCAGTCGTCCTCGTAGATGTGCGTCGCGATGCGCGCATCGCCCACCGAGAAGCCCTCGCTAAACGGATGCTCGGTAAAGGCAAGCGTGGTGTCGTCCAGATCCAGGCCGACAAGCTTCATCAGGTCAAAGCTCATGGCACGCTGGGCAGCCTCGGGCACGCGGGCGTGCAAAAAGTCGGCAGCGGGCTGCTGGCCGCGCTCGCCGATGGCGTGCACGAGCGGCACGACCGTAGCCTTGACCTCATCGCAAAACGCATCGAAGCTCTTGGCGGAAAGGCCGCGCTCGTACTGGTCGAGCCAAACGTCGTATGGGTCGCGCTTGGGGTCCATGAGCTCGGCCTGATGCTTAAGTTGGGCGACGATTTTATCCACATAGGGCTCAAAGCTCGCCCAGTCATTGGCCGTCTTGGCCTTGTGCCACACGGCGTCGGCCTCGCAGGTGAGCCTGGTCCAGGCCTCGGCCTCCTCGGTGGGAATGACGCTCGCTTCGCGCTGGTCGCGGCCGAGCACGCGGATCTCGTCGAGCAGCTGCGGGTCGTCGATCTTGCCTCCGGCGACGGTCTCACATGCCAGCGAGCGCACAAGTTCGACAGACTTTTCGCTGGTCAGGAGCTTGTGATGCTCGCCGGCAAGGGTGCCCATAGCATCGGCGCGGGCCGCAGCGCCGTTGGCGGGGGCAATCGTCGCGCCGTCAAACTCGGCAATCTTGAGCAGGTACTCGCGGGTCCACAGCTTGCCCTCGAGCTTGCGGAATTTTTTGACGGCCTTATCGACCTTCATGCCTTTGGGCGTCTTGCCCGCTGCGGGCTCGGCCTTCTTATCGTGCTTCTTTCCCATACCATATCCTTGATCTCGCAGGTCGCCCGTCGCACGCGGCGGCGCGGCCAGTTTGCACAGCTACCTGCCTTGTACCCAGCACGAACAAAACGGAACGCGGCGATGCACACGCAGAATGTGTTATCCTATAGCCCAATGCGTTGACGGAGAGGGTTTTGCCCGCCGCGTCGCCGGCAAGAGAGGGAAGGTCATGGGCTGCAAGCCTTCCTGCGGTGACAAGGGCCAAGCGTTCACTCCCGAGCAGCGACCTCAACGGGCGCGCGGCCAGCGGCGGCGATGTCCCCAGTAGGGAAGCCGTGAGCCTCGCGACAAGGGGCAAAGAGTGGGCGCGGCGGGCCAGACATCCGTCGGGTCAAACAAGGTGGTACCGCGGAATTCAACCGTCCTTGGGCAATGCACATGCCCGAGGACGGTTTTTTTGTTACCGAACCGGGCCGCGTTTTCGCAATGTCAGACGGCGGCAGCCGCCTCGGCAAGCG
>CABUZK010000002.1 GCA_902496115.1 uncultured Collinsella sp. | reverse complement strand
TACCTCGTGTACTATCGTGAGGAGCGGATCAAGAAGTCCCTCGGGTGGCTGAGCCCGATGGAGTACCGCAGGAAGCTTGGATACGCCTAGGCGCGGTCCAAGAAATCGTCCGCACCCCCGAACGGCAAGATTTATCACCGTTCTGGGGGATGCAAAAACCTTCCTCAAAATGCCATTAGAACAAGCGTGCCACTGGCGACCGCGCTCAAACGAGGAAAGACCCCCTGTTCAGTATGTTGCCCGCCAGCGGCTTAGACGATTCTTCGGGGGTGTTCTGCAAGGACATGGGTCCCTGCGGATACATGGGTTTAAAAACGTGTCCGCACGGCATGGGACACTTACCCTGCCGCCCTGCTCTGCCGCGGCGGCATGTACCCAAACAACGATCCTCTAAGGAGTTCGATACCAATGAGCGATAACACCAAGCATCTCGCAAAGAAGTGCGTCAAGGACGCGGGGCCGTGCCTCGCGTTGTGCCTTGCCGGCGCAGCGGTCGCGCTGCTGGCCGTTCTGGGGCCATTCGACGTGCTCCGAAGTGCCAGTTCTCTGCACGTTTGCATGGCCCTTGCCGGCGCCATGATGACCGGCGGCGTACTCGATCTGATTTTTTGGGTGCTCGACCCGTTTGGATGGAAGAACGAGGGGTAAGCCCTAAGGGATGGATACCCCGCAGCAACAGGAGGTCCCCGTGATCTGGTTTACCGGCGATACTCACTTTGGACACGAGAACATGCTACGGCTTAGCGATAGGCCTTGGTCGACTGTTGCGCAGATGAACGATGCCATGGTCGCCAACATTAACAGCAAGGTTGCTGCGGATGACGAGCTCTACATCTTGGGTGACTTTAGCTTTAAGATGACGGTCCAAGACGCCTACGAGCTGCGCAAAAGCATTGCCTGCAAGCGCGTCCATCTGCTGCCCGGCAACCACGACAAAGACTGGACGCAGCCTGCGGTAGCGGATGCTTTTATCGTCGAGCCGCCCATTTGCGCGCTCAAGATCAACTGCCAAAAAATCGTGCTGAGCCACTATCCCATGGTCGACTGGCAGGGCATGTCGCACGGCAGCTGGCATTTGCACGGGCATATCCACAGTTGCGGCGGCGCATACAACGAGTTCAACCGCAGGCAGGGACTGCTGCGCTATGACGTGGGCGTGGACGCCAACAGCTACGCCCCGGTGAGCTTGGAGGAGCTCAAAGCTTGGTTTGCGCAGGTAGACGAGCCGATGTGTTGCGTTAAATGGCCGTGGTGGGTCAATGCCACGGGCGACGAGCAGGTCGAGCACGATCTCGAAAGTTATAAGAGGGAAGTGGTGATCCGATGACGGTCTATGTGACGGGCGATATTCACGGCGGCCTCGACATGCAAAAGCTGCGCGATTGGGACCTTGGGGATAGCCTGACGAGCGACGACTATCTCATCGTCGCGGGCGACTTTGGCTTTCCGTGGGATTTCTCTGCCGAGGAGTGCGCCGACATCGCCTGGCTGGAATCGCGTCCCTATACCGCGCTGTTCGTCGACGGCAACCACGAGCGTTTCGATCATTGGGCGGAGCGCCCCATGGAGCTGTGGCACGGTGGGCTGACGCAGCGTCTGTCGGATACCTCTCCCATACGGCGCCTGACGCGCGGCGAGGTTTTTGAGCTCGACGGCTCAACGATCTTTACCATGGGCGGCGCCACGAGCGTGGACAAGGAATACCGCATTCCCTATTCCAGCTGGTGGCCGCAGGAGTTGCCGGACGAGCGCAACTTTGAGGAGGCGCGGACAAAGCTCGACAGTGTGGGCTGGAAGGTCGACTACGTGATCACCCACACCTGCTCTACGCGCATGCTTTCGCCCACGCTCTATCCGGCACCCGGCTGGAATTGCCCCGACGTCGATCGACTTACGGCATTTTTCGATGAGCTGGAAGATCGCTTGGACTTCAAGCGCTGGTACTACGGCCATTTTCATCGCGACGCCAACCCGGCCGAGCGCCACACCGTGCTCTACGACTGCATCGTTCGCCTGGGCGACGAACTCCAGCCCTGGGATGTTGCGTAGCGGCAAGGCGTTTGGCTACTCGGCCGTTACGGTGATGTTCTCCCGGTGTGCGCGGATGACGTCCCAGCTAAAGTGCTCGACCAGTTGCTCGGCAGAGCGCGGCGTGGTGTCCGGTGCGATGCCCGTTTGCCCGGCGAGCCAGCCCAGCAGTGCCTCGGGTGTGCCAAAGCGGGCGCGGAGCTCGCCCAGGTCCAGATCGCGATCGCGCTTGGAAAGGCGGCGGCCGTCTGGCGACATGAGCAGCGGAATGTGCGCGTAGTGCGGCGTGGGAAGTCCCAGCAGATGCTGCAGGTAGATCTGGCGTGGCGTGGAGCCAAGCAGGTCGCATCCGCGTACGATCTCGGTAACACCCATGGCGGCGTCATCGACCACCACAGCCAGCTGGTAGGCAAACACGCCGTCGCTGCGGCGCACCAAAAAGTCGCCGCACTCGGTGGCGAGTGCTTCGCATTGAGCACCATACGTGCGGTCCACGAATTCGATCACATCGTCTGCGAGGTCGTCGACGGCGGGCACGCGCAGGCGCGTGGCCGGGGCGCGCAGGGCACTGCGGCGGGCGACCTCTTCGGCAGAAAGGCCTCGGCAGGCGCCGCGGTAGATGGGCGTGCCGTCGCTGGCGTGCGGCGCACTCGCGGCGTGGAGCTCGGCGCGCGTGCAAAAACAGGGGTAGGTGAGGCCAGCGCCCTGCAGCTGGCGCAAGGCGCTCTCGTACAGGTCGAGGCGATCGTGCTGGTAGTAGGGGCCTTCGTCCCACTCAAGCCCTAGCCAGGCCAGGTCGTCAATCAGTTGAGCGGCAAGTTCCGGGCGCTTACAGCGATCGTCCAGGTCCTCGATGCGCAACACAATGCTGCCGCCTTGGCTGCGGGCCGAAAGCCACGAGCAGAGGCAGCTGAACACGTTGCCCAGGTGCATGCGGCCCGATGGCGACGGGGCAAAGCGCCCCACGACGGGCGCGGGAACGGAGGCGGGCTGCGTCGTTGGCGCATCCGCGGCGGGCGTTGCTATGTTGCGTGTTTTGATATCCATGCGGACGAGTATAGCGCGGGGCGCGATGGGGAGGCGTCACTGTGGTCCGCAAGTTGTCGAGGCCCCGCATTGCGTATGGCGGGCTGCAGACTCGGTGCTTTAATTCCTGTCCGTCAACTTGGCACCTTAGACAACAGAAACCCCGGCAGCTCTTCGCAACTGCCGGGGTTTCCGCGGAAAAGGGGGACATGATCCTCGAGCGAACGGCAAAGGGGCAAACCGTTTTCGCTCAACTGCTTTATGCCCCTCGACTGGTGGCTCAATCAGCGCATGCCGAGCCCACACAAAGCCGCTACACCTGTGACGGAGCTGTGAAGTGGTATCTATTGTTGGCGCGGGATTCGGCCAAAGAGCGTCCTAAACAACAAATTTGTTGCTGTCTGTCGGTTCAACCCAATGATCCGTTTTCCTCCGTCCCCAATAGATCGTTTTCCAAGTGTCGGGGTGCGGGCGTGACTTTCATCCCGTTTGGCACTCCGGTCGCCTAGATGTTCGTCATGTGTGCCCGCAAACGTGGGACAATGGCGATGTTGGTTTTACAGACAAAGGATGTGCCTATGAACGCCCCCGTTGCCAATACTTGTCGGCAGCGCTGCCTGTTTGCGCGATTCGCTTCCGCCTGCGTGCTCGTCGCGCTTGCGTTGTTGCTGCTGCCTGTCGCCGCACACGCCGACGGCTACTCCATGACCCAAACCTATATCGGCGCCACGGTCGAGGCCGACGGCTCGCTGACCGTTGTCGAGGGACGCCAGTTTGATTTCGATGACGATATTAACGGCGTGTTTTGGGAGATCAATACGGGCACCAACCAGCAGGGCGGCACGGCGGGCGTCGATGTGCTGAGCGTTGAGGAAGACGATGCCGCGTTTAACAAAGTCGATAACGCGAACAAGGGCGACTCTGGCGTCTACACGGTCGAGCAGACCGGTGACGGCGTAAGGATTAAGGTGTTCAGCCCCCACGAGAGCGGCGACAGCGCGATCTATTACGTGAGCTACACCATGACCGGTGCGGTCATGAACTGGGCCGATACTGCCGAGCTCTACTGGAAGTTTGTGGGCGACGGCTGGTCTGCGGATTCCGATGATGTCGAGATGGAAGTCTACTTCGCAAATGCCGCTGCCGGGACGGCTGCCGTCAAGGGCGATAACTTCCGCGCATGGGGCCATGGTTCTCTGACGGGCGACGTGTCGCTCGACGAGAGCGAGCCCATGGTCACCTACACCATTCCCTGCGTGTATGAGGGCGAGTTCGCCGAGGCGCGCATCGCTTTCCCCAGCGACTGGGTGCCACAGCTTGCCGCCTCGAGCGAAGAGCGCATGTCGACGATTCTGAATGAAGAGAAGGAATGGGCCGACGAGGCCAACGCCCGCCGTGAGCACGCGCGTGCGGTTGCCGGCGCGATTGCCGTGGCGTGTGTTGTCGTGGCGGTTGCCTATACCGGTGTGATCGTGATGCTCAAGCTGCGCAGGCCCAAGCCCAAGCCGCTCTTCCAAGACGAGTACTTCCGCGATGTGCCCTCGGCCGACCATCCCGCGGTGCTTGCAGCTCTTATGAGCTGGAACGACGTGCCCGATCAGGCATATATCGCCACGCTGATGAAGCTGACCGACGACCGCGTGATCAAGCTGGAAGAAGCGACCGAGACCAAGAAGAAGGGTCTGCTCCGTCGCGAAAAAGAGGAGCAGACGTATCGCATCACAGTGACCGACGAGGCCTGGAAGGCTGCCAAGAAGGACGGCATCGATCGCGATGTGCTCAAGGTCTTCTTCGCCGGCGTTAAGCCCGATAAGGACGGAGTCCGTTCGCGCACGTTTAGCGAGCTGGAGGAGTACGCTAGCGAGCGCACCACATCTGTTGGCGACAAGCTCGAGGACTATCAGAGCACAGTTAAGGGCAAGCTGGAAGCGCGCGAGCTTATTGCATCGGATGGCACTATCGCGATGGTGGCCGGCCTGGTTCTCGGCATCATCATCGTCTTTGGCATTCTGGGCTCTCTGTTCTATACCGACTTTGCGGACGCCAACGTCGGTGCCGCTATGATCTCGATCCCCGTCACAATCGTGGGCTTTGTCCTGAGCTGCACCTTCCGTCGTTACACGCCGGAGGGCGCCGAGGTGGCGGCTCGCTGCAAGGCGCTCAAGCATTGGCTCGAGGACTTTACGCGCCTGAAGGAGGCCATCCCCAGCGACCTGATCTTGTGGAACAAGCTGCTGGTGATGGGCGTTGCCCTGGGCGTTTCGAAAGAAGTGCTGCGACAGCTGGCCGAGGCCGTGCCTGCGGACCTGCGCAACAGCGACGATTTCTACGACAACTACCCCTGCTACTGGTGGTATTACCATCACTACGGCAACGAGTCTCCGCTCGATTCGTTCAACGATGTGTATCACGAGACCATCCGCGAGCTGGCTTCGAGTTCCGATAGCTCGAGCGGCGGCAGCGGCGGCGGCTTTTCCGGTGGCGGCGGTGGCGGCGTCGGCGGAGGCGGCGGCGGAACGTTCTAGCGAGCGCTTGCTTTGGGGTGGATCTTTCTGGGCGGTTGCCAGGGAAGATTCATCCCATTTTTGTGCATCGAAACGGGCCATACTTTCCGCTGCGGACCTTCGCGCAAGGGGCAGTGGGCAAAAAATGCCAAATATGAGTACTGTCGCCTAGATTGTCACATTTGTTTGTACTAAAAATGGACTCCGAACGAAATTATTTCTCGTTCGGAGTCCATTTTATTGTACATTTGGGGAGATACGTTAGTTCATCCAATGCGTCGAGACGTCTAAGAGACCCGAAAAAGACGAAACGCGCTGCTACTAAAAAGGTAACAGTACTCAGATTTGATGTTTTTTGACCACAGCTATTTGCGAGCCCCTATATAGCGACCTCAAAAAGGGCTTCGTCGGTCGTTTCGCTCAAGACTGTCCCCAACGACTAGTCATTTAAGAACGTCCCCAACGACTAGGTGTGGTTGCTGCCAAGGAGTGTCCCGGGGTGCCGGCATAAAAGGAACGTCCCTAACTGCCGGGTTTAGGCTGTTAGGTCGAGTTCGTAGAGAAAGCTTTCGCGCGGCATATTGTGGCGGCGTTCCTCGCGGTTGGCGCGGTGCGTAGACGTGCGCTTAAAGCCGTGCAGCTCGTAGAACTTCCACGAGCAGTTGGAGTCGGTGTACAGGTGCGCCCTCGTCGCTCCAAGCGAGGACAGGTGCGAGACCGCGGCATCGAGCAGAACCGTGCCAACGCCCAGGCCATGGACATCGCGATCCACGGCAAGCAGCGTGACCTCGTTGTCGTGCGGCAACGGGCTGCTCTCGAGCAGACGGTTGTTGGTTCGGATGGTTGCGCGCACAAACGAGAGATACTCGGCGCAGGCATCAGGCTCCAGCTCACGCATCTGCGATAGCAGTGCGCGTTCGGTATCCATCCAATGCTCGTTGATAGTGACGCCGGAGTTCTGTCCTGCGCGTGCAAGTGCAATGCCGCGCGCCTCGCCGTCAATCACCGCAACCTGCGAAAACGTCGATGACGAAAGGCAATAGGCGAGGTCGCACGCGGCTTCAAGGCGGTTGTACTCATCGTTATCCGAATTGTTATGCCAAAGCTGCTGCAGAATCAGCGCGATGGCGTCGAAGTCTTCGGTATCAAACGGTCGGTAGAGAACCCGCGAGACCATGGTGCCTCTTTCTTTCGCGGATGCATATCGAGCACAGTTCTACCACGCCATTGGCATCGAATTATGGTGCCCCTGTGTTCCATGAACTCACCGTGCCCGGTGTCGTGCCCATCCCCTCCGCTCGCAAACTTTTTCTGCACATGCACCCGTTGCGGGGTGCATCGATGCGCTCGATGCGCTACATTAAATCAGTATTTTCAATGCCGCTGCGCGAGCGCTGCAGATCGACGTATCACCGACTCACAGAGCACGGCGGCGTACCAGACAGGAGGACTGCATGGGATCTGATGTGAAGATCGCACGCGCGTTGATCTCGGTTACCGATAAGACGGGCGTCGTCGATTTCGCACGGACGCTGGTCGATGACTTTGGCGTCGAGATCATCTCTACGGGCGGCACGGCTCGTGCCATCGAGGACGCGGGCGTTCCCGTAACCCCCATCGAGGAGTTCACGGGCTATCCCGAGATGATGGACGGCCGCGTTAAGACCCTGCACCCCAAGGTTCACGGCGCGCTGCTGGCCCGCCGCGATTCCGAGCAGCACATGCAGGAGGCCGCTCAGCACGGCATTAAGCTGATCGACCTAGTCGTCGTCAACCTGTACGAGTTCGAGAAGACCGTTGCCAACCCCGAGGTCACCTTCGCGGACGCCATCGAGCATATCGACATCGGTGGCCCCTCCATGCTGCGCTCTGCCGCCAAGAACGCCACGAGCGTTACCGTCATTTCCGACCCGGCCGACTATGATGCCGTCCTGGCCGAGATGCACGAGACCGGTGGCTGCACCACGCTTTCCACCCGTCGTCGCCTGCAGGTGAAGGTCTACCAGACCACCGCTGCCTACGACACGGCTATCTCCCGTTGGCTTGCCGCCCAGGCAAGCGACGTGGCGGACACTTCTGCCAAGCTCGAGATCTCGCTGGAGAAGGTCGACGACCTGCGCTATGGCGAGAATCCTCAGCAGAAGGCCACGGTCTATCGCTTTGCCGAGGGCTGCGAGAACACCGCGAGCTCGCAGTTCCCGCTCGTTGGCTCCGAGCAGATCCAGGGCAAGCCGCTCAGCTACAACAACTATCTGGATGCCGACGCTGCTTGGAACCTGGTCCGCGAGTTCGACGAGCCGGCCTGCGTGATCCTCAAGCATCAGAACCCCTGCGGCTCCGCCGTGGCCGAGGACATCACGGCCGCCTACGACCGCGCCTTCGCCTGCGATCCCAAGAGCGCCTTCGGCGGCATCATCGCCTGCAACCGCGAGATTCCCTATGAGCTGGTTGAGCACTTTGCCGATCAGAACAAGCAGTTCGTCGAGGTCATCATCGCTCCGAGCTACACCGCCGAGGCGCTCGAGCGCATGGCCAAGCGCCCCAACCTGCGCGTGCTGGCTACCGGCGGCGTGGACCACGGCGCCCAGGTGGAGCTGCGCTCCGTCGACGGCGGCATGCTGGTGCAGGAAGTCGACCATGTGACCGAGGACCCCGCGACCTTTACGTTCCCCACCGACCGCAAGCCCACCGACGCCGAGATGGCCGAGCTCGAGTTTGCCTGGAAGGTCTGCAAGGGCGTTAAGTCCAACGCCATCCTGGTCTCCAAGGGCAAGGCCGGCATTGGCATGGGCCCGGGTCAGCCCAACCGCGTTGACTCTGCACTGCTTGCCTGCGAGCGCGCCGAGGACTTCTGCGAGCGCGAGGGCGTGGAGAAGGGCTGCTTTGCCTGCGCAAGCGACGCATTCTTCCCGTTCCGCGACAACGTCGACGTGCTTGCCGCGCACGGCGTGACCTGCATCATTCAGCCCGGCGGCTCCAAGCGCGACGACGAGAGCATCCAGGCCTGCAACGAGCATGGTATTGCGATGGTCTTTACGGGCGCCCGCCACTTCCGCCACTAAGTAGGGAAGCGGCGCTGCGGCTTGCCCAGTCACCGCACCTTGCCGTTCATTCGTCGCTCGCGTACCCAAGTACGCGTCGCTCCTCTTTCACGGCAATCTGCGGCACCTGGGCAACCCTCGCCGACCTGTTAGGTTGACTGGGGAGGATGGGATGTTATCTCGTCCCTTGGACAGGCCTCGCTTCTAAATTAATCTCTGCAAAAGACGGTCGCTCCGTTTGGAGGGCCGTCTTTTTGGTATAAGAGGACGGAATGACTAACACGAAAGGTATGACCATGCCCCAGATTGATGATGCCGAGCTGTTTGGCAATGCCGAGGATCAGCGTGCGTACGAGGACTTTTGCGCCAATCAGGAGGCGGTCGAGAAGTTCACGCTCGACAAGCCCGCGCTTGTCTGCCGTTGGCGCATGTCCAACAAAAAGGTGCCCATGCTCAACCGCCACATTCGCGCACTATCCGAGCGCCTGGTGCAGGGCGAGCCGCTTACCCATAACATGCTCAGCTGGGCCAAACAGCACGTTGAGTGGTCGCTTGCCGAGGGCGATTACACTGCGCGCGACGGCGTGCTCATGCTGGTGATCGACATCAACGGCAATGCCGCCATGACGGTGGGGGAGTACGAGCCGCTCGCCGATACGTCGGCCAAGGCGCTGCGTGCCCGCTCCGCCGAGGCTCGCTCCGAGGCCGACGAAACCGGCGTGGCGCCCGAGCTGCTCGCCGCCGTCAACAATGGCGAGCTTGCCTTTGTGGCGCCGGCGGACGAGTTCCTGTGCGGCACGGCGACGCTCATTGAGCAGCTGGCCCAGACCAAGGGCATCCCGGTCACGCGCGTAGATATTCCCGCGCAGCTTAAGGGCGCGCTGTTCCTAGTGAGCGACGAGCACGGCGTGGTCCCCGCAACCGAGACGGACGCCGCCGAGGCCGACGCCGCCACGGTCGCCTTCTTCGCCGAAGGCTACGAAAAGCTCCGTGCCCGCCGCTAAATGATTTTTCTGGGACGGGGATTAAAGAATCATTTTGGTCCCCGCCGCCGCTGCGAGTGCGAGGCGGACAAAACGCCCCCGCTCGCGAACAGTTCTGTCACCTTGGTACCGCGCGCGGTGCGCACCTGCAGTTTCGCAGCCATAATGGTGGCAAGACAACCAAGAGGGGAGCGAAATCCATGGCGCTGATTTATGTCGTTGAGGACGACGAGCCCATTCGTCGTGAGCTTGTCGACATCCTTGCCCGCGCCGGGTTTGAAATCGAGGCCTGCGAATCGTTTGAGCATGTCTCGCGCGATATTCTCGCCGCCGCGCCCGACCTGGTGCTGCTCGATCTCACACTCCCTGTCAAAGACGGCCAGCACATCTGCCATGAGGTCCGTCGCGAATCCGAGGTCCCCATCATCGTTCTCACGTCGCGCACGACCGAGATCGACGAGGTCATGGCCATGACGCTCGGCGCGGACGACTTTGTTCCCAAGCCCTATAGCGCGCGCGTGCTTGTGGCGCGCATCAACGCACTGCTGCGTCGCACCGCGGCGGCGGGCGAGCGCAGCACGCTCGTCCACAAGGGACTGGAGCTCGACCTCGCACGCTCCATGGTCACCAACACGCAAACGGGCACCAGCACCGAGCTCACCAAAAACGAGCTGCGTATCCTCTCGCTGCTTCTGAGCCGCGCGGGCAAGATCGTTTCGCGCTCGGCTATCATGCAGGACCTGTGGGACTCCGACGCCTTCGTGGACGACAATACGCTCACTGTCAACATCAACCGCCTGCGCACCACGCTCGAAAAAATCGGCATCAAGGGGTATTTGACTACGCATCGCGGCCAAGGCTATTCGGTCTAGGGGCCGGCTATGTCGTTTGGCAAGTTCTTTAAAGATGCGCTGCTTCCCGTCGCCGTGTGGACGTGCGGCGTGCTGCTGAGCTGCTTTGTGCTGACGGTCGCCGGTGCACCCGTTTCTATTGTGGTCGTGGCGGTCGGCGTTTCCTTTATCTTTGGTATGCTCGGCATCGTGGTCGAGTACGCGCGTCGCCGCCGTTTTCTGCGTCAGCTGGAGCGCGCGGCAGAGGAGCTCGAGAGCCCCGCATGGGTGCAGGAGATGGTGCAATGCCCGACCTATGCCGAGGGCGAGCTCGAGTACGAGGTCTTGCGCCGGGTGGGCAAAGCCGCTTGCGACGAGGTTGCCGAAGGCCGGCGTCAGACCGATGACTATCGCGACTATATCGAGAGCTGGGTCCACGAGGCCAAACTGCCCCTGGCGGCGGCTCATCTGATTTTGGAAAACCTGGATGGCAGCGAAGACGACCTGTCGCGCGTGGATGACCTGGGCCGTGAGCTGGCTCGCGTGGAGCGCTATATCGACCAGGCGCTGTACTACGCGCGCTCGGAAGTCGTGGAGCGCGACTACCTGATTCGCCGTTGGGATCTCAAGACCTTGGTGACGGGCGCGATTAAGGCCAACGCGCGTGAGCTCATCGCGGCGCACGTGGCCCCGGTGTGCGAGAACCTCGACTTCGAGGTCTTTACCGACGAGAAGTGGCTCGAGTTTATTCTGGGCCAGCTTATTCAGAACAGTATTAAATATGCGCGCGAGGACGGCGCGAAGATCGTGTTTTCGGGCGCGTTGCTGGACGAGGGCCTGGCGAGCGAACGCATCGAGCTCACTGTCGCGGACAACGGCTGCGGCGTGAGCGCGGCCGACCTGCCGCGCGTGTTCGAGAAGGGCTTTACCGGCGACAACGGCCGCACCACCAAGCGCGCAACGGGCATCGGCCTCTACCTGGTGGCGCGCCTCTGCTCCAAGATGGGCATCGACGTCACCGCGGCATCCGAGCCCGGCAAAGGCTTTGTCGTCACGTTTGCCTTCTCGACCAACAAGTTTCAATACTTTGAGTAGTCGTCGCGGTGTAACGTCCCGGAGCGTCATTCACGTTAAGACAATTATCCCAAACGGGATAATTCCATCATGATGTGCTATGATTATCCCGTTTGGGATAATCATAGGGGATTAGCATGCAAGACTGGAATGAGCGAACGATTTTTGACCCAGCTGAACTCGGTGCATATTTGCGTGAGCGCCGGAAGAAGCTCGGTTATACCCAACGCGATGTGGCTGATTTCAACCAGTGCAGTTTGCGCTTTGTGAGCGAGCTTGAGCGTGGAAAGGCGGGTGCCAATCTTCGCCAAACCCTTCAAATCGCTAACAGCTTGGGGGTCGATTTGATCCTGAGGGAGAGGGGCGACGGCTCATGGCATTAAAGGTTTATCGTGAGTATCGGGGAACGTTTGAGCTGGTCGGAGAATTTGAGAGGGCCGACCCCGTAAACGAGACGTTTGCATATGATGAGGGATATCTTGAACGCGACGATGCTGCCGCACTCTCAGCTTCTCTTCCCTTGCGACATGAGCCATATGCCAGCAATGAGTTTTCGGCCTTCTTTTCGGGCATGCTTCCCGAGGGCCCGGTTCGGCATGAGCTGTCGATGCGTTTTCAAATCCCCCAGTCAGACTATTTATCGATGCTCGAGCGTTTGGGCGATGAGTGCGTTGGTGCCTTGAGGTTTCTCGGCGATGAGAAATCGAGCTACGATCCGGGCTATCGTCCTCTGCAAGACGAGGATTTTGAGGCACTTTCTAAGGCGGAAGTGTTTGAGATTGCAAATGATATGCAGGATTCGAGGCTGTCGTTGGCGGGCGCTCAGTCTAAAACCGGTTGGTTTTTACCGCGCGGTAAAGATGCAAAAAAGGCCGGGTCGGGGGATTGGATGCTGCCGCTCGGCTCTGCCCCCTCGACTCACATAGTCAAGATTGCTTCAACTAAACATCCGGATTTGCCGTTCAACGAATTAATTTGCATGACGGCAGCGTCTGCTGCTGGGCTTGAAATTGCCCGTTCAGAAGCTTCGGATACGATTCCTGGTGCGTTCTTTTCCGAGCGTTATGACAGAATCTGGAGCAATGAGCCGCCGTCGATGAGCGGATTCGATGTGCCTCTGAGGCTGCATCAGGAGGATTTTTGCCAAGCGGTTGGCTGGCCTTCGTATATGAAATACGAGACACGTCCCGATAGCTGCTATATGGCTCTTTGCGGCCGATTGATAAGAGAGCAATCGTCTAACGTAATTGCTGATACTCAAATGTTCGCTCGTCAGGTAATGGTCGATTATGCGTTGGGGAATTGCGACTCGCATCTCAAGAACCATTCGTTTCTTTATAGTCCGAGTTGGCGGGAAAAGAGGTTGGCCCCTGCATACGATATTGTTTGCACGACGATAATGGGATACGACCATAATCTTGGGATTGATATTGGGGATCACCGGGTGATCGATGGGGTGACTCCTGAAGATTTCGAATTCATGTCTCAAGATTTGCATCTGCCACTCAAGATGATCAAGAACATCGCGGCGGAAGTGGCTGAAGAGGTGTCTGCCCAGCTTGCAGAACTTGCCTCTGCAACCGGAGATTTGGGTCGGGTCGCTCTGAAAATTCAGACGGATTCCGTTGAGAGAATGAGGGTTCTGGAGCAATTCTCAGCCTAAAGCAAAGCGGGGCCACCGTAATGGTGGTCCCGCTCTTGGAAGACTTGGGCACGTGGGCTTGCGCTCCGCGATGCGTTAGGCGTACGTTTGCTACTTCACGACCAAGATGTCGCAGTCGGTGTTGCGCAGCAGGAACGTCGAAATTGAACCCAGGAGTGCATACTTGATCGAGGACAGGCCACGAGCGCCGCAGAGCACCAGGTCGGGCTTGACCACGTCGAGCATCTCGTCTTTGAGCGTCTCGCGAATGCGGCCGGCGCGAATCATGACCTCGACCTCGGGAATGTCGGGATTGGCCTTGGCCTCTTCGAGCTGCTTGGCGATGGAGTTCTTAAATGCCTCCTCTAGGCCGTTGACCAGATCGACCGGATAGGAACCGGCGCTCTCGAGTGCCGTGGAATCGATAACGTGGCCGATAATCAGCTTGGCGCCGTTGTTCGCGGCGACCTTGATGGCGCGTGCGAGCACAAAATCCTGCTGCTCAGTACCGTCGAGTGAAACAAATACCTTGGTGTAGCCCTCGTTCATGGTTTCCTCCTTGGTCTATCGCACGGGCGTGGGGCTCGTGCATCGGGCGGGCGCGGATGCGTGGCCGCCGGACACTTTATCTTGTTGCAGTTATACCCAAGGATTTGGGTTTGACCGCTCGCAATTCTGTGAACGGGCGAGTTTTTTGGTAAGGGTAGGCGCAGGCGCGCCGCCAACGGTTGATAATGGGACATCGCCCGCACCGTCCGCAGAACAATATCGGCGGGTGTCTAACGAGGGGGTCCCTTTGGATATCATCGAGCTTCTAAAATCTGCCTTCATGGGCCTGGTCGAGGGCATCACCGAATGGCTGCCTGTTTCGTCGACCGGTCACATGATCTTGGTGGACGAGTTCGTCAAGATGAACGTGAGCGAGACGTTCTGGAATATGTTCCTGGTCGTGATTCAGCTTGGCGCCATTTTGGCTGTCTGCGTCCTGTTCTTCTACGACCTCAACCCGTTTTCTCCCAGCAAGGGCAAGGAGGGTCGTCGCGACACCTGGGTACTGTGGGGCAAGATTGTGCTCGGCTGTATTCCCGCTGCGGCGATCGGTCTGCCGCTTAACGACTGGATGGAGGAGCATTTCTATAATGCTCCCGTCGTGGCGCTGGCGCTCATTGTGTACGGCGTGCTGTTTATCGTGATCGAGAACTGGCGCGCGAACAAGCGCGACCAGGCTGCTCTTGCCGGTTCGTTTGGTTCGCGTGCCGTGGTGGCGGGCGGACGCCCCGCTGGTGCGCATTTTGCCACTCCCGCTGCGGCTGCCGCTTCAGACGATGACGATAACCTGGACTTTGGCTCCATCACTACGCTCGAGGATCTGAGCTGGAAGACCGCGCTGGGTATCGGTTGCTTCCAAGTGCTTTCGCTGATTCCGGGCACATCGCGCTCCGGCTCCACCATCATCGGCGGCCTGCTGCTGGGCTGCACGCGCTCGGTGGCGTCTAAGTTCACGTTCTTCCTGGCCATTCCCGTCATGTTTGGTGCGAGTGCGCTCAAGCTGGTCAAGTACTTTATTAAGGGCGGCACGTTCGGCACCAACGAAATCGCCATCCTGGGCGTGGGCTGCGTCGTCGCCTTTGTGGTGTCGCTCATTGCCATCAAGTGGCTTATGGGCTTCGTGCGGCGTCACGACTTTAAGTGCTTCGGCGTCTACCGCATCATCCTGGGCATCGTGGTTCTCGCGTACTTCTTTGTCCTGGAGCCGATGCTCGGCCTCTAACTTAGTTGACGCTGCGCGACGGCCAGGGCGACAACTTGTCATTCAAAGGGGGTGGCATGACCAAAAGGTCTATGCCGCCCTCTTTTCATGCCAATTTGTTCGCCCTGGCCGCCGCTCGCTACCGTGGCCATGACATCGGCGGTTCCGTGATTGTCAATAGATTGGTGCAAAGCAACCTGACCCCATTGCGCCAAATCCGCTGGGGCGGGTCTGACGGTGGCGCACGGAGTCGTGGTGTGATTTGCGTCGGTGTCCGCGCGGCTCGGTATACTGGTACGGCTCAAACTATGGCGCTGCCCGCAGGCGCGCCGTCCGTCAGATGAGGAGTCGCCCATGACCCAGCCCCTGCCCTGGGAAAAGAACGCCGCGGTACCCGTGCCGCCCGCGCCGGAACCCGTGCCGCTCGATGCATACACCGCCCCTGCAGCGCCGGAGCCCGAGCTCGTCCCGCTCGACATCTACGACGCTCCCGCGCCGGCGCCCAAGCCCGCCAAGCCGCTCGTCGACATTGACAGCCTTAATCCCGCCCAGCGCGAGGCGGTCCTGTCCACCGAGGGTCCGTTGCTGGTGCTCGCCGGCGCCGGCTCGGGCAAGACCCGCGTCTTGACCTTCCGCATCGCACATATGCTCGGCGACCTGGGTGTTAAGCCTTGGCAGGTTCTTGCCATCACGTTTACCAACAAGGCCGCGGCCGAGATGCGCGAGCGTCTGGCGGCGCTCATTCCCAGCGGTACCCGCGGCATGTGGGTGTGCACCTTCCATGCCATGTGCGTGCGCATGCTGCGCGAGGACGCCGACCTGCTGGGCTACACCGGCCAGTTCACCATCTACGATGACGATGACTCAAAGCGCATGGTGCGCGACATTATGCAGGCGCTCGGCATCGAGCAAAAGCAGTTCCCCATCAACATGATCCGCAGCAAGATCAGCTCGGCCAAAAACGCCATGATCGGCCCCGAGGACATGCTCAAGAGCGCCGATAGCCCCAACGATAAAAAGGCCGCACAGGTCTACTTGGAGCTGGAGCGTCGCTTGCGCGCCGCCAATGCGATGGACTTTGACGACCTGCTCGTGCGCGCGCTCGAGCTGCTGCGCACCCGTCCCGAGGTGCTCGATAAGTACCAAGAGCGCTTCCGCTACATTAGCGTCGACGAGTATCAGGACACCAACCACGTCCAGTACGAAATCGCCAACCTGCTGGCCGCTAAGTACCAAAACCTCATGGTCGTGGGCGACGATGACCAGTCCATTTACAGCTGGCGTGGCGCCGACATCACCAACATCCTGGACTTTGAGAAGGACTTTAAAAACTGCAAGACCGTCAAGCTGGAGCAGAACTATCGCTCTACGGGTCACATCCTGAGCGCCGCCAACGCCGTGGTGCGCCACAACTCGCAGCGCAAGGACAAGCGCCTGTTTACGGCCGAGGGCGATGGCGAGAAGATCCAGGCCTTCCAGGCGAGCGACGAACGCGACGAGGGTCGCTGGATTGCCGGCGAGATCGAGAAACTGCATGCCAAAGGCACGAGCTACGACGACATCGCCGTGTTCTATCGCACCAACGCCCAGTCGCGTATTCTCGAAGATATGTTCCTGCGCGCGGGCGTGCCCTACAAGATCGTGGGCGGCACGCGATTCTTCGACCGTGCCGAGATCCGCGACGTCATGGCCTACCTTAAGATGATCGTGAACCCGGCCGACGAGATGAGTGTCAAGCGCGTCATCAACACACCCCGCCGCGGCATCGGTTCCACCTCGATCCAAAAGATCGAGCAGCTGGCGCGCGACAACCGCTGCTCGTTCTTCCAGGCTTGCGAGATCGCGTGCGCCGAGACCGGCATGTTTAGCGCCAAGGTGCGCAACGGCCTGTCGAGCTTTGTGTCGCTGGTGCGCGAGGGCCGCCGCATGGACGGCGAGCTCAAGGACGTCGTCGAGATGATTGTCGATAAGACGGGCTTGCTGCAGGCGTTTCGCGCCGAGGGCACCATGGAGTCCGAGAGCCGCGCCGAGAACATCCAGGAATTCCTGGGTGTCGCTGCCGAATTTGAGGAGACGCACGAGGATATCGAGGGGACGCTCGAGAGCCTAGAAGAGCTGCGTGCGGCTGGCGTTGCCGACGTGCCTGCCGGCGCCGAGCCCGAGCCCGTCGTGGTGAGCGCGCCTGCGCCCGAACCGGGGCCATCTGCTCCGGCATCCTCGTTTGAGGCACTCGTCGGCGCGCGCGATGCCGCGGGCTCCAATCCGCTCGATAGCCTAGCCGCCCCGGCGCTCTCGCCGCAGGATGCCCTGGCCGCCGCCATCGCAGGCAATGCGTATGCCGCGCCGACGGAGATGCCAGCGGGTGCCGTGCATGCCGACGAGATCGAGCGCACCTACGGTCCGCTCACCTGTAAGGCACTGCCGGCACTCATGGAGTGGCTGGCCCTGCGCTCCGACTTGGATTCCCTGGCCGGCGAGACGCATGCCATTACCATGATGACCATCCACTCCGCCAAGGGCCTGGAGTTCCCGGCGGTGTTCGTGGCCGGCATGGAGGAGGGCATCTTCCCGCACGTGCACGACTTTGGCGGCAGTGATGATCCGGGCAAGCTCGAGGAGGAGCGTCGCCTGGCCTACGTCGCCATCACGCGCGCCCGTAAGCGCCTGTTCTTGACCTATGCGGCCACGCGTCGCACCTACGGCTCGACCTCTGCCAACCCGCGTTCGCGCTTCCTCAACGAGATTCCGTTTGAGGATATCGAGTTTAGCGGTATCGGTTCTGCCGGCTTTGAAGGCACGGGCTGGGAGAAGCGCGGCGACCGTCACGGCACCTTTGGCTCGGGCATGGGCTCGGATATGTATGGCGGCAAGGTGTTCGGCTCGCATACGCGCTCGACCGGCGGTTCCGGTTCGCGCGGCGGATCGAGCTTTGACGATTTCTTTGGCGGCAGCAGCTATGGGACCGAACGCCATCGTGGGGTCTCGCCCGATGCCGGCCGTGTTGCCTCGACCTTTGGTTCGGGCGCGCCGCGAGCCAAAAAGCCGTCGTCCAAGGTGTCGCCGACGGTGGAGCGCAAGGTCGATCGCGCCAGCGCATCGCAGGACTTTGCCGCGGGCGATACCGTGAGCCACAAGACCTTTGGCACGGGTACCGTGATTTCGGTCGCTGGAGACATGATTGAGGTTCAATTCGAAAAGACCGGCCAGACCAAAAAGCTTATGAAGGGCTTTGCTCCGATCGTCAAGCTGTCGTGATCCTGGCGGACCTGGACGGGCGTATAGGGCAACATCGCCTGCTCGGACAGTCTTGCTCGCACGGAGAGCACTTAATGTGCTCTCCGTGCGAGCAAGACTGTCCGAGCAGGCGACCAAACCCCGCGCCCCGTCCCGGCGAGCGCTTGGGGACCGGTGGCCTACAGGTGGCTGATGATCAGTTCC
Organism: uncultured Collinsella sp.; assembly: GCA_902496115.1. GTDB lineage: Bacteria > Actinomycetota > Coriobacteriia > Coriobacteriales > Coriobacteriaceae > Collinsella. Next base: position 126,510 of record CABUZK010000002.1, on the reverse strand, counting down.
ATCTTGCCTTCGAGGTCGATGGAGCTGACGGTGCTCGGGGCCAGCAGGTGGCTTCCCTTGTGGACGGGGTCGCCGCAGACGGTGCCTTCGCCGTCGATGACCGACAGACACATGAAGGGCCAGCGCTGGTCGAGGGTTTTGCTGCCGTCGACGCGCACACGATCGACGGTGTAGCAGGAGTTAGACTCGAGCTCGGTCACGCCGTTCACCTCGGGCGCGGTCACCGTGCCGTCGGTCGGAGCCTGAGCATCAAAGTCGATGCAGTCGAGGCTCTGCTCAATGTGCAGCGGGCGCAGCTTGCCATCGGTGCCGGGACGGTCGTAGTCGTACAGGCGATATGTCACGTCGCTCGACTGCTGCGTCTCCAAAATGAGCGTGCCGGTCTTGATGGCGTGCACGGTACCGGAATCAATCTGGAAAAAGTCGCCCTTGTGGATTGGCAGCACGTTGAGCATGTCGTCCCAACGGCCTTCCTCGATCATCTGTGCGGCCTCGGCGCGGTCCTTGGCACGCTGACCGACGATGATCGTGGCGCCGGGCTCGCAGTCCAGCACATACCAGCACTCGGTTTTGCCCAGGCTGCCGTTCTCGTGCTTGGCGGCGTACTCGTCGTTGGGATGAATCTGGATCGAAAGGTCGTCCTTGGCGTCCAGAATCTTAACGAGTAGCGGGAACTCCTTGCCCTCGCAGTTGCCAAAGAGCTCGCGATGCTCGGCCCACAGCCACGACAGCGTGTGACCGGCATACGGGCCCTCCGCAATCTGGCAGTCGCCATTGGGGTGGGCCGAGATGGCCCAACACTCACCGATGGGACCCTTGGGAATGTCGTAGCCAAATACGGTTTCGAGCTGGCGGCCGCCCCAGATCTTCTCGTGGAAGATCGGCGTCAGTTTAATCAAATCGGACATGTTCATACCCCCATTGTGTTGCGCGGGCGCTGCACAAAACAGCTCAAAGCGAGCGCCCGGATGACTACAAAAACCTATGCCAACGTTACGTTGTGCAACTCAAAGCGGTCGCCAACGTTGCGCGAGACCGAATACTCAAAGGCGGCGCCGCTGTCCAAAAAGCCAATCTGGGTGAGCTCGAGCAGGGGAGAGCCAGGTTTGGTGTCCAGGCGATCGGCTTCTTCCTCGGTTGCTGCCACGGCGCGAATGGTACGGTGGAAGCTCGAAATTTTCAGCCTGCATTGCTCGCGGATGAAATGGTAGACCGATCCGTACAGGTCCTTCTTTTTAAGGCCCGGAATCAGCTCGAGGGGCATGTAGGTGTACTCGATAACGATGGGCTCCTCATCGGCCTGACGCACGCGCACGACGTGATAGGCAAAGTCATCCTCGGCAATTCCCAGCTGGGCTGCGATGTCCGCTGGTGGATTAACAATCGAGAAATCGTAGACCACCGAGGTCACCTTTTCCCCGCGGTGCTCATACGAAAAACCCTGGGCACGGTCGTTTTTGCCCTGGAAAAACGCCTGGCCGGGAAGTCCTGCCGTGTCCTTAACGTAGGTACCCGATCCACGACGGCTGGTAATAAGACCTTCCTCGGTGATTTGCTCGATAGCTCGTTTGACGGTGATTTTGGAAACGCTATAGAGCTCGCAGAACTCAACGACGGTGGGAAGCTTGTCGCCCGGTTTAAGAGCGCCATCCTCGATAGTGCGACGAATATCTGCAGCTATCGCCTCGTATTTGGGAATCATGGAACCTCCTTTCCAACTTGATTGAGTATAAAAGAAAGTATAGTTAACACCTAAGCATCCCTATTTTGAGTTATTGAAAAGTTCGAGAAAGATAAAATCAAAAGTCGCCCCGCTTGTAAAATCAGAGCGTTCTAAATGATAAACATCTGAGTAGTGTCGTGTTGAGGAATGATCGGTCCGAGGACGGGACCGAACCGATATAGCGGCCAGCGAACCGAATCTCGTACTCTGCGTTTCCCCAGATAAAACCTGTCAAAACAAACCTGTCCCTTTTTGGTAGGTTTTTGCCTTGGGAGCGGTACCATACAGGCAATGTTTAAACGAGAAAGGTGGGCTCCCATGGAACCTAAGCAGTATTACATCGGCATCGACGTCGGCGGCACTTCGGTTAAGGAGGGTCTGTTCGACGAGGACGGCAACCTGCTGGCCAAGGCCAGCGTGCCTACGCCTCCTATCGTTGACGCTGCGGGCTTTGCCGCGGTGACCGAGGCTATCGACCAGGTGGTCGCCAAGGCACAGATTCCGCGTGCCTTTGTGGCGGGCATTGGCCTGGCCGTTCCGTGTCCCATCCCGGCGTCGGGCGATGCCAAGGTCAAGGCCAACATTGCCATTAACCTGCCCGAGCTGAGGGTCGCCATTCAGGAGCATTGCCCCGATGCGGTCGTTAAGTACGAGAATGATGCCAACGCCGCTGCCATGGGCGAGGCCTGGCTCGGTTCTGCCAAGGGCGTGCAGAACGTGGTGATGGTCACCATCGGTACCGGCGTGGGCGGCGGCGTTATCGTTAACGGTGACGTGGTATCGGGTGTTGTGGGCGCCGGCGGCGAGATTGGCCACATGTGCCTGAACCCGGCTGAGGAGCGCACCTGCGGCTGTGGCGGCCATGGCCATCTGGAGCAGTATTCCAGCGCCACCGGCGTGGTGAGCAACTACCTTGCCGAGTGCAAGAAGGCGGGCGTCGAGCCCATCGAGCTCACCGGCCCCTCCGATTCCAAGGACGTGTTCCAGGCCTGCCGCGAGGGCGACAAGCTCGCGCTGGCCGCGGCCGATACCATGGCCGACTATCTCGGCCGCGCCCTGGCGCTTATTGCCAACGTGGTCGATCCCGAGATGTTCCTGATCGGCGGCGGTGCTTCCGCTTCGGCCGATGTCTACCTCGACAAGGTCCGCGAGCACTTTAAGCAGTACGCGCTCTCTGCCTCGCGCGAGACGCCCATTAAGGTCGCTTCGCTCGGCAACGACGCCGGCATCATCGGTGCCGCCTACGTAGCCCTGCGCGCCGCCGGCAAATAGCTGGTGCAGGGGGGCGGACTTGGTCCCCATGCTTGCCACAAAATATGCCGTGGCCCTTCCGTCTGCGAAGGCTCGGCATCGGCGTGCTACCATAGCTACGTCCAAGTACACATATCAAGTGGAGGATATCCATGGCAAACGTTCTTGTCTTTGGTCACCAGAACCCCGATAACGACGCCATCATGAGCGCCGTCGTCCTGTCCCAGCTGCTCAACCAGGTTGAGTATGCCGGCAACACCTACGAGGCCTGCGCCCTTGGTCAGCTTCCGGCAGAGTCTGCCAAGCTGCTCGCCGACGCCGGCATTGCCGAGCCCCGCGTGATCGAGTCCGTCGAGGCCGGGCAGCTCGTCGTCCTCACCGACCACAACGAGTCCGCCCAGTCTGTCGCTGGCCTTAAGGACGCCACGGTCTTTGGCGTCGTCGATCATCACCGCATCGGCGACTTCGAGACCGCCGGCCCGCTGCACTACATCTGCCTGCCCTGGGGCTCCAGCTGCACCATCGTCACCAAGCTCGCCGGCGTGCTCGGCGTTGAGCTTTCCGACGTCCAGGCCAAGCTGCTGCTTTCGGCCATGATGACCGACACGCTCATGCTCAAGAGCCCCACCACCACCGATGTCGACCGCGCCGTCGCCGCCAAGCTCGGCGAGCAGGTGGGCGTCGACCCGGTTAAGTTTGGCATGGAGGTCTTCCTCACCCGCCCGTCCGGCTCCTTCACTGCAGCCGAGATGGTCGGCAACGACATCAAGATGTTCGAGCCCGCCGGCAAGAAGCTGCTCATCGGCCAGTACGAGACCGTCGACAAGAGCCGTGCGCTTGGCATGATCGACGAGATTCGCGAGGCCATGCGCGCCTACGCCGCCGAGAAGGGTGCCGACGGCATCGTCCTGTGCATCACCGACATCATGGAGGAGGGCTCGCAGGTCCTGCTCGAGGGCGAGACCGAGGCTGCTCAGAAGGGCCTGGGCATTGCCGACGAGCACGACGGCGTCTGGATGCCGGGCGTCCTCTCCCGTAAGAAGCAGGTCGCTGCTCCCATCATGGCCGCCTGCTAGGTTTAGTTGACCGAACGCCACGACCGGATCGCGGACGCCCCGCGCTCCGGTCGTTTTTTGTGCACGGCGCCGCGTCGTCTCTTGGACAGGCGTGCCCGCGCCGTTGAACAAATAATGTTCAACCTGTGGTTCCGCTTTTCGGCCACGCCTGCGTGCTTGTCGTGCAGGGTAGGCTAGATGCAAGCGTAATACGTTAGAGCGCGGCGCCGCCACTTGGGCGGGCCGTGCTTTTTTAAGACGGGAGCTTTCCCGTGAAAGGAGCCGCCCATGGCAGCAACTGAGCAGCTGTTCAACGTCCGTGAGCGCAAGCGCTTTGAACGCCACGACATTTGGGAGCGCATCGCCGAGAACGGCACGATTTCCGCCGCGGTTATGGTCATCGCCGCCATCGCCGCCGTCATTTGCGCCAATACCGATGCCTACGAGGCCATCCATCACTTTTTGGAGACCCCGCTGTATGTGGGTCTGGGCAACCTTACGGCCGGTCTCACCGTTGAGCTTTTTGTCAACGACTTCCTCATGGCGATTTTCTTTTTGTTGGTGGGCATTGAGCTTAAGTACGAGATGACGGTCGGCGAGCTCAAGAATCCGCGTCAGGCCATGCTTCCCATGCTGGCGGCCGTGGGCGGCGTCGTCGTTCCCGCCTGCATCTACCTGATCTTTAACCATGCCGGCGCCCGCAACGGTTGGGCCATCCCCATGGCAACCGATATTGCCTTTGCGCTGGGCGTGCTATCGCTTTTGGGCAACCGCGTGCCCAACGGCGTGCGCGTGTTCTTCTCGACGCTCGCCATCGCCGACGACCTCATCTCCATCGCCGCCATCGCCATCTTCTACGGTCAAAGCCCCAATCCGTTTTGGTTGGGCGCCGCCGCGCTGGTGACCTGCGCGCTCGTGTGGCTCAACAAGACGCAGCATTACCGCCTTGCCCCGTATTCGGTACTGGGCCTGCTGTTGTGGTTCTGCATGTTCAAGAGCGGTGTACATGCCACGCTTGCTGGCGTCATCTTGGCCTTTACCATTCCGGCCAAGTGCGGCGTCAAGCTCGATAGCCTCACCGATTGGTTGGGCGAGTGCCTGCCGCTGCTCGATGACCGCTACGACGACGAGGCGCACATCTTGGGCCAGCATGACTTTACCGTCTCGACCACCAGGGTCGAGCGCGTCATGCACCGCGTGACCCCGCCGCTCATCCGCATGGAGCGTCTGATCTCCACGCCGGTCAACTTTGTGATTCTGCCGATCTTTGCGTTCGTGAACGCACAGGTTCGCCTAGTGGGCGTGGACATGAGCACGCTGCTCACCGACCCGGTGACGCTCGGCGTGTACTTTGGCATGCTGCTGGGCAAGCCGATTGGTATTTTTGGCATGACATTTACCCTGGTCAAGCTCAAGGCTTGCCAGTTGCCGCGCAACGTCAACTGGCACATGATTGCCGGTGTGGGCATTCTGGGCGGCATCGGCTTTACGATGTCGATCCTCATCAGCGGCCTCGCTTTCCCGACGGCCCAGTTCGAGGTCCTGGCTGCCAAGGCCGCTATTCTCGCCGGCTCTGTCACCGCGGCTGTGCTTGGCATGATCTATATGAGTGTGGTCTGCAAGCACCCTGCGCCCAAGAACGAGTAAAAGCTCGAAAAAAGACACCAGAACCGGTTTGGATGCGTTCGAAACTCGGATCCGAGCGCTACTGGCCCCCTGCCAGATACCCCCGTGGTCAAAAAACGCCGTTTGTGAGTACTGTCACAAACGGCGTATCATTTTAGGTGCGGAAAATAATGAACAAATTTATAAGAACTGTACGTTAATGAGTGACCATCGACTTCCAATTTGGCGCTAGCTGACGGTGATTAGGGAGTTTCAAGTCGAGTTTTGCCGATTTCGACCAAGAAACGCTGCTACTAAAAAGGTGACAGTACTCATATTTGCCCTTTTTTGGCCACAAGCCCTAAAACAAGCCTCGCCAGGGTCGGGAAACGGGCCAAATGCCGGCCTCGAGGCTTATTCCACGGTGCCGTAGACGGCGCCCCAGCCGTGGGCGGCCAAGGCGGAGTTGAGCTGGTCGCAAAGCGATTGGCGGTCGTAGTAGCCGGGCGGCAAAAGGTTGGCGATTTCCATGAGGTCGGGCGCGAGGTCCAAGATCTCGGCCTGCACGATGAGATCCAGGCGGTCGATGGCGCGGCGGTCATAAAACAGTCCGTCGACCAGGCGCTGCAGGTCGCCGAATTCCTCGGCCTGGAACGATCCGTACTCCATAGTGCCTCCTTGGGCGCCCCACACCGGCATGCGCGGCGATGTCGTAATTCATTGCGATGGACTTAATCTATCACGGCTTCATACCGTTGCGGCAGTGGCGGTCTATACTTAGACGAACTGCAACGTCCCGCTTCGCGAAAGGTCGCACCCATGCAGACGATCTACCAGAAGATGGAAACCACCGAACTCGATGCCGCCATCGAGGCGCTCAAAGCCGAGGTCGCCGAGGTCAAGGCCAAGGGCCTGGCGCTCGACATGGCCCGCGGCAAGCCGTCGCCCTCCCAGGTGGACATCTCTCGACCCATGCTCGATATCCTCAATGCCGATGCCGATCTGCACGACGGCAACGTCGACTGCTCAAACTACGGTTGCTTTGAGGGCATTCCCTCGGCGCGCAAGCTGGCGGGGGAGTTCCTGGGTTGCCCTGCCGAGCAGACGCTCGTACTGGGTTCGTCGAGCCTTCTGATCGAGCACGATATCGCCGGCATGTTTTGGCGCTGCGGTTCGTGCGGCAGCGAGCCTTGGGAGGCTTACGAGGCCGCGCACGACGGCAAGAAAGTCAAGTTCCTGTGCCCTGTTCCCGGCTACGACCGTCACTTTGGCATCACCGCCGACCTGGGTATCGAGAATGTCCCCGTCGCGATGACCGACAATGGCCCCGACATGGACGAGATCGAGCGCCTCGTTGCCGCCGACGATTCCATCAAGGGTATCTGGTGCGTGCCCAAGTATTCCAACCCCACGGGCATCACCTTTAGCGAGGACACCGTGCGTCGCCTGGTCGAGATGCCCACGGCCGCGCCCGATTTCCGCATCTTCTGGGACAACGCCTACTGCGTGCACGACCTGTACGACGAGACCGACGAGCTCGCAAACATCTTTGACCTCGCTCGCGCGGCGGGCACCGAGGACCGCGTGGTGGCCTTTGCCTCGACGTCCAAGATCACCTTCCCGGGCGCCGGCATCGGCTTTATCGGTGCGAGCCCCGCGGTTATCGCGGAGTTCTCCAAGCGCCTGAAGGCCGGCCTTATCAGCGCCGACAAGCTCAACCAGCTGCGTCACGTGCGCTTCCTTCCCACCATCGAGGCGGTCAAGGAGCACATGAAAAAGCATGCCGAGTTCCTGCGTCCGCGCTTTGAGGCCGTTGAGCGCAAGCTCACCGAGGGCCTGGGCGATACGGGCTGTGCCACCTGGACGCACCCCCGCGGCGGCTACTTTGTAAGCTTCGATGGTCCCGAGGGCTCGGCCCAGAAGGTCGCCGCGCTTTGCGCCGACCTGGGCGTCAAGCTCACGCCGGCCGGTGCCACCTGGCCCTATGGCAAGGATCCGCGCGATACCAACATCCGTATTGCGCCGAGCTATCCCACGGTCGATGACCTGGAGGCCGCGCTCGACGTGCTGGTGCTGGCCGTTAAGCTTGTCGCTGCCGAGCTTGCTCGTGCCGAGCGCGCCTAACGCCTAGGGCCCCGCAAGTCCGCGCCCAGTACTATCCGCACTTTCGATACGTAAAGGAGCGTATACATGGATTTGGGTATTTCCACCAACCCCACGCCGGAGATCTACACCATTAAGGTAACCGGCGAGATCGATATCTCTAACGCCGATAGCCTGCGCAATGCTATCGACCTGGCGCTCGAGCAGCCCACTGAGGCCGTTGAGCTCGATTTTGCCCAGGTGAGCTACATCGATTCGACGGGCATTGGCGTGCTCGTGGGCGCCGCGCACCACGCGGTCGACCACGGTAAGCGCTTTAGCTGCACTAATGTGCAGCCCCAGGTGATGCGCGTGGTTCAGCTGCTGGGCGTCGACCAGGAGATTTCGATCACGGCGGCATAATCTTTGCCCCCAAAAGGGCGTGCCGTTTGGCATATGTTTGTGATGCGCTCGGACGTTTTGGCGTCCGGGCGCTATACTTGACCGAATGAATAGACGAGTTCCGGCCGAATGGCGCGGTGCGGGCTCGACTCACATCGAGCCTTGGAGGTATGTGTGTTTGGTATTGGAGAGGGTGAGCTGGCAATCATCGTGGTCTTCGGCTTTTTGCTGTTTGGCCCGGATAAGCTCCCGCAGATGGGCCGCACGATCGGCCGTGCCATCCGTCAGTTCCGCGAGACGCAGGAAAAGATGACGGCCGTTGTTCAGTCCGAGATCATCGATCCGGTAAGCGAAGCCGCGTCGGCCCCGGTCAAGCCCAAGAAGGCTGCCGTCGATGACGATTCCGATGCGGACGAGGATGCCGTCGAGACGGCCGCGCCCGCAAAGAAGGAGACCTTTGCCGAGCGCCGTGCCCGCCTTGCCGCCGAGAAGGCTGCGAGCGAGGGTGCCACCGAGGGCGAAGGCGCTGCTGATGAGGCCGAGAGCGCCGAGTCCGCCAAGGCCGAGCCTGCCGCTGCCGTCGCCGAGCCCGAGCCTGCTGCAGAGCCGGAGCCCGAGCCCGAGCCGGCAGAGCCCACGACGGCTGACCTCTACGCCCGTCGTCCCCGTAAGCGCAAGGCTGTCGTCGACCAGCTCGCTCGCGAGCTCGAGGCCGAGGACGACGCCGCTGCCGCCGACGCCCCGAAGGGAGGCGATGAGTAATGCCTATCGGACCTGCGCGTATGCCGCTCTTCGATCACCTGGGAGAGCTCCGTCGCCGTTTGACCATCGTAGTCGTGTCGGTGTTTGCCGCCGCTATCGTGCTGTATTTCGCCACACCCGTGGTGCTCGATATCCTGGAAGACCCCATCCGCTCCTTTGTACCGGACGGTAAGTTCTACATCACCACTACGCTCGGCGGCTTTGGCCTGCGCTTTTCGCTGGCCATCAAGATGGCCGTTGTCATGTGCACGCCCATGATCATCTGGCAGATTCTGGCATTTTTCCTGCCGGCGCTTCGCCCCAACGAGCGCAAGTGGGTCGTGCCCACGGTGCTCGCCTCGACGGTGCTGTTCTTCCTGGGCGCCATTTTCTGCTACTTCATCATCATTCCTGCGGGCTTTGAGTGGCTCATCGGCGAAACCTCGGCCGTCGCTACGGCGCTGCCCGATCTGGAGAACTACGTCAACATGGAGCTGCTCTTTATGATCGGCTTTGGCGTGGCGTTTGAGCTGCCGCTCATCATTTTCTACCTGTCCGTCTTCCACATCGTGTCCTACGCTGCTTTCCGCGGTGCCTGGCGTTACGTATACGTTGGCCTGCTTGTGGGCTCGGCTGTGATTACGCCTGACGGCTCGCCCGTTACGCTCGGCCTCATGTATGGCGCCCTGCTCTCGCTTTACGAGATTTCGCTTGCCATCGCCCGTGTGGTCATTACCGCGCGCGAGGGCAAGGAGGGCTTGTTCGTGAGTCGTCTGGACCTGTTCTCGGACGACGAGGACGACGAGGAGTAAATCGGTATGCACGAGGTTGGCATTGTCAACGGCATACTCGATACAGTGATTCGCGCGGCGCGTGGGGCGGGGGCCTCGCGCGCCGTTTTGGTAACGCTGCGTATCGGGGATATGACCGAGGTCGTGCGCGAGGCACTCGACTTTGCATGGGAGACATTTCGCGACGAGGACCCGCTCACGCGCGGCTGCGAGCTTGCCGTAGAGGAAGTCCATCCACAAAGCGAGTGTCTGGACTGCGGCGAGGTCTTTGAGCACGACCGCTTCCATTGCCGTTGTCCCCAGTGCGGTGGCGCCAATGTGCGCCTACTGCACGGCCGCGAGCTCGACATCGCCAGTATAGAAATCGAAACCCCCGACGATTAGCCCGCCAGCCACCTGGGGACGGGGTATAAATGTTGGAAATTAAGGAGTGCCGAATATGGCCGAGAAAACGATTGATATCGCGTCGCCGATTCTGTCGCGCAATGAGCGCCTGGCAGATCATCTGCGACAGCGATTTAAAGAGACAAACACCTATGTGATCAATGTGCTGTCAAGCCCCGGCTCGGGCAAGACTACCGCGATCCTGGGCACCAACGAGCGTCTACGTGACAAGGCCGGCCTGCGCTGTGCCGTCATCGAGGGCGATATCGCCTCGGATGTCGACGCCATCACCATGAAGGAAGCCGGCATGCCCGCCATCCAGATCAACACGGGCGGCCTGTGCCATCTCGAGGGCAATATGATCATGGAGGCCGTTGACGCCTTCGACCAGGCTGTGGGTCTTCAAAACATCGACGTCATCTTTATCGAAAACGTGGGTAACCTGGTCTGCCCAGTCGACTTTGACCTGGGCGAAAACCTGTCCATCATGATTCTCTCGGTGCCCGAGGGCGACGACAAGCCCATCAAGTACCCGGGCATCTTCCAGCACGCCGGCGCGCAGCTGCTCAACAAGGTCGATGTGGCCCCGGCTTTCGATTTTGACATGGATAGGTATACTAAGACACTCGATGACCTCAATCCGCAGGCGCCGCGGTTTTCCGTTAGCGCGCGTAAGGGCGAGGGCATGGATGCCTGGTGCGATTGGCTCATCGGGCAGATTGAGCAAGCAAGGGCGTAAGTCGGCCGCCATACGGGCGGGCGTAGCCGCAGAGATACGAGATAGGAGCCTCTTTTGAAGCTCATCATCGCCGAGAAAAACGACGCCGCGCGTCAGATTGCCGAGCGTCTGTCCACGGGCAAGCCCAAAAAGGACAAGGTGTACAACACCGCCATCTACCGTTTTGAGTGGAAGGGCGAGGAGTGCGTGACCATCGGCCTTGCCGGTCACATCCTAGCGCCCGATTTTTGCGACAGCGTGCTGTTCGATAAAAAGCTGGGCTGGTATTCGGTCACCGAGGACGGCGAGATGCTGCCGGCCGACATACCCGATGGCCTGGCGCGTCCGCCCTACGACACCAAGCGCAAGCCGTTTCTTGCCGATGGCATCTCAATCAAGGGCTGGAAACTCGAGAGCCTGCCTTACCTCACCTGGGCGCCCGTCATTAAGCTACCGGCCGAGAAGGAACTCATTCGTTCGCTCAAGAACCTCGCCAAGAAGTCCGACAGTGTCATCATCGCCACGGACTTCGATCGCGAGGGCGAGCTGATCGGTTCGGACGCCCTCAACAAGGTGCGCGAGGTTGCGCCCGACCTGCCGGTCGCCCGCGCCCAGTATTCTTCGTTTACCAAGGCCGAGATCACGCAGGCCTTCGATAATCTCGTCTCGCTCGACCAGAATCTGGCCGACGCCGGCGAGAGCCGCCAGCACATCGACCTCATTTGGGGTGCGGTGCTCACGCGCTACCTGACGCTCGCCAAGTTTGGCGGCTTTGGTAACGTGCGCTCTGCCGGCCGTGTGCAGACGCCGACGCTTGCCCTGGTGGTCGAGCGCGAGCGCGAGCGCATGGCGTTTGTGCCCGAGGACTATTGGCAGATCCGCGGCATGGGCGCCGCACAGGGTGCTGCCGAGGACGACCGCTTTAAGATTGCGCACAAGACGGCGCGCTTTACCGACAAGGATGCTGCTGAGGCGGCGTACGGCCACGTTGACGGCGTTGCGACGGCAACCGTCGCCGCGGTGACCAAGCGTTCGCGCAAGCAGCAGCCGCCCACGCCGTTTGCGACCACCTCGCTGCAGGCTGCCGCCGCAGCCGAGGGCATCTCACCTGCGCGTACCATGCGCATCGCCGAGTCCCTCTACATGGCCGGTCTCATCAGCTACCCGCGTGTCGACAATACCGTGTACCCTGCGACGCTCGATCTGGGCGCCGTGGTGAGCGACCTTGCAAAGATCAACCCGGCGCTGGCGCCCGTGTGCAAAAAGGTGCTCGCCGGTCCCATGAAGCCCACGCGCGGCAAGGTCGAGACCACCGACCACCCGCCTATCTATCCCACGGGCGAGGGCGATCCGTCCACGCTCGACGGCGGCCAGCGTAAGCTCTACGACCTCATCGCCCGTCGCTTCCTAGCGACGCTTATGGGTCCCGCGACCATCGAGAATACCAAGCTCGAGCTCGACGTGAACGGCGAGCCGTTCGTGGCCTCGGGCGACGTGCTCGTGACCCCCGGTTTCCGCGAGGCATACCCGTACGGTCTCAAGCGCGACGAGCAGATGCCGCCGCTGGAGCAGGGCGATACGGTCGACGTGTTCGACATTAAGCTCGAGGCCAAGCAGACCGAGCCGCCCGCGCGCTACAGCCAGGGCAAGCTCGTGCAGGAGATGGAAAAGCGCGGCCTGGGTACCAAGTCCACGCGCGCGAGCATCATCGAGCGCCTGTACGCCGTGCGCTATCTCAAAAACGATCCCGTGGAGCCGAGCCAGCTGGGCATCGCCATCATCGATGCACTGTCGCAGTTTGCCCCGCGCATCACGAGCCCCGATATGACCAGCGAGCTCGACGGCGACATGACCCGCGTGGAGCGCGGCGAGGACACCGAAGAGCATGTCGTGACGCACTCGCGCGCGCTGCTGGCCGGTGTGCTCGACGAGCTGCTCAAGCATACGCAGGAACTGGGCGATGCTATCAGCGACGCCGTCACGGCCGATGCGCGCGTGGGCGCCTGCCCCAAGTGCGGCAAGGACTTGGTTATGAAGACGAGCGCCAAGACCCGCGGCAGCTTTATCGGCTGCATGGGCTGGCCCGACTGCGATGTGACCTATCCGGTGCCGAGCGGCGTCAAGGTGAGCCCGCTCGAGGGCGAGGCTGCTGTGTGCCCCGAATGCGGTGCGCCGCGCATTAAGTGCCAGCCGTTCCGCCAAAAGGCTTTCGAGATTTGCGTGAACCCCACATGCCCCACCAACTACGAGCCCGACCTTAAGGTGGGCGAGTGCAAGGTGTGCGCCGAGGCAGGACGCCATGGCGACCTGATCGCACACAAGAGCGAGAAGAGCGGCAAGCGCTTTATCCGCTGCACCAACTATGACGACTGCGGCGTGAGCTATCCGCTGCCGGCGCGTGGCAAGCTCGAGGCGACGGGCGAGACCTGCCCCGAGTGCGGCGCCCCCATCGTGGTGGTCAACACCGCGCGCGGCCCGTGGCGCATCTGCGTGAACATGGACTGCCCGACCAAGGAGAAGAAGCCCGCCCGCGGCCGCAAGACCACGACCAAGGCGAGCACGACGAAGAAGACCACGGCAGCCAAGAAGACTTCGACCGCCAAGAAGTCGACCGCCAAGAAGACTGCCGCGAAAAAGACGACCACCAAGAAGGCGGCCGCCGACAAGTAACCGAGCACATATAGACACGGCGGGGCCGGGCGCGCAAATGCAAATGCGAGCCCGGCCCCACTTCTAAGTTGCGGTGAAATAGGGACTGTTTTTGCTGGCAAAAGGCCTAATTGATCCCTATTTCACCGCAAGTTATGATCAGTTGTTGGGATTACTTCACTTCGACGGGTGCAGCGCCGGGGTAGCGGTCCTCAAAGTCCAGACGGTATTTGTTGTCGTTGGTGCCCGCTACGTTGTCGCGCGCCAGCGGTGCCACGATCTCGTCCTTGTGGTTGGCGGGGCTGGAGTACTCAAGGCTGATCTCCCAGGCATCGCAAATGACGTCAATGCGATTCTCCAGGTCGTCGTAGAGCGCGATGATGTCTTTCCACGAGCTGTAGTTCTGCGAGTCGATGGGAACGTCCAGGTCCTCGACCTCGTCCTTGAGGTCGTCGATCTGATCCTCGAGCGCCTCGGCGGCATCGCTGGCCGACTGACGCGAGCTTCGGTCATCCTTAAGGTAATACGTGTTAAACGTGGTGGCGCAGTCGCGAACCTGCTGATCAAGATCGGAGAGCCTGCTGTAGTAGGAGCTCAGCTGGTCGTAGACGTTTTGCTCGCTGATGGTGGCGGCATCGTGGACGTCATCGTCATCATCATCGTCAAGCTTGTTGGGGTCGCCCTTGACGGACGCATCGTCGTTATCGTGGTCGATCTTGACCTTCTCGATCGTCGTGCCCTTGGTATCATCGGCGCCCTTGTCGAAAGGCTTGATCATAAAGAACACGACGAGCGCGATAATCACGACGATTAGCGCGGCGATGATGCCGATGAGCAGGGCGTTGTTGTTTTTGGGAGCAGCGGGGGCGCCGGCCTGCGGAGCGGCGGTCGGTATGGGCTGCTGCGGCGCGGAGCCGGCTGGCGCCGCCCATTGCTGCGTCGTGCCAACTTCGGGCTGGGGAGCGGGCGCGGGCTGATGAGCGGACTGCACGGTCACGTCCGCCTGCTGGGACTGAGTCGCCGCGGGCTGCTGCGCAGACTGAACCGTGGTCGCGGCGGTGTCGAAGGCGGCATCGGACGCGGCGACATGTTCGGCTGCCTGCGCATTCTCTTGCGACTGAGAGGCCTGGCCATCATCGGTTACCGGCGTTCCGCAGCTGGTGCAAAAACGCTCGTCGTCTTTCAGAAGCTTGCCGCAATGGGTACAAAACCGGGGCATGATGGTTCCTTCCATTCGATGTGTTGGCTAGATTATAAGGTGGTTCAGGTGCGGTTGGGCCGCGCCGACCCAACTGGTTATGTGAGGATGATCATGTCGCGCAAGCCCTGTCGCATGCGTCACAATGAGTGCGGCGTGCTGGGTGTCCGGCGCGGCCGTTTATCGACGGCTCGGTAGAATGCGATGGTGGGGAGTGAGTCTGTGTACTGCGGCGAGCAAGGTCGGGGTGGCGGCGACAGCGTAGAGGCGTTCCGGTTCCCGCCGGGGGATGCGCCCCTCGCTGTGCGCGATTGCTCGCGTCGAGTGTTTTGTGCCGGAATGTTGACCGGAGCGCTTGCCTCGGTGATGAGTCTTGGCGGTTGTGCCGCGCGCCGCAACGAGGCTGAGGGTTCCGCTGTCTCTGTCAAACAAACGTCAAAGCGGTCATCCGCGACAAAAGCGACGGCCGCCCCTAAGTCTTCTTGGATTGCCGCCATTCAGCAAGATATCGAGGCCCTGGTCGAGCCGTATGGCGACTCCGTCTCGGTTTACTCCGTGGCGCTTGATCCTCAAACGTTCGCGTCGCTCGATGGTGAAGTCGCTGTGGCGCCGGACGCGCGACATGTGGCGGCAAGCATCATCAAGCTTCCCATTCTCGCTTGTGCGCTCGAGACCGTGACGGCGGGCGGGCTGTCCCTCGACGAGCAGATAACGGTAACGCAGCAGGATATCGTGGGTGGCAGCGGCAACATTCAGTCGCGCGGCGCGGGTGTGTCGTACAGTATTGACGAGCTGCTGCACGCTATGATCGCCCAGAGCGATAACGTGGCAGCGAACCTTGTTATCGGCAGGCTTGGCATGGATACGGTCAACGAAACGTGCGCCGCATTGGGACTGACCCAGACCGTGCTCGCTCGTTTGATGATGGACACCGAGGCCCAGGCACAAGGTCGCGAGAACTATACGAGCGCCCGTGATGCTGCGGCTGTGTTGCAACGGCTGGCGGCGGGGACAATCGCGACGCCCGAGCTGTGCGAGCGAGCGCGCGGATATCTGCTGGCGCAGGAAGACGCACGCGGTATTGTCGAAGGCGTTCCCGGCGGCGTTTTGGTCGCGCACAAAACGGGCAGCCTGGCGAATGCTCAGCACGATGCCGCAATCGTCTACGCCGAGCGCCCTTACGTGCTGGCAATCCTCACCCAAGACCTCGAACGCGAGCAGGCCCTAGCCCTCGAGCGCGATATTTCCTTCGCCATCAACGCCCGCGCCCACTCCTAACTTGCGGTGAAATAGGGATTGTATTTGCTGCTAGAAGGCGTATTCAGTCCCTATTTCACCGCAACTTTGGAAAGGCACCATTAGCCATTGGGGACGCGCCGAGCACTGGGGTATCATGGCTTGGTTGATATATCTGCATTTACGCGCCTTGTAGGAAGGGGCTGCGCCCATGGCTTTTGAGCCCGCTCAACATAGCTTTATCACGCTCGAGGGCGTCGACGGCGCCGGCAAGTCCACGCAGGCGCGTCTGCTTGCCCGCGCGCTCGAACTCGCTGGCTACCAGGTTGTGAGCCTGCGCGAGCCGGGCGGTACCGCCATTAGCGAAAAGATCCGCGCTCTGCTGCTCGACCCCGCCAATACAGCGATGGGCGACACCTGTGAGTTGCTGCTCTACGAGGCAGCGCGCGCCCAGTTGGTGCACGAGGTCATAGCTCCCGCCCTCGCGGCCGGCAAGGTGGTCCTGTGTGACCGCTTTTACGATTCCACAACCTGCTATCAGGCATTTGCCGACGGCCTTGATCGCCAGATGGTGCGCGATGCCAACAACCTGGCCGTTGCGGGAACGCACCCGGCGCTCACGCTCGTCTATCACATCACGCCCGAGCAGGCGGCGCTGCGCATGGCAGCCCGTGGCGCGGCAGATCGCATGGAGGCCAAAGGCATGGCATTCCAGGAGCGTGTCTACCAGGGATTCTGCGCTATTGCTGCCGAGGAGCCAAACCGCGTAAAGCTCATCGACGCCACTGCGACCGTCGAGGAAGTCTTCGAGAAGACGGTCGAGCAGATTCGCGCGTACGGTCTCGACATTTCGCAAGATGCTGTCGCCGCCGCGCTTGCCAAGGAGGCCGAGTAACATGGCCCCCGCTCAGGCAAGCCTGCTGGCCAAGCTCGACACCCAAGAGCGCGTTCGCGATTTTTTGACCAACGCCGTCGCCAGCGGCCGCGCATCGCACGCCTACCTGTTTTTGGGCGCTCCCGGTGCCGGCAAGCTCGATGCCGCATGGGCGCTCGCCCAGGCCTTCCTGTGCGAGCAGGACGGCTGCGGAGCATGCGACAGCTGCGTACGCGTTGCTCGGCATACGCATCCTGACGTGCACTATTACACGCCCGAGAGCGCCACAGGCTACCTCATTGCCCAGACCCGCGAGCTGCTCGATGACGTGCCGCTGGCGCCCATCCGTGCCAAGGCCAAGGTCTACATCATCGATCGTGCCGAGCAACTGCGCGCTAACACCGCCAACGCGCTGCTCAAGACACTCGAGGAGCCGCCCGAGGGCGTTATGTTCATCTTGTTGGGCACCTCGGCAGACGTGATGTTGCCCACCATCGTGAGCCGCTGTCAGTGCGTGCCGTTTCGGTTGGTGTCGCCCACCGTGGCCGCGCAGGCCGTGAGTCGCGCGACGGGTCAGGACCTCGCGCGTTGCCGCATGGCGGTCGCCGTGGCGGGAAGCCCCACACGCGGCATCGAGTTCCTTAAGAGTGCCGAGCGCCAGGATGCTCGCCGCCAAATGGTCCGCGCCATCGATTCGCTCATCGCTGCCGACGAGGCTGATGTGCTCAGCCGCGCCAAGTCGCTCATCGTCGCCGTTAAGGCACCGCTCGCCGAGGTCAAGTCCACACAGGAAAAGGTGCTCGAGCAAAACGCCGACTATCTGTCGCGTGGAGCATTGAAGCAGCTTGAGGACCGCAACAAGCGCGAACTCAACGCGCGCGAGCGTTCGGGTATCATGGAAGCGCTGGCGAGCGCGCGGACGCTCATGCGCGACGTGCTGCTGACGCTTCAGGATGAGGCAGCCGACGTGGTGAACGAAGACATGCGCGACACGATCGGTCGGCTTGCCGCCGCGACGAATGTTGCGGGTGCCACTCAGGCGCTTGAGGCGGTTGCCACCGCTGAGCGCAACATCGCCAGAAACGTTACTCCCCAGCTGGCCATCGAGGTCATGCTGTTCGATATCAGGAAGGCACTGAAATGCCGTTAGTCGTACCCGTTAAGTTTACCTACGCCTCGCGCGACCTGTGGTTCGACCCGCAGGATCTGGATATCCTCGAGGCCGATTATGCCATTTGCTCCACCGAGCGCGGAACCGAGATCGGCCTGGTCACGGCCGATCCCTTCGAGGTGCCGCAAGACGAGATCGGTCAGCCGCTCAAGCCCGTGTTGCGCGTGGCGAGCGACATCGACCTGCAGCTTGCCGACGACCTGGCTATCCAGGGTGACGAGGCCATGGTCGATTTCCGTCGTCTGGTCAAGGAGCTCGACCTCGAGATGAAGCCGGTCGGCGTCGAGTACCTGTTTGGCGGCGAGAAGGCTGTGTTCTACTTTGCTGCCGAGGAGCGCGTCGATTTCCGTCAGCTCGTCAAGGACCTGTCCTCGACGCTGCACATTCGCGTCGACATGCGCCAGATCGGCGTGCGCGACGAGACCCGCCTGGTGGGCGGCTATGCCCAGTGCGGCCAGGAGCTCTGCTGCACGCGCTTTGGCGGACAGTTTGAGCCGGTTTCGATTCGCATGGCAAAAGAGCAGGACCTGCCACTCAACTCGTCCAAAATTAGCGGCGTCTGCGGCCGCCTGATGTGCTGCCTGCGCTACGAGTTCGAGGCGTACAAGGACTTTAAGAGCCGCGCGCCCAAAAAGAAGACGCTTATCGATACGCCGCTTGGCAAGGCGCGTATCCAGGAATATGACACGCCGCGCGAGCAGCTGGTGTTGCGCCTGGAGAACGGCAAAGTCTTTAAGGTCAACCTGGCTGACATGACCTGCTCTGAGGGCTGCAAAAAGAAGGCCGCCGAGCAGGGCTGCAACTGCCGCCCCGACTGCGTGACGCGCGATGTGCTCGAGCGTATCGAGTCGCCCGAGATGCGCTTGGCGCTTATGGAGCTCGACCGCGAGAATGGCGTCGACGTGGGCGATGGCCTGTCGAGCGCCGACCGTCTGGCGGGGACGACGATGCCCAAGCGCCGCCGTCGCGATGCGGACGCCGATGCCCGTGCCGGTCAGAGCCAGGGCGAGGGTCGCGGCCGCGGTAAGGGTCGCGGCAAGGCCGAGGCACCCGAGGCTGAGGAGGCTGCCGGTGGACGTCGCCGTCGCAAGCGCTCGGGTTCGGGCGATGTAGGCGAGGCCGCTCCCGCAGGCAAGAATTCCCCCCGCGAGCGCGAGGCTCAGCAGCCCCAGCAGCAAAACCGCGGCGGTGGCATGAATCCCACGCGCCGTCGCCGCCGCCATTTGTCGAGCGAGGAGCGCGAGGACGCCTTCCGCGCCGCAGCCGCTCGCGAAGCCGGTGCCGCCCCCAAGGGTGGTTCGGGTTCCGATACGCCTGCCGACAAGGGTGGCAAGCAGCGCAACGATGACGAGCGCGTCCCGCGTCCGCGTCGTCGCCATTCTTCGGGTACGCAGCAAAAGCCCTCGGTGCCCTCCGTGGCCGATCAGGTCTCGGATGGCGAGGTCAAGGTCACGCGCCGTCGCCCCGGAGATGGCGGAGGGGCGGCCGCCAAGGCCGCGCGCAGCGCTGCTCGCGACGAACGCGAGTCGCGCGAAGATCGTGGTGGCGAGGGTTCGGTCGACCAGGGCCAGAAGCGCCGTCGCCGCCGTCGTTCCCGCAAACCGCGCCAGGACGGTGGCGAGGGCTCGACCCAAAACTCGTCCGCACCGCAACCGCCCACCGGCGAATAGCGCCCGCAAACGGATTTAACCTGCCTGACCCCAAACGCGTCGGGGTACCATAGCGCTGAATCAACGACCCTCCCTGCGACCGAGCGTAGGGAGGGTTGTGTCGTGAAGAGACATTTGAACGTGTTGGGATGCCTGCAAGGTGCCGGCATCCTACCGTTTGCGGACGAATTGCTACCGTTTGCCGAGCGGGCGGCGCACGAGGCGCTTGAGGCGTTGTCGCCCACGCGATGCGCCGGCTGCGAGCGCGCCGGTGCGCTTATTTGCCAAGACTGCCTGGCCGCGCTCACGCTCATCGATCCACGTTATAGCTGCACCCGATGCGGTGCCCCGTTTGGAGACTTGCTGTGCACCGAGTGCTCGGTCGAGGGTGTGTCCTCGGCGATGGCCGAAGCTCTCGACCGGTGCCTGGCATGTGCCGCTTACACGCATCCGCTGCCGCGGATCATTAAAGCGTACAAAGACGCGGGCGAGCGACGTCTGGCGCCGTATCTGGCAGAGCTGCTATACGACACCGCCTTACATGCCCAGGTCGCGGCACCCGAACGCTTAGGCGGTGTGTTGTCCGGCGCCGATGCGGTGGTGTTTGTGCCCGCGACGGCGGCGGCGTTTCGGCGACGCGGTTTCGATCATATGGAAGCCATCGCGCGCCCATTTTGCGAGCTGTCGGGTGTTCCGCTGCTCGACGCCCTCGTTAAGTACGGTCATGGCGACCAGCGTGAACTCGGTCGTGAAGAACGCCGTGAACGCGCCCGAGGCATGTACGAGACCGTTGAGGACGTGCGGGGCCGCCGCCTGCTGCTTATCGACGACGTTATCACCACGGGTGCGACGATGGCAGCGGCTTCGGCGGAACTCAAGCGCGCCGGTGCCGCGGCCGTTGATGGCCTCGCTATCGCACGCGTTTGGTAGGGGTGATTCATGTGACGGTAACAATCAGGCAGTGCAACAAACCGACAAAAGAGCAGCTAGCGGCCTCTGTAATCCTGACGGGCGCCTCGGCGTTGCGCATGATTCGAGCCGAGCGCCGGCAGATGGGCTACGTCGGCTGGAAGGACCTTGAGCCCGAGGAGGAACGTCGCGTGCTGTGTACGTCATCACCTTCGGCCGAGGATATCTGTCTTTCCGACCTGGTTCGAATTGGAGCCAAAAGCGGAGAGGTGCAAGAAGATCTGTGCTTGCTGGTGGGATCTGCGGCGCAGCGCCGCCGCATGCCTGGCGTGGGCTGGTCCGTGTGTTCCGGGTTGCCTGCCGGCTCGATTCTAGAGGTGGAACCGGGGGTGTACAGCCTATCACCCGAGGCCCTTTGTGTTGCCGTCGCCCGCGAGGTCGGCTGTATCCAGGCGTTTGCCCTGGCCCAGGAACTGTGTTCCAAGATTTCACTGAGCGATCGCGGGAAGTATTTACCTCCCTATACCTCGCCTGTTGCGAATAGACTTGCAAAGGACAAGGACCAACCGGCAGACGTGGGCTACTTTGAAGTCGAGCCGGTGCTGACGCCCGATCGCCTGGCAGATTACCTTGCGGCATGCAAGGGGAATGTGGCCAAACAGCTGCTGCGCCTGTGTCCCTACCTGTCAGAAAACCTGCTCTCGCCCATGGAGTGCATCATGCTCGCTCTGTTTTCGCTTCCGTTTTCCTATGGCGGATTTGCCTGCGGTCCCTTTAAGACCGACTACAAGATCGAGTTCGATGACCGCGCGCAGGCAATCTCGGGGATGCCGCATGCAGTTTGCGATGCGTATCAGGAAACAGCCCGGTTTGACCTGGAATACAACGGTGAGCTGGGCCATTCCTCCCGGAGGGGACGTATCCATGATGAAAAACGCAACACGGGCTTGATTACTATGGGAATCGAGGTCGCGACGGTCAACAACGAAATGCTCTGCGACATGGAAGCGATGGAAGCGCTCGCATGGCGCATCCACCAGCGTATGCGAAAGCGGTACCGGAATCGTGTCGATGCCCGCAGAAAGAAGCAAGAGGCGTTGTTTAACACGCTGCGGGCGTGTTTTGGGCTTAAGCCGGTCTAATTCGCGTCGAAAATAGGGGGTTAATCATATGCCCTGGCCAAAATATGGCAAATATGAGTACTGTCACTAAATCAGTAACAGCAAAATCAAGGAATTTAGGACTCGGAGGCGTCGTAAAGTAAGAAGATAATAAACAAATGTAGAATAACTAAGCATCAGGTTGGCGACACTGAGCGCAAAATCTGTCCGAGAGGCCAAAATTGTCTGCTACTAAATTGGTAACAGTACTCATATTTGCTATTTTTTGGCCACGGCACCCTGAGACGGGTGCCCTGGAGCTCCCCGTAGGGGAGCTCCAGGCTTCATGGGGGCACGAATAGTCCACTCCGACCTGCAAAATCTGTGCTCACGGTGCGAATGACGCCCCTAACCTTAAACTTTAGCTTGAACTTAGCTATAATGCGCTACGTTCCTGCCAGGCTGTGGTTGCGGACGGACGAAATGCCCATCCTAGTCCAAGACAGACGCGGTCAAAGGGATCCACGTAAGCGGCCGCGTGCGCGCGGCGCGATCATGGCGCGTCCTAGATGTAAGCCGCACCGTCCGTTCTACTTTCTTTGGGGCAATACCGCCTCGCGGGCGAGCGGGCCAGTCGTGAAGGTGGCTGCGGCCTCCCGAGCAAACGCCCCGGTGCGCAAGTGTGGGGTCAAATACCAGGTCAGCTGGTGGGAACAACCCGATATTCCGTGCAGGGCACGGATTGTATACGACACAGAAGGCAGGGTAGTGGACATGGTGAGGGGCAGCTTGATGCATGCGGCTCGGTTAGGTGCTGGGACCGCGGTGGTCATTGCCGTTTTGGGCCTGAGTGGATGTGCGTTCAATCCACTGTCCACGTTCACGACGCCCACGATCGACCAGATCGAGCGCGAGACCGTTACCCCCACGGTATCGGACGATGCCCTGGTCACGCCGGGAACTCTGACGGTCGCCCTCGATACGTCCGACGCCCCACAGGCCATGCAGGATGCCGACGGAAACCTCACGGGCTATGCGGTCGATGCCGCTCGTGCCCTCGCATGCCGCATGGGTCTCAAGGTCGCTTTTGTCGATGCGTCCTCGGCCGATTCCGCGCTCAGCGATAAAAAGGCCGACATCTTTATTGGCGACATCAAGTCTGCGGGCGGCGACATCAGCTCGCTTGGCACCTGTCTGTACGATGCTGCCGCCGTGTTCGGCAAGACCAGCGACGGAGAGTCCCCGAGTGTCTCAACCGACACACTCAACACTGCTACCTTGGGCGTTCAGACTTCCTCGGCCTCGCAGGAAGCGCTCGCCAAGCAGAGCATCACGGCCAACCAAAAGACCTTCTCCAACATCAACGAGTGCTTTGAGGCGCTCGAGTCCGGCGAGATCGACTACGTGATTTGCGATTCCACGGCCGGCGGCTACCTTGCGCGCCTGATGAGCCAGATCTCTTACGTCGGCGCGCTCGAGGCGCCCTCCACGCTTGGCGTCGCAGGCCTAAGCTCTAACGATGAGCTGTGCCGTGCCGCGAGCGATGCCCTCGATGGCATCACGGTCGATGGCACGCTCGAGGCAGTCCACTGCGTCTGGTACGGACAGATGCCCTATGACCTTACCGCCAAGACCGTTTCGGGGGCCAATGTGCAGGCATCCGACTCCACGTCCAATGAGACCGAGTCCTCCGATGACGACGCCTCTGATAACAACGGCGACAGCCCGTCGTCTAGCCAGGAGGGCACCATCACCGACGATGACATCAACAAGCTCAATAGCTAGTTATTGGTAGGGGTGGCGCCTGCCATACATTGAACGAGGCACTTCTTCACGGTTTCAACACGCATAGCCGGGTCTCCCTAATAGGGGAGCCCGGCTTTTCTATTTTGGTAAAAACGGCAGGTAAAAGCTGATTTCCAGGAGAAAAACTAGCTTTGCCGACGCCTTCCTATAGCGCACTTTGCCACGGAAAAGTGCGAGACTTCGGTATGCGGTATCAAGCAGTCGTTATTCGGGTCTTTGGGAAATCGCGTGATTAAATGCACGGCAATGGGTACATAGCCAGTACAGTAAGTCCCCGAGGCAGATTGGAGCCACGTATGGATATCAAGGTTTCTGGACGCAAGACGACGGTAACCGATGCTCTGCGTGCGCATGTGGATGAGAAAATCGGCGAGGCGCTCAAGGTTTTCGACATCGAGCCCATGACAGTCGACGTCGTGCTTCGTTATGAGAAGAACCCCTCGAACCCCAACCCGGCAATCGTCGAGGTCACGGCTCGTGCCCGCGGTTCGGTGATTCGCGTTGCCGAGCACGGCGCAGATATGTATGCTGCCATCGACCTCTCCGCCGATAAGGTCACCCGCCAGCTGCGCAAGTTCAAGACCAAGGTCGTGGACAACCGCCAGGGTGGTGCCAGTGCCGCGGATGTCGCGCCGGTCGAGCGCGTTGAGGATCTGGCCGACCTGCTGCTGCCCGAGGAGGACGACGACCTGCTCGTCCGCGAGAAGGTCATCGATGTCACCCCGATGACCGAGGAGCAGGCGCTGGTGCAGACCGATTTGCTGGGCCACGACTTCTACGTGTTCGAGAACGCGACGACCGGTCTCATCAATGTGGTGTATCACCGTAAGAATGGTGGATATGGCATCATCAAGCCCCGCATCGAAACACTTGACGAGTAAAATACGTTAACTTGCATGAGTTAACGGTTGGCGGCCATCCCATGCGGGTGGCCGCCTTTTTACGTAAGGAGTCGCTTTGATGGACAAGGCCGCATCCGCCGGTCATTCGAACCGTTGCCGCATCGTCGTTGATACCTGCTGCGACTTTAGCCCCGAGGTCGCCGCGAACCTTGATGTCGATATCCTGGGTTTCCCCTTCATTATCGATGGCGAGGAGCGCACGGATGACATCTGGTCGAGCATCACACCCAAGGAGTTCTACGACCGCATGCGCGCCGGTGCCCGCGTGTCCACCTCGGCTGTGTCGCTCGGTCGCTATATCGAGTTCTTTACCGAGTGCGCCAAAGAGGGCACGCCCACGGTCTACCTGTGCTTTACCTCGGCGCTGTCGTCGAGCTACAACTCCGCGTGCCAGGCGGCGGACGCCGTGCGTGCCGAGTATCCCAACTTTGAGCTCTACGTGGTCGACAACGCTCTGCCCTGCGCGACCGGCGCGCTCTTGGCGCTCGAGGCCGTGCGCCAGCGTTCGGCGGGACTGACCGCCACGCAGCTGGTCGATTGGGCAAACGAGGCCAAGACCTACGTGCACGGCTACTTTACGCTCGAGAGCTTCGATGCGCTGGCTGCCGGCGGCCGCATTCCGCCCGCGGCGGCGCAGCTCACGGCAAAGCTCGACGTCAAGCCCGAGCTCTCCTACGACCTGGCCGGCTCGCTGTCGCTGATCGGCGTCAACCGCGGCCGCAAGAAGGCGCTCAAGTCCATCCTCAAGTCGTTCCGCGAGAACTACGTGCCCGATCGCACCATGCCCATCGCCATCATGACGGCCGATGCCGAAAAGGATGGTGACTGGCTCGAAGCCGCCATCCGCAAGGAGGAGGGTTGCGCCGACGTCACGATCATTCGCGGCTCCGTGGGTCCCACCATCGGCTCGCACGTGGGCCCCGGCATGGTGGGCTGCGCGTTTTGGGGTAAGAACCGCGCCGACAAGGCGTCGCTTTCCGACCGTATCGCCCGCCGCGTGCGCGGTCAGTAGGCAAGCGCTGCGTCCGTAATCGCCCTCGACTCACAGCCCAAACGCTGGCACCGAGTATTCAACCTGGTAACAACACCCAACCCAAAAGGAAAGGTTTCATGGCAAACAAGCTCTCCGTCGCATTCATTGGCACCGGAATCATGGGTGCCCCCATCGCCGGCCACATTCTGGACGCCGGCTATCCCGTCACGGTCAACAACCGCACCAAGTCCAAGGCGGCGGCGCTTATCGAGCGCGGCGCCGTCTGGGCAGATACGCCGGCCGATGCCGCGGCGAACGCCGATGTCGTCTTTACCATGGTGGGCTATCCCTCCGAGGTCGAGGAACTCTACCTGGCGGGCGACGGCCTGCTCGCGTGCACCAAGCCGGGTGCGGTCTTGATCGACCTCACCACGAGCTCGCCCGAGCTTGCCCGTGACATTGCCGAGGCCGCCCAGGTTTCTGGTCGCATGGCGTTTGACTGCCCCGTCACCGGCGGCGAGTCGGGCGCTATCGCCGGTACGCTCACGGCTATCGTGGGCGCTACCGAGAACGACATCGCGCCGGTCCGCGACATCCTTGCCACCTTTGCGGCAACCATCTGCTGCTTCGATGGCGCCGGCAAGGGCCAGGCTGCCAAGCTCGCCAACCAGGTGTCGCTGGGCGCCTGCATGGTCGGCATGGCAGACGCGCTGGCGTTTGCCGAGCTGAGCGGCCTTGATCTTGAGAAGACCCGTCAGATGATCCTGGGTGGCACCGGCAAGTCCGGCGCCATGGAGAGCCTGGCGCCCAAGGCGCTCGACGGCGACTACAAGCCCGGCTTTATGGTCGAGCACTTTATCAAGGACCTGCGCTTGGCGCTCGCCTATGCCGACGACCGCGAGCTTGCGCTGCCCGGTGCCGACGTGGCCTTTACGCTCTACGACATGCTCGACGCCATCGGTGGTGCCAAGCTGGGTACCCAGGCCGTCACGGTCCTCTATAAGGAGGAGGCCGACGCCATCGCCGCCGGTCTGGACTGGTCGCAGTATCGTCCCGAGGAGCATGGCGCTCACGAGGACGGCTGCGGTTGCGGCGAGCACGGCGACGATCACGAGTGCGGTTGTGGCCACCACCACGGCGAGGACCACGAGTGCTGCGGCGGCCACGGCCATGATGACGGCCACGAGTGCTGCTGCGGCCACCATCACGGGGAGTAGCGCCCATGAGCTGGACGTTCGTGGTGCTTGCACTGGTGCTCTTTCTCTTTGCGATCTACATTGGCTTTTTGTGCGGCCAGTGGGCGTGCGAAAAGCGCGTCATCACCAAGCGCGACTACTGGATTGCCAACTTTGCGGGAGCGGCGGCGGTTGTCCTACTGACCTGGGTGTTTTCACTGTTCCCGCTGGTACAGTTTGCACCGATCGGCTGGCTCGGCGGCTTTATCGCCGGCCTTAAGATGAGCTTTGGCGAGTCCGTCGGTCCGTGGCGCAAGCACGACGAGGTCTTTAACGTCAACAAGGCTCACCGCGCCGCCGCCGACGCGGGCGATGCCGAGGAACGCCGCCGTGCGCGTCGTAATGGTGCTGCCGACCGACAGCTCATCTCGGTCACCGATGACAGCAAGGGTGCTGGCAAGCACGCTAAGAAATAGTAAAAAGAGGTAACTATGGCAGAAAACAAAGACGAACAGCTCACCGACGAGGAGCTGGCACAGCTCCAGCTGGCAGAGGAGAACGAGAACGCCGTCGACCGCCTGGTCAAGGAGCTCGGCTGCCCCACGCGCCGTATCCGCCAGTTTGCCGCCCGCGTGCTGCACCTGCTTGCCGAGCGCGATCCGCAACGCGTCGTGCCCTGCGTGCCCGCGCTGATCGAGGCGCTCGACCGCCCCGAGGCTCAGACCCGCTGGGAGGCCCTCGATGCCCTGACGGCGCTTGCCACCACCTGCCCCGAGCAGCTGGGCGATGCCTTTGAGGGCGCCGAGACCGCACTGTTCGACGAGATTTCCTCCACACTGCGCTATGCCGCCTTCCGCCTGCTGTGCGTGTGGGGCGCCACGAGCGTCGAGCGTTCGCGCGAGGCTT
Organism: uncultured Collinsella sp.; assembly: GCA_902496115.1. Lineage (GTDB taxonomy): Bacteria > Actinomycetota > Coriobacteriia > Coriobacteriales > Coriobacteriaceae > Collinsella. Next base: position 99,210 of record CABUZK010000002.1, on the reverse strand, counting down.
GGCCCATCCTGGACGAGGCCATCCAGTGCTACCACGGCGACCTCGAGTATCGCGACATGCTCGGTTGCCTGTACGAGTTTGGCCAGGGCGAGATCGACGCCGAGGTCGCCGAGAAGCTTGCACTGCGCCTTAAGTTCGATGCCGAGAACGGCAAGGGCAGCTATCTCAAGGCCCGTTCGAGCGAGATTTGCGAAATGCTTGTTAAACGCTTTGACCTTGATCTCTCCAAAAAGAAGAAGCGTGCTAGCGTTAAAAAATCTGACGACGCCGAAAACGAGGAGTAACAGATTATGGCGCACGATGTAGTCCTGATTCCCGGTGACGGTATCGGTCCCGAGATTACGCAGGCCATGCGCCGCGTGGTCGAGGCCACCGGTGTCCAGATCAATTGGAATGTCCAGGAGGCCGGTGCCGGCGTCATGGACGAGTTTGGCACGCCGCTGCCCCAGCACGTGCTCGATGCGGTCGCCGAGACCAAGGTTGCCATCAAGGGTCCCATCACCACGCCGGTCGGCGCGGGTTTCCGCAGCGTTAACGTCGCCCTGCGCAAGCACTTCGACCTGTATGCCTGCGTGCGCCCCTGTCTGTCGCAGCCGGGCGACGGCTCGCGCTTCCGCGACGTCGACCTGGTCATCGTGCGCGAGAACACCGAGGACCTCTACGCCGGCATCGAGTTCGATGAGGGTGCAGCCGAGGTCGAGGAGCTCTCGCAGCTTGTCGAACGCTCGGGTCAGAAGACCTTCGCCGCCGATTCCGCCATCTCAATCAAGCCCATCTCCATCGCCAAGAGCCGCCGTATTGTGGAGTATGCCTTTGAGTATGCCCGCCGCTGCGGCCGCAAAAAGGTGACGGCCGTGCATAAGGCCAACATCATGAAGGCGACCGACGGCCTGTTCCTGCGCGTTGCGCGCGAGGTGGCTGCCAACTATCCCGATATCGAGTTCAACGACAAGATCGTTGACGCCACCTGCATGGGCCTGGTCCAAAACCCCAACGACTTCGATGTCTTGGTGCTGCCCAACCTGTACGGCGACATCGTGAGCGACCTGTGCGCCGGCCTGGTAGGTGGCCTGGGTATGGCCCCCGGCTCCAACATCGGTGCCGACTGCGCCATCTTCGAGGCAACGCATGGCTCCGCGCCCGATATCGCTGGCCAGGATATCGCCAACCCCACGGCCGAGATCCTCTCTGCTGCGATGATGCTCGATCACCTGGGCGAGAACGATGCGGCCAATCGCATTCGCGCCGCCGTCTCTGCCACGCTCGACGAGGGCGAGCAGGTTACCGGTGACGTGCGTCGTGCCCAGACCGGCTCCGTCGAGGGCGCTGTGGGCACTCAGGCTTTTGCCGATGCCGTTATCGCGCACCTGGCCTAAGGAATGCACGCTGCAAATGCCTAAATAGTACTTAAGTGTTTGCGTATAACCTAAGAATCAATACGCCCGGCGCTCTGTCGGGCGTATTCTATTGGGGACTATGTTTCCTAACAAGGAGTAACCGATATGGGTCTGATTCAAAAGAAGGACGAGAAGGACGAGATCGACGGCATCCAGATCATTGAGCGCGGCGAAGGCCCCGACGGTGACGAGGACGAGAAGATCGATCTGGTCGCCGGTACGTCTGCCGAGCACATTGCTGCCGGCACGACGGCCGAGGAGGAGGACGCCCGTCTGGAGGCTCAGATTGCCGCGGATGCAGCTGACGAGAATCTGATGCCCGAGGCCCAGGATGAGGACGAAGCTGACGCCGATGCGGACGACCATGCATCCAAGCACAAGAAGACGATGATTGCCGCCTTTGTGGTTGCCGTCGTGATCGCTGCCGTGGTCGGCTTCTTTATTGGCAATGGCGGCTTTGGCGGCAAGGGTGTCGGCTCGTCGACCCTGACCGAGGACCAGCTCGATTCGACCGTGGCAAGCTACAGCTACAACGGCAAGAAGAGCGACATCACCGCGCGCGAGGCCATCGAGAGCCAGTACAGCCTCGATACCGTCAAGGATAGCGATGGCAACTACACCGCACCTTCTGCCGATGTCATCCTGTCCTACGTGCGCAACAAGATCCTGCTCGATGCTGCCGAGGACGAGGGCATCACCGTCTCTTCTAAGGAGATGAAGAAATACGCCGAGGATTCCATCGGCACTTCGGACTACAAGACCATGGCCACGCAGTATGGCGTGTCCAAGGACCAGGCCAAGCAGATCGTCCGCCAGTCCGCGACGCTGCAGAAGCTCTACAAGAAGAAGGTGGGCGATAGCTCCGCAAGCATGCCGACCGCTCCGACCGAGCCTGCTGACGGCAACGAGGAGACCGCGAGCAAGGACTACGCCGACTACATCATCAACCTTGCCGGCGATGAGTGGGATAGCTCAAAGGGCACTTGGAAGGACGAGAACGGCACCTACGCTAAGGCCTTTGCCGACGATGCCTTTACGGCCGATAGCGCTACCTATAAGCAGGCCATGACCGCCTACTACACTGCTTACCAGCAGTACTCTTCGCAGGCTTCGAGCGCCAGCTCCAAGTGGACCGAGTATGCTAACGGCCTCTACGCCAAGGCCAACATCAGCATCTACGGCCTGTTTGCGTAAAGAGTCGCATGGCTCATCGAGCATCTAGCCGATAGACAGCAGAAAGTCCGCCAGTACGGAAGTCGTTCTGGCGGACTTTTTGCGTTGAGGCGTGATTGGTGGCTTAATTATGGCTATTCATCTTTAAGTCCAAAAAGGCTATCGGCTTCATCGTCGGATATATATTCCAGTACATCGCCCGGTTGGCAATCGAGTGCCCGGCATATCGCGTCAAGAGTTGAAAAACGCACGGCAGAAACCTTGCCAGTCTTTATGCGCGACATATTGACTTGGGAGATGCCCACGCGTTCCGCAAGTTCTTTGGATGAGATCTTGCGTTCGGCGAGCATGCGGTCGAGCCGCAGAATGATCATGGATTCCCCCTAGAGCAACTCGTCATCTTGTTTTTGCAGGATACACCCGTAGCGGAAGATGCTGGCAATCAGGATAATAATCAGGCCTGCAAAGAGCATAGAGGGCTCGAACAGCTGGCCGCCGAAGGCATCTGTAAAGCTGCCGCCAAATCCCGAAAGCATCAATCCCGTGACTATGGCACCAAGGAGTCTCACGGCAGCGCCGCCGATAAGGAACAAAAGCCCAACTCGATGTAGCATACGGCTGCATTCAAGGTCAAAGGGCCTGCCCGCCTTTTCAATGATGGAGAAAAGCTTGTATGCGCTCAGTGCGATAGCGAGCGCGAGGAATGTCATCATGACGCTCCCCATGGCGGTGTGACCGTCGTGCGCGATGAGCATAAGTGGGGTCTGTGCATTGGCACCGACGAGAGCGAGGCACGGTCCTTCGCCGGCTTGAAGTTCTACGGATTGGAGACAGAATCCTTGGGAGAGACTGGGCAATATGAGTAGAAGGTCGATTGCAATGACTGCGAAGAGTCCCAGAGCGAGTGCCGCAGTGGCGCAGATTGTGGCCCATTTGCAGATGCGGGTGAGCCTCCTCAGCTCGGCTATTGTCTGTTCGCGACCGATGGCTTCATTCGATGTGGATGCGTTCCGGCGGATCATAGCCCCTCCAACCAATCTCTTGGATGATACTTGTATCTTATATCATAATTAATGACAAACGATAAATAATTACGAATACTGACTAAGTAATGATTGAAAACGATTAGCATGAACTATTAGCTCGTTTTGAGTGTCGGAGTTCGGCGCGCGGGGGATGAGGACAAATGTCAAAACTTCCCGTGATCGCGCAAGCGCTCCATTGTGTTTCCCTAATTCATCTGGGAAAACAACTGCAAACGATTGCAAGTAACCGGTGAGCGGTCGAAAACTACCGTTCACCGATAATCTCAAAACTGGTTCTAACTGGTATTAAGTCAAAAAGACCAATTCACACATCTTCACAATGACCTGCAATTTTTCTTCACGCTATTTTTAGCCGCCCTGCGTTGTTTAGACGCAGGAAAAGATCCGATCTTTTGCCAAAGCATTTCGAAACGGTTTCAAAACCGCAGGTAGAAGTGTTAACGACCGGTAAACGGTCGATTTATCACCGTGAACGGTGCAAAAACGTTTTACCGTATGAATCAACGGAAGCGGCCTCTTCTGGGGTGATATAGTGACAACAACACGTCACGTGGTTACTACCAGTTTAGAAACCACTGGTCTTTAAAGAACGCTTTCCAAGAAGCTTTAAGGGCGAGCGCCCGCTGGCTTCCGAAAATCATCGGACTCAGATTGTACACACCTTCGGAAGGGAAATTTGAATGGTTGGCTTTATTCTTACCGGTCATGGACAGTTCGCACCCGGCCTTGCAAGCGCTATCGCTATGGTTGCCGGCGACCAGCCCGCTTTTACCGTCGTTCCTTTTGAGGGCGATCAGGCTGCTTCCTACGGTGAGGATCTCCGCGCCGCTATTACCGCCATGCGCGAGGAGTGCGATGGCGTGCTCGTCTTTACCGACCTGCTTGGTGGCACCCCGTTCAACCAGTCGATGATGATTGCCCAGGATGTCGACAATGTCGAGGTTCTGACCGGCACTAACCTTCCCATGGTTATTGAGCTTCTGTTCCTCCGCGGCAACGCCACGCTCGCCGAGCTTGGCGAGCAGGCCGTGACCGTTGGCCAGACGGGCATCACCGCCCAGACGGTCGCATCCGTTGCCGGCTCCGAGGAAGAGGATATCTTCGGCGACGAGGACGGCATCTAATGGCCGATTTCGGAGCCAACGTTCTGAGCTCCTCGGTCGCCCTTTTAGGCCTGCTCGCCATCATGGGCTTGATTTACACCATCTGGTCGCAAATCAACATGAAGAAGAAGCAAAAGTACTTCAAGGAGCTGCACACCGAGCTCAAGCCGGGTCAGGAGGTTCTTTTCGCCGGCGGTATCTACGGAACCGTCAAAGGCTTCGAAGGCGAGAAGGTCCAGATCAAAGTCCGATCCGGAGCCGTCGTAGATGTTTCGCGTTACGCGATTCAGGAGATCAAGTAACTGTCGTCAGCAAATATCGAAAGGAAGCTGATCAACATGGCAGAACCCAACATTCTTCTTACCCGCATCGATAACCGACTGGTTCATGGTCAGGTTGCCACCCAGTGGAACTCCACTCTGGGCTCCAACCTCATCCTCGTCGCCAACGACGACGTGGCGTCCAACACCATGCGCCAGAACCTCATGAAGATGGCCGCTCCCGCCGGCGTCGCTACGCGTTTCTTCTCCCTGCAGAAGACCATCGACGTCATTGGCAAGGCGAGCCCGCGCCAGAAGATCTTCATCGTGGCCGAAACACCGGAAGACGTGCTTACGCTCGTCAAGGGCGGTGTGCCTATAAAGAAGGTAAACATCGGCAACATGCACATGTCGGAAGGAAAGCGCCAAGTTGCCACCTCCGTCGCAGTTAACGACGAGGATGTCGCTGCGTTTAAAGAGCTGCAGGAATTGGGGGTGGAGTTGGAGATCAGGCGCGTTCCGAGCACGCCTGTTGAGGACACGAGCAAGCTCTTCTCGTAATCCTCGTGATCCACGTTGTCAGGATTGAAACCCTGACGTTCTGTACGTGATATCCAAAGTGCGTACATACATTTTGAAAGGAGGAGCAAGATGGAATACTCGATCATCCAGATCGCTCTGGTCTTCGTTGTCACGTTCATCGCGGCAATCGACCAGTTTGACTTCCTCGAGTCTCTCTATCAGCCCATCGTCACCGGCGCCGTCATCGGTCTTATCCTTGGCGACCTCAACACCGGTCTTCTCGTGGGTGGTACCTATCAGCTCATGACGATCGGCAACATGCCGATCGGAGGCGCTCAGCCGCCTAACGCCGTCATTGGCGGCATCATGGCAGCCATTCTCGCTATCGCCACGGGCCTCGAGCCCAACGCGGCAGTCGGCCTTGCCATTCCGTTCGCTCTGCTTGGTCAGCTCGGCGTTACCCTGGTCTTCACGCTTATGTCCCCGCTTATGTCCACGGCCGATAACATGGCTCATAACGCGGACACCAAGGGCATCGAGCGCCTGAACTACTTCGCCATGGCTCTGCTCGGCCTGATCTTCGCTGTCGTCGTCACCCTGTTCTTCATCGCTGGCGCTACCATTGGTCAGACCATCGCTTCCGCCATCCCGACTTGGCTGCAGACCGGTCTGTCCGCTGCAGGCGGCATGATGCGCTTCGTCGGCTTCGCCGTCCTGCTCAAGGTTATGATGAACCGCGATATGTGGGGCTTCTTCCTCATGGGCTTTGGCCTCGCGCTCATCACCGTTGCCAACGATTCGCTGGCAACCCCTGCTCTGCTCATCCTCGCTCTCATCGGCTTCGGCATCGCTTTCTGGGACTTCCAGCAGCAGACCGAGCTGAAGGGTGCAGCTGTTTCTGACGGAGGTGACTTCGAAGATGGCATCTAATGAGTATGTGATCCCGGAGCACTACGAGGATCTCACTCCTGCTCCGCAGCTCGACCAGAAGACCCTCAACAAGATGGCTTGGCGCTCCTGCTTCCTGCAGGCCTCGTTCAACTACGAGCGTATGCAGGCCGCCGGTTGGCTCTACTCCATCATCCCCGGTCTGGAGAAGATCCACACCAACAAGAACGACCTCGCGGCTTCCATGAGCCACAACCTGGAGTTCTTCAACACCCACCCGTTCCTCGTCACCTTTGTTATGGGCATCGTGCTTTCGCTCGAGCAGAACAAGGTTGACATCCCCACGATCCGCGCCGTCCGCGTCGCCGCAATGGGCCCGCTCGGTGGTATCGGTGACGCCCTGTTCTGGCTGACGCTCGTGCCTATCACGGCCGGCATCACCTCCAACATGGCCATCAACGGCAACGCCGCTGCGCCGATCATCTTCCTGGTGATCTTCAACGTCGTCCAGTTCGCTCTGCGCTTCTGGCTCATGAACTGGTCCTACAAGCTTGGCACCAGCGCTATTGACGCTCTGACCGCCAACATGCAGGCCTTCACGCGTGCCGCTTCCATCATGGGCGTCTTCGTCGTCGGTTGCCTGGTCGTCACCATGGGTGGCACCCAGATCAACCTCCAGATCCCCAACGGCACCACCCGTGGTCTCTCCGCTACTACCGTGATCGTCTCCGAGAAGGAGGCCGAGAACTTCACCGGTATGGAGGGCATCGATACCGAGACCGCTGAGGCCGGTACCATCGCCATGACCGATAAGGACGGCAACGCCCTTACCGCTTCCGATGCCGACGGCAACGCTGTCGAGTGCGGCGTCACCGATCTGGGCAACGGCATGGAGTCCGTGACCTACGGCACCGTTACCGAGGATCCGGTCAACTTCTCTGTTGCCGACACCCTCAACACCATCGTCCCGAAGCTCGTCCCGCTTATGCTTACGCTGCTGCTTTACTACATGTTCGCTAAGCACAGCTGGACCCCGACCAAGGGCATTCTCCTGCTCTTCGTCCTTGGCATCCTGGGCGCTGGCCCGCTTGGTCTCTGGCCGAGCATCTGGTAAGGCTCTAGCTTGAGGGGTGTGTCCCTACGCGGCTCACACCCCGACCCCTTAAGCCATGTGTATGTTAAAAGCCGCGTGCTCGAAAGAGCGCGCGGCTTTTGTTTTCTTAATGATTCGGGTGTGGCAGACAGATAATGCATAACACCCTAGGTAGTTAGCCGAATTCGAGCAAAAGGGAGGATAGGATGGCGATCGGAGCGCGTAAGCAGCCGCTGTACGATCAGCTGGTCGATATTCTGACCGAAAAGATTGACCATGAATATCGCGCCGGTGACATGATTCCTTCCGAGCGCGAACTTTCGGAGCGCTATGGTCTCTCGCGCACTACGGTACGCCTGGCTCTGCAGGAACTGGAGCGTTTAGGACTGGTGGTTCGGCAGCACGGTCGCGGTACCTTTGTGACCGACCGTTCGGCAAAAGCAACCAATCTTATGCAGTCCTACAGCTTTACCGAGCAGATGCGCGCGATGGGTCGAGAACCCGAGACCACGATTCTCGAGTTTTGCGAGATGGAGGCCGATAAGAATCTGGCCGAGCATATGGGATTGCGCATCGGTGATCGCATTTTTAAGCTCAAGCGCCTTCGTTCTGCCGACAACATGCCCATGATGGTCGAACGCAGCTATCTACCGGTTCGTCAATTTCTATCCCTAAAGCGACCGCTGCTGGAGCGTAAGCCGCTTTACGATGTGATTGAGCAGGACTTTCAGCAAAAGATTCGCGTGGCCGAAGAGGAGTTCTATGCGAGCATAGCCCGTCCCACCGATGCCCACCTTTTGGGAATTGTCGAGGGCTCGCCTGTGCTCGATTTGGTCAGGACTACGTATAACGAGTCAAACGAGGTAGTGGAGTACACACTCTCGGTTGCTCGTGCCGATCAGTTTAAATACAAGGTTTACCACCAGCGCAGCAACTAGTGCTCGCATCGTTTCCATATGGTGATTCTTTGCATTTAACTGGTTACTACCAGATAACCAACCGAAGTGTATAATTGCACGTCAGAGGATTACTTCTAGAGAGAGGTATTAGAAATGTTCGAGAAGAGTGTCGAGGAGCTCACCGAGCTCGGCGCCCAGATCACCACGGCCGAGATTGCTCAGCAGCCCGAGCTTTGGCGCGATACGCTCAACATCTATCGCGAGAACAAGGAGGCCATCGAGGCCTTCCTGGCCGAGGCTCGCGCTATGGGCGAGGGTCGTCTGTCCGTTGTCTTCACCGGTGCCGGTACGTCCGACTACGTTGGCGATACCTGCGCCCCGTACCTGCGTCACGCTGGTAACACTGATCTCTACGACTTTAAGCCCATCGCCACGACCGACATCGTGAGCGCCCCGCGCGACTTCCTGCGCGCCGAGGATCCCACGCTCGTGGTTTCCTTTGCCCGCTCTGGCAACAGCCCCGAGAGCCTTGCCGCCGTTGCCGTTGCCAAGGAGCTCGTCCACAACGTCAAGTTCCTCAACATCACCTGCGCTCCCGAGGGCAAGCTCGCCGTCGAGTCTGCTGATGATCCCAACGCGCTGACGCTGCTCATTCCGCGCGCCAACGACAAGGGCTTCGCCATGACCGGTTCTTATTCCTGCATGACCCTGCTCTCTACCCTTATTTTCGACACTGCCTCTGACGAGCAGAAGGCCGAGTGGGTCGAGACCATCGCCAAGATGGGCGAGGAGGTCATCTCCCGTGAGCCCGAGATCGCCGATTATCTGGCTGGCGACTTCAACCGCGTGACCTACTTGGGTTCTGGCTCCTTCGGTGGCCTTGCCCAGGAGAGCCAGCTCAAGATCCTCGAGCTCGCTCACGGTCTGGTCGCTACTTCCTACGACACCTCCATGGGCTATCGTCACGGACCTAAGTCCTTCGTCGACGATAAGACGCTCGTCTTCGTGTTCGTCAACAACGATGCCTACACCCGTCAGTACGATATCGACATCCTCAACGAGATCGGTGGCGACAAGATCGCTCAGCACACCATCGCCGTTCAGCAGGAAGGTGCCACCGTCTACGAGGGAGAGTCCTTCACCTTTAAGGGCTACGAGGCGCTTCCCGAGGGCTACCTTGCTCTGCCGTTCGTGATGTTTGCCCAGGCTATCAGCCTGCTCAACTCCGTCCGCGTGGGCAACACGCCCGATACGCCGAGCCCCACCGGCACGGTCAACCGCGTGGTTAAGGGCGTGACGATTCACCCCTTCACCGCTTAATCGCGTCCCCCTGTAAGGGCGCCCGTCCGCTCATAACGGCGGGCGGGCGCTTTTTGTTTTACGTGAGCTGGGTATAAGCATCACCACAGTCAACTGCTTTAGAAGCGAGGAGTGCATATGAGCACGTACGCAATTAAGGCTGACAAGTTCTTCTTGCCGGCAGGCCCGCAACTGGGCGGCTATCTTATGGTCGAGGATGGCGTTTTTGGCGCCTGGCAGGCCGACGAGCCCTCTTGCGAGATTAAGGACTACACGGGATCGTGGATCGCACCGGGTATGGTCGATACTCACATCCATGGCTTCTACAACCACTCAACTACCGATAACGATCCCGAGGGCATCGATATCAGCTCAACCGAGCTCGCCCGTCGCGGTACCACCAGCTGGCTGCCCACGACGTTCACCGATGGCGTCGAGCAGATCAAGGACGCCTGCGCTGCTATCGCCAAGGCGGACGAGGGCCGCGGCCCCGACTTCTGCGGTGCCCGCATTCAGGGCATCTACCTGGAGGGCCCCTTCTTTACCATGAAGCACGTGGGCGCGCAGAACCCCGCTTATCTTATCGATCCCTCCGAGGAGGTCTTCGATCAGTGGCAGGAGGCTGCTGGCGGACGTATCGTCAAAAGCGCCATGGCGGCCGAGCGCGACGGTGCCGCTGCTTATGCGGCTGCTCTGAACGCCAAGGGCGTGGTGACCAGCATCGGTCACTCCGACGCCACCTACGATGAGTGCATCGCCGCCATCAATGCCGGTGCCAGCTGCTTTACGCATACCTATAACGGCCAGCGCGGTCTGCATCACCGTGAGCCCGGTGTCGTGGGTGCTGCCATGTCTACGCCCGAGACCTACGCCGAGATCATCTGTGACGGCAAGCACGTAAACCCTGCCGCCATCAAGGCGCTGCTGCAGGCAAAGGGCTGGCAGCACACGGTACTCATCACCGACTGCCTGGGTTGCGGCGGCATGCCCGAGGGCAGCTACACCAGTGGCGGCATGGACGTCATCATGAAGGACAACCTGTGCTGGCTCGCCGACGGCAAGAGCATTGCCGGCTCGGTGCTCACGCTTGCCCAGGGCGTCAAGAACATCGTCGACTGGGGCATCGCCAGCGCCGATATCGCCATTCGCATGGCAACTGAGGTGCCGGCACGCTCCGCGCACATCGAGGATAAGTGCGGCAGCATCATGCCGGGTCGCGACGCCGACTTTGTCGTGTTCGACCATGAGCTCACCCTCGTCGAGACGTATGTTGGCGGCCAGAGCGTCGGCAACGCCTTTACCGAGTAACGATAGAAAAAGACGGCGGGCCCGAATCTGCTCGGACCCGCCGTATGGGTTAAACGCTCAAAAGCACCTTAACAGTTACAGCTTGTTAGCGATCTTCTTTGCCGTGCGCTTGACGCCGGCCACAAGACCCCCCGCGGGATGCTCCTTTTCGTATGCTAGACGCTTCTCGCGCTTGGCATACTCTTCGACGATGATATCGCCGTACTCATTTTCGATTTTGTCGAAGAAGTCGACGGCGCCCTTAATTTCCTCAGCGGTCGGGTGTCCCTTTTGGACACCGCCGGTGAGTTTGAACGGCCCCCACGTATCAAAGCCGGGGCAGCCGTAGACACCCATAAAGATGGCCTGCCTCATGCGGCAGATGCCATCGATATCCTTGCCGTACCACTTGTTTTTGCCACCGTAGGTCATAAGGCCAAACACCTTGTCCTGCGGCTGCAGCACGTTCGTGAGCACGCGTGCCATATCTTTGTCGATCTCGGAGTAATAGATGCCCGTGGCGACGCCGATCAGATGATATTCGTGCAGGTCGGGGTACTCGTTTTTCCCGAGTGACTTCACGTCGAGGGTATCGATTTCGGGGTGCGCCTCGACGATGGCGTCCACGAGCTTTTTCGTATTGCCGTGGTGGCGTGAGGCATAAAGGATGATGGTTCGCATAAGAAGGCCTTTCAGCTGTAATTGCATCAATGTCTGTATGGTACCCCGTTGCATGGCTGGGAAACCGGACGCATCGATGAACGTGCGGGTTTGTCCTTTGGCCAGGGCCGAGACGGGTTCTTGCGAGCAAAAAGCAGTTGTTCGAAAGGATGGACAATGGAATACGCTCTCTCCAACGATTCGATTTCTATCAAGGTCTCCACGGCCGGTGGTTCGTTTACCTCGATTGAGGCCGGAGGTCGCGAGTATCTGTGGCAGGGCGATCCCGCCGTGTGGTCTGGCCAGGCGCCGATTTGCTTCCCGATTTGTGGAGGCTTGCGCGACAACAGCGCCATGACGTTTGCCGGGCATCATGTAAAGCTCGCTCGCCACGGGTTTGCGCGCAAACAGGAGTGGAAGCTACTGAGCCAAGGCGAGAACGAGCTGGCGATGTGCCTGGCTTCGGAGGATAACGCCGCACTGCTGAGCGATTATCCGTATCCGTTTAAGCTTGTCGCTCGTTATACGCTCGAGCATACCGCCGTGCGCGTCTCCTATGAGGTGACCAACGAGGGAACCGAGGACATGCCGTTCTTTATCGGCGGTCATCCCGGCTTTAGGTGTCCGCTCGATGAGGGCGAGGCCTATACGGACTACGAGCTGCGCTTTGAGAAAGACGAGGCTGCGGAGCTCTGCACCGCCGTTCCCTCGACTGGATTGATTGACGTGGCAAACCGCTCCAAGAACCCCATGGTGGGAAAGACGCTGCCCCTATCGCACGAGCTCTTCGATTTCGCGGAGACCATCTTTGACGTGCTCGAGAGCCGTCAGGTCACGCTTTCTAAGAAGGGGGAGGACAAGGGCGTCCGCCTGAGCTTTGAGGGCTTCCCGTATCTCATTGTGTGGAGTAAGCCCGAGGGCGATTTTGTGGCAGTTGAACCCTGGGGCGGCCTTTCGACCTGCTCCGATGAGGACGACGTGCTTGAGCATAAGCGCGGCTGCCTTGTCGCCAAGCCCAAGGAAACCATCGTACGCTCGTTTACGATTGAGATTCTGTAATTCCGTTTTGTCGACTCGTATCGCGAGGCACAAGGAGCCTGCGAGATAAGGAGCTAAAAATGATCCTCACCGTTACGATGAACCCGTCTGTCGATACGCGCTATCAGCTCGATGAGCTCATTATCGACGATGTCAACCGCGTGACGCCCGAAAAGACCGCCGGCGGCAAGGGCCTTAACGTGGCTCGCGTCCTGGGCCAGCTGGGCGACGACGTTGTGGCAACCGGCCTGCTTGGTGGCCACATGGGCGCCTACATGGCGGAGCTCATGGACGCCAACGGTATTAACAACGACTTTGTGCCCATCAAGGGCGAGACTCGTATTTGCCTCAACATCCTCCACGCCGGCAACCAGACCGAGCTGCTCGAGAGCGGCCCGACAATTGCCCCCGAGGAGCTCGATGCCTTTACCGCCAAGTTTACCGAGCTTGCAGGTAAAGCCGACGTCGTCACCATTTCGGGTTCGCTGCCCCGCGGTGTCGAGGCAGACTACTACGCCAAGATCACGGGCATTGCAGAGAACGCCGGCGCCAAGGTGCTGCTCGATACCTCGGGTGCTTCGCTCGAGGCTGCGCTCAAGTCCGAGGTCAAGCCTGAGCTGGTTAAGCCTAACCTGACCGAGATCAACGGCCTTCTGGGCACGAGCTTTACCACCGACGATGTGGACGAGCTCCGTTCCGCGCTCGCCTCTGACGCTCGCTTCTCCGATATCCCCTGGGTCGTCGTATCCATGGGCGCTGCCGGCTCCGTTGGTTTCCATAATGGCCGTGCGTTCCGCGCAAAGACGCCCGATATCCCCGCCGTTAACGCCACGGGCTCTGGCGATTCGACCATTGCCGGCTTTGCACATGCGATTGCTGCTGGCGCGGATGACGAGACGGTCCTGCGTACCGCCAACACCTGCGGCAAGCTCAATGCTATGGATCCCATGACTGGCCACTTGGTTATGGATCGTTGGGACGAGGTTTACAACGGCGTTGTCGTGACCGAGCTGTAGGAGCTTGTGCTGCGGCCCCGGCATCGGTTGCTAGCTCATGTCGACGACAAGTGCAGTAGCATTATGCCGGGGCGCGACGCCGACACTGTCGTGTTCAATCCCGACCTTACCCTGGTCGAGACGCATGTGGGTGGCAACAGCGTCGGTAATGCGTTTGCCGAGTAGCCGCCAAGGAAACGATCCGAGAGGGGATTTAGATGATTTACGGTGCATTGGGCGATATCGAGGAGTACCGTGGAATGCTCAAGGGCCTCGACGTGCTGATCGATTGGCTCGAGGAGAACGATCCGGCGAAGCTCGAGGTCGGCAGCCATCCGATTCTGGGCGACAAGGTCTTTGCGAACGTCATGGCTCCCACGACGCGTCCCGAAGCCGAGGCTCACTATGAGACGCATCAGCGCTATCACGACCTGCAGATCGACGTCGAGGGTCGCGAGGCCTTTAAGGTTGCCACGGGCAGCCTGACGCTGGTTCAGGAGTTTGACGAGAAGGACGACTACGATCTGGTCGATTCCGACGCCTCGATCGCCGGCGATCTTGCTGACGACAAGTTTGCGCTGTTTGTTGCCGGCGAGCCTCACATGCCCACGCTCGAGTTCCCGGGCGATGGCGCGCAGCCGGTCAAGAAGATCTGCTTTAAGCTGCTTGCAGATGCTTACTGGGAGGAGTAGCGCGCTGCTCGGCTGAGCTGTTCGTTTTGCGAGCGTTATCCCTTGGAGGAACGCGCTTGGGCCCCGCTGATCGCGGTTCCTTTGGGGATTGCGGTTGGCGGGGCTTTTGTTGAGTAGGAGAGTTTCCGGCGGCGTTGTGCTTGGATTGGCGGAAGCGCGCCCGAAATCAGCAACAAAAAAGCCGCCCGAAGGCGGCTATCTTGTGCAATGGAGCCAGCGACCGGGCTCGAACCGGTGACCCCCGCTTTACGAGAGCGGTGCTCTACCAACTGAGCTACGCTGGCGGCCATGTGATGACGCAACAGAGGCGTCAACGTCTGTCTATGATACGGGACATCGCAAATCAGCGCAAGGGTTCTGACGGCTTTTCTCACTTTAAATGCACTAATATTGGAGACGCGATGTCTTGCTCTTACGGGTCTCAAACAGAATGGGGCAGCGATGACTCAACCCAAGATTCTTCTCGCACGCATCGACGACCGTTTCATTTACGGACAAGACGTTGAGCTGTGGAACGAAGCCGTGGGTTCCAACCTTGTCCTAATCGTCAACGATGAGATCGCGGCAGATTCGCGCCAATGGGCACCCATGAGGGTGGCGGCGCCAGAAGGCGTTTGGACGCGGTTTTTCTCGGTGCAAAGGACCATCGACGTCATTCATACCGCAACGCCTCGCCAATTGATTCTGATCATGGTGGCCTCACCCTCCGATGCGCTCGCGCTGGTTAAGGGCGGTGTGCCGATCACCAAGATCAGCATTGGTCATATGCAGGCAGGGGAGGGCAAGCGTCCCGCAACGCCCGCAGTTGCCGTAGACGACACAGACGTCGCTGTTCTCAGAGAGCTGCAAAAGCTCGGCATAGAACTAGAAATCCGCTATCTCCCCAGTTCCGCCCCCGACCCCATCGGCAATCTGTTCAACTGATCCCTTGGGGACGGAGGAAAACGGATCATTTTGCCTTCGTAGGGGATCTGTGTGGCGCTGTCCGCCAAAACTATGCCGGTTTACTACGATGAATTGCTTATCGCCGAGCATGCCAAATTTGCAGAGAATAAAACCGCAGGTAGACGAGTTGCTAATTTTTTATAAACCAGCGCGTGGTCGGACATAGTGGGTTCATCGTAGTAATTCGGCATAGTTTTGTTATGTCACCAATTCGGTGGCATCGAAAAGAAGGATTTAGGCATGAAGCAGCGCCCGTTGGCGGTGGTGCCGGCGGGCGTTGCTGTGCGAGATGTCGCGTTGTGGGCCTAGTGCCTCATAAAGTGGTATTCGATCATATTGCTGTAGGGGTGACCCGGACCCACAATGCCCTGCGGGAACAGCGGCTGGTGCGGCGTGTCGGGGTACATCTCGGCCTCGAGGGCAAAGCCGGCGCCCCAGCCATAGTTGGCATCGTCCTTGGCGTGCTCGTCGCCCAGCCAGTTGCCGGTGTAGAGTTGCACGCCCGGGGCGGTGGTGTAGTAGTCCAGCTCACGACCGGTCCACATCTCCTCGACATGTAGGGCGCGACGCAGGTTGCGGCCGTACTGATAGCCATCGATGCACAGGCAGTGATCGTAGCCACGGGCCTGCTTAATCTGCGGGTCGTCGGCCTCCATGCCGGGTGCGACGGGGCGCAGCTCGCGAAAGTCAAACGGTGTTCCCTCGACCGGAGCGATTTCGCCGGTGGGGATGTTCTGCTCGTTAATGGGCAAGTAGTGGGCAGCGTTGGCGATAAAGAAGTGCTCACAGTCCATGCCGGCGTTATGGCCGGCAAGGTTAAAGTACGTGTGGTTGGTCATGGACACGTAGGTGGCGCGGTCGCTCTCGCAACCATACTCGATGCGGAAGACGCCGGTGCGCGTAACGGTAAACACAGCCGTAAAGATTCGGTTGCCGGGCAGGCCCAGCTCGCCATCCTTAAGCGAGG
Organism: uncultured Collinsella sp.; assembly: GCA_902496115.1. Lineage (GTDB taxonomy): Bacteria > Actinomycetota > Coriobacteriia > Coriobacteriales > Coriobacteriaceae > Collinsella. The sequence continues at coordinate 82,946 of CABUZK010000002.1, read as the reverse complement.
TGGTCATGCGCACGGCGTTGTGAGTCTCGTCGAGCTCAACGTCCCATACGCGCTTGTGCAGACCATGCTCAAGATCGCTGTGCAGGTTGTTGACGCCTTCGTTGGCCGGCATGTGCCAGTCCGTGCCGTCGATGGTGATCGTGGCGCCCGCGGTGCGGTTTGCCACGGGGCCGATGGTCGCGCCAAAGCAGGCGGGGTTGTCAAAGTAATCCTCGAGCTTATCGAAGCCCAGCACCACATCGCGCACGTTGCCGGGAATATCGGGCACATCGATACCCAGCACGGTGGCGCCATAGTCCATAATGCGAACGCAGATCTCGGGCCCGTTGAGGGTGTAACGATGAACGGAGGTGCCGCACGGCGCGGTGCCGAAAAGCTCGGAAGTGATCATTTGGTTCCTAACATCGAGGTATTTCGGACAAACTGTAGCGCGAACAGGCGAGATTATCACTACACCCCACTAAAGCAGGGGGTATTTTTCTCAAAAAAGTGATGATTGGAGCTGTGCGGGTGTTCATTTTTGACGCGCACGAGTCTGATACAATTTGTTCGTTACTGTTTGAATGATATGCGCGCAAAGAACGGCGAGGATTCATCGTGATTAAAGCAGAGCGACAGGATAAGGTTCGTCAGCTGCTCGAAGAGCAGGGCACGGTCTCGGTCAAGGAGATTTCGGATGCGCTGGGCGTTTCGGATATGACGATTCGCCGCGACCTCGAAGAACTTGCGAGCCTGGGCGAGATCGAGCGCGTGCACGGTGGCGCCCGTAGCGCACAGGGACGTCCCCATGCTATGTTGCGCCATGAGTATTCGCACAGCGAAAAGCGCACTAAGCATGCCGAGGAAAAGCTGCAGATTGCGCGCCGTGCTGTGGAGCTTATCGAGGAGGGCTCGACCATCTTTTTGGGTACGGGCACTACGGTGGAACAGATGGCCTCGATGCTGCCGGCGTGTCGCCTGCGCATTGTGACCAACTCGCTTTCGGTGTTTAACCTGCTCGAGTCGCGCGAAGACTGCGACCTGTGCCTCGTGGGCGGTATGTACCGTCGCCGCACCGCCGCTTTTGTGGGGCCAACGGCCGAGGATACCCTGCGTGCACTGGGTATCGACGCTGCGTTTATCGGTGCCAACGGCATTCTGGATGGCGACGTATCTACGTCCAACATGGACGAGGGCCGTATCCAGCAGCTCGCCTTTAGCAAGGCAGACTCGCGCTACTTGATCGCCGATTCAAGCAAGATCGGCAAGCGCGACTTCTACACCTTCTGCCGCCTGGACAGCTTGGACGCCGTGGTGTGCGAGCCGGGCATCGCCGCCGAGGACCGCGCCGCCATCGAGGAGCACACGCAGATCATTTGCTAGCTATCGCTGCGGGAGATCGGACCAAGTATTCAGTTTGTGGGCTAGACCAGGCGGCCGTAGTCCTGTGACTGATGAAAGACATGGGCGATATAGATCGTATCGCGCTCAAACTTGTAAAGACACACGTATTTGTTGACGGTAAACGATCGATAATTGCGTGCCGCCAGCTCTCGTATGTGGGAGAGGGGCCGTAGGAGCGGCTGCTCGCGAAGCAGATCAAGCTGATATTCAAACTCAGCAACAAAATTGCCTGCTGCACGTGGGTTCATAAGGATTTGAGCAAGGTATCTGACAATAGCCTCGTATTCATATTGTGCGCTTTCGAGTATTACGACGTTATAGGCCATATTTGTCTCGTATCGCGGTCGCGAAGGAGTCGTAGTCGCTGTAGTCGCCTTGCGATATCTCGTCTTCTGCCAACATCATACGAGACAGCAGCTTGGCTTTGGCGATTTCGTCTTGCATGAGACGATACTGGTCGCTGCTGATGCAGTGCATGGCCTCATAGCCGTTCTTAGTTACGGTGACGTCGCGCTCGGACTCAACAAGCGCGGTAAATGCAGCGGTGTCCTTCATGTCTCGGACGGGCACACAGGTGGGCATAGGTACCTCCTTTGCGTTGGGACACAATTGTACCACGCCTTGACAAGAATTCGGTACCGTCAAATTGTCTCAATCTGTAACGGGTGGGTGTGATCGGAGAGTCTGAGGGTCTTTATGGGTGGAGCAAACGGCGTGACATGCGCTGTTGAATCCGTACGCCCGCTTGCGTTTTCGAGTGAAGAGGCAGCAAAGTTGATTGGCGTAAGCGCGAAGACCCTTGCAAATTGGCGCTGTCCTAGTAAGGGGCCGGAGTACATTCGCCTCGGCAAATCCTCGCGATCCCATGTTCTTTATTGTTACGATGATCATGAGGCTTGGCTGCACTCTCTGCGCCAGCAGGCCAAGGTAAATTGATTGATAGCTGTTGGGCGCGGACAATATCGTTTGGACGGGTATAGCATGGTTCCATGCTCCGCGTTGCTAATTGCGCCGCTGCGTCATTTGTGAAATGGAATGATTGATGATGGAGAGGCGTGAGGTTCTCGGCTTGCCGCTTTTCACTTGGACTAATGACTGCGGCGGCAGAAAAATGTCCTGGCGAACGACTATCGTATAGAACGCAGCGGTGGTTAGATGGGTCTTCGCGGTTTGAGTGGTACATGGATTGTCGGATGTGGGAGACGTGAGAAACCCATGGTTTGGGGCAAGGTTGCTATTCTGACGAGTTTATCTCTTCATCACTGTGGCAAAATGAGGACATATTGTCCTGTTATCTATCCAGAAGGTGCGTCATGCAATTATCAGCAGATGAGGTAAAGGCCAAGAGACAGGAGCTCGGCTTGACTCAGAAGGAATTCGCCGCTGCCCTAGGCATGGGCCCCAACGGCGAGCGAACGGTGCGCCGCTGGGAGGCAGGCGAAACAAGGCCCACCGCAGCCGAGTCGAAGTACATCTCCACCCTCGGCCATCGCGCCCCCTTTGCACCCGCAGGGGAGGGGAAGCCTGCCTTCACCTTCATCGACCTGTTCGCGGGCATCGGCGGGATCCGCATGCCGTTCCAGGAGCTGGGCGGCAGGTGCGTCTTCTCCTGCGAGTGGGATAAGTTTGCGCAGAAGACCTACCGCATGAACTACGGCGAAACCCCGGCGGGGGACATCCGTGAGGTCGCCGCTTCAGACATCCCCGACTTCGACGTGCTGCTCGCTGGCTTTCCATGCCAGCCGTTCTCGCTTGCGGGTGTGTCCAAGAAGCGCTCCCTTGGTCGCGCTACGGGCTTCGAAGACAAGACGCAGGGCACGCTCTTCTTCGAGGTTGCACGCATCCTGAACGAGAAGCGCCCGAAGGCGTTCCTGCTCGAGAACGTGAAGAATCTGATCAGTCACGACAGGGGCAGAACGTTCGACGTCATCATGCAGGTCCTCCAGGACGAGCTCGGTTACCACGTTCACTACAAGGTTCTGGACTCCAAGGGTTGGACATGCCAGCACCGCGAGCGCATCTACATTGTTGGCTTTCGCGACGATGTGGAGTTCTCTTGGGACGACCTCGACTGCCCGAACAGTGGTCAGAAAGCCGCGGAGATTCTGGAGGAGGATGCGGACGCGAGGTACGTGCTCTCCGACAAGCTGTGGTCATATTTGAAAGCATACAAGGCCAAGCACGAGGCCGCCGGCAACGGGTTCGGCTACGGTCTTATCACTCCATCGGACACCACGAGGACGCTCTCCGCACGCTATCATAAGGACGGTAGTGAGATCTTGGTCTCGCGCGGCGAGGGCGAGAACCCCCGTAAGCTGACCCCTAGAGAGTGCGCGCGCTTGCAGGGATTTCCCGACCGGTTCATAATCCCGGTCTCCGACACACAGGCCTACCGCCAGTTCGGCAATTCGGTGACGGTCCCTGTAATACGGTCGGTGGCCAAGCTCATGATGGGAGCGTGTCAGGATGGATTACGGGGCGCTTAGCAGCTACTTCGACGGCGCGGTCTCGAAGACCCTCGCGGACGTCGATATCGACGCAGGTAGGAGTAATCAGCACGAGTTCAACGGCACGCTGCCGCTGAGGTCGCTGTTCGGTGACGACGACATCCGCGACATCCGCACCACGTTCGCCTACATGTGCGACGAGGCGGAGCCGGAGATGTGCGACGGGACCGTGACTTGGTACGATGCGCGCCGCAAACATCCCACGAGAACCGAGTACCGTCTCTACTACAAGGACAACCCCGCCATCAGGCAGGCATCCGCTGGCGACCTCATGGTGGTCGCCAACTCCGATGACCTCGGGCTGCTCATCATCTTCGCTAAAAAAGGCTCGACCATCGAGTCGCAGCTGAGGTGGCTGTTCGGCTTCGAGGAGCCCGACCGCTCGGGCTATGCCGTATCAAAGGGCGAGCGCAACCGTATCGGTGCGGTGGCCTCGCGCATCCTCGGCATGATTGGTATCGAGACGCGCGCTCCCTTGAGCGCGGATATCTACTTGGACGATATGGTCAAGAGGTTTGGACATACGTTTCCGAAGGGCATCGACTTTACGGAGTACTCCATCTCAACCCTTGAAGGTCTCGACTGGGCGGATGACCCCGATCGAAGCCTGCTCGCGTGCTACGAGCGCGAGGAATTGCTGTTCAAGGTGTTTGAGCGCCATCTGCTTGAGAGAGACCTTGCGCCCTATTTGAACGGCCAGCTCGACGTCGACGGCATTCTGAAGACCACCATGTCGACCTTCCAGCGCAGGAAGTCCCGCGCGGGCACAGCGTTCGAGCACCAGCTTGAGTTCCTGTTCAAGGGTAGGGGAATCCGATACTCAGCACAGCCCTACACCGAGGGAAAGTCGAAGCCGGACTTCATTTTTCCGTCAATCGAGTGCTACCGGGATGAGGGGTTCCCCTCCTCGAGCCTTACGATGCTCGGTGCGAAGACGACCATCAAGGAGCGCTGGAGGCAGGTGCTCGAGGAGGCGAACCGCATCGAGCGTAAGCACCTTATCACGCTGGAGCCCGCCGTGAGCGTGGACTACACGAACGCCATGCGTGACAGCAAGCTCCAGCTCGTCATCCCCTCCCAGCTTTTCCCCACCTACACGCCTTCACAGCAAGAATGGCTCATGGATGTGGGAGGCTTCTGCGAGATGGTCGAGGAGAGGCAACGGGTACTTGACTAGGCCGGGACAATAAGAGCGTTGAGGCGGCGCGCAAGCGCATGACCATCCTGAAGGGCTCCGAAAAGATTGTGGCATCGCTCAATCAGTTCGGCGTTGTCCGGCGCGTGAGGCGGGGGCACTACGTGATTGCAGAGCCCATCGAACTGAATGACGAGCTTACGCGGTTTTTGGTCTTTGCCGACATGCTGGTAAACCGGTCGAGTTACCGGACGTTCCTGGAACTGCAGGACGTGGCCGAGTTGTTTCCGTTCGCGTGCCGTGTGAGCAAGGAGGGACTTGTGGCTGACGAGCGGTTCGAGGTGAACAACTTCGGCGGGGAGTTCTCGGTGGGGATACGGGAGTAGGAGAGTACAGGTCACTCCTACGACGCAACACCTTTGCCACGCGTGAAAAGCATATCGTCAATCGAAAGCTGCAGGATTTGCAGTTTACCCTGCTCCTCGGCTGGTATCAGCGACGAATCGAGCTTCTCCTTAAGGACTGCGACTATGTACTGGCAGTTGATTGTGCTGGCGCGTGCGATTATGTCACGCAACACCTTACCCTCGATGTTTTCAAGGACGTCATGCACTATGAAGCGCGGAGTCTTGATGCCCTTTGATTCTGCAAACTGCTGATACGCTAAATCAAATGCGGCGATGAGTGACTTGCGTGTGCCCGTGCTGGAGCCAGCGGTATCACGTATTGCAACGGGGAACTTGTTCGACTCTTCATAGTAAACGAGCAGCGGCGATTCGTTGTTGAACTCCCTGGCAAGCGGAGTGAAGAATGCGTTAAACGCAAGCATCATTGCAGCAAAATCGTTGGATTGCGGCTCGTCGCCATCATCAGACGAGCCAAGCGATGCGATTTTTCCCTCAATGCTGGTCTGTTCTACCTCAAAGCTGTTGAGCGTATCTATTACTTCTCGGCATTTGCCGATACTGCTCGAAAGCTCAACTAGGCGTGCCTGAAGCGACTCGTACTCATCGATGAGGTCTTGCTCCACCAATGACATGAATTGGCTGTTCTGCGATGACAGTTGGCTGATTTCACGTTGCACAGATGCACGCTCGGCCTTCAGTTTTTCTGCCACACTCGCGAAATAGGCAATCTTGTTGTCGCAGAGCTGGTTGTTGAATGCGACCATCTCTTCGAAAGTTGCATTCACCATCGGGATCATCGAACAGACTTCCTCGAAAAACCGTCTGCTCAAATTAACGTCGGCTTGTCTACCGCGCTCTTGCATAGCAGTCTGCAGGGCCTCTTCATTTCGTTGCAGCCTGTAGTCTATGTCTGAGAGTTGCAGTGTCAGAGATGCGTATCGGGTGCGTGTAGCCGCGATTTCATCGCGGTTGGCCCTGTAGACATCGGCGTCGATGATGCTGTTGAGCTTGCACTGGACTTCTTCATGCTCGGCTTCGAGCCCTGCAAGTATCTGCTGCTGCTCGCTGACCGTATCGACGTTCTGGACTTTCTTATAGCGTTTGATGGACTCACGCGTCTTGTTCAAGTCCTTGTTGAGGTCGTCACGCTTTTTGTCGAGCGCCGGATCTGAGATGCCGAACAGAGCGTTGTAGACACTCCGGTAGATGGATGTGCTGCCGCTGGGAACGGTTTTGAGGAAGGAATTATCATCCCCGCCTACGGACACGCGGACAAATGAATTGATCAATTGGCGAAACGTGGGCACATTCGCTTCGTTCCCGAAAAGCAAGACATTGAGTCGTTGCTGGTAAGCTTTCTGCCCCATCTTTTCGCCGTCTATGTAGTACCTTCCATTCGGGAAGAGGTCGATTGTGAGAATCACGTCATCGCCATCGGGAAAATCCGATGTCAGTGTCATGTCGACGGCGATCTTGTTTGTGACGATGAAATCGCGTAGCTCCTCGGTCACCGTGCCCGTGTCGGCGTCTGTGTAAATGAGCTTCCTGTCCTTGGCGCCCATTGCGATATCAATGAGCTTGAGGAAGGTTGTTTTTCCAACGCGATTGTGCGATTCGGAGTCCTCGGTATCGACGATGAGGTTGGCACCCTTGTGGAATAAGACCTCGCGAACTATTTCGTCAGTTGTTGTCTTGCGAATTCTAAGCGACTTGATGAACATGTAGCCCTCCCTTCTCGTCTATTGACACGCGTCCGAGGAGGAAGAGAAAGTCCAGAGCCATGACAAAGAAGTCGTAGCTCACTTCTTTCTTGACCAGAGTGTTCGCCGTTACCTCATAGAGTTGACCGGCGTCCAAGCCTGGGTTCTGGTCGATGTAGCCATCCAAGGCGGCAGCGATGTAATAGACCGTGCTCGTCGGCTCATTATTGCGATCAAGCAGCAGCATCGTCATCACCTGGCCTCAGAAGGACTCTGCATTTTGCCACGGCAACGGCAATCAACGCAACGCAGAACTGGTTGATGATTTCTTCGGGGACCTCGTCAGCCTGAAAGCTTGCGTCATTCACAATCATGTTATAGATCTCGTTCTCGATGAGCTTGAGCTGTGCATCGCCGTTTCCTACGCACAGCTTGCCGTCATCGCGAACGTCTGCCACATTGACAAACATCTTGTTCAGCCTTTGGATGATGGCTTCGCTGTCGGGGAATTCCTTGATCACGCTGTCGAGACGAGCGCAGTTCTCAGAATACTCGTTGATGATGTTTAGGTAACGCGGTGCGTGGTTGTAAATCAGCTTCTTCTCTATAGGAGGCGGAGGCGTAAGGGGGAAATCTTCGCCCGTTGGCTCAGTCGACGAAATCATGATTTGCAGGAGTTTATACATGAGCGTCTTTGTAAGCGGCCGGTGCGGGCCAGACGAGACGGGCTGGTAGATGTTTATGTCATGTGAGTCATAGCTATTGGAGTCGCCGGTTATGTTCGTGGCGACCTTTCCAATTGCGCTCTGGCTTGTCTGCGTTGGCTTATCGCGAAGCATGGATGTTCGCCGAGTTGTTGCTGCCTACGACGTTTGTGGCAACTTTACCTGTAGCGGTCTGCGAGTTGTCGCTTAGACTCTTTTTGATTGACTTGATCTCTTGCTTGTTTTGGAGCGAGATGACGGCGGCGGCGATGGATGCGATAGACGCGATAATTCCAAGGATAAGGTTCACAGTCTCCATCTTGCCTCCCAAATGTCAAGTCCAATATTCTAGACCATTATCGAGCGTTCGCTCGTTGCGTTGCCTCTAATTCTTGCTAATGGTCACAAACTGCCGAACGGACTGGATGACATCACTTTGTGACCGACCTTTAGCCTATTTGCATGGTTAAGGGACGGTTCGTTTGTGCTGGCCTATGTCAATCGAAAGGCAGACCGACATGGACGGAGACGACCATAGCATCGACGACGAGGAAGAGGTCGCAGCGCAGGCGGGCGGCCAAGAAGGGGTCGCGCAGGCGGAAGAGCCGCAGGCAGTGGACTCGGAGAGGGGCTACCAGGCGCTTCTCGCCAAGCAGGAGGCTCGCATCAAGGAGCTTGAGGGGCAAGTGGCCGAGGCTGCCAAGAGCGCCGAGGTGGCGGACGCCCTGCGCGACGAAATCCAGCAGGTGAAGGCCAGGCGGCCGATGAGCGCATCGCCTTCGCGGCAGACATGGCGACGTTCGCAACCATGAACCTGACCCACCTCTTCTACTCATGCACGGCGCTGGAGGTGGTCTCCGGTTTGGGCAACCTCGCAGGTGTCAAGTCGTGCGGTTCGCGTTCGCTTCGCGCTCGTCGCCCGCCGAGCTGGACTTCCGAGGCTTCGACCCGTCTGCGCTCACCGACCTGACCTACTGCTTCTCGGGGTGCTCGTCGCTGGTGACGATCTACGCCGACGCCACCTGGGCGCTGCCTTCGAGCGGGGTTTCGGACTCGCAGTGCTTCTATAACTGCTACAAGCTGACGGGCGGCAACGGAACCACGTATGCAAGCAGCAGGACGGTTTATACCCACTTCCGTATCGATACGACGGCTACGCCTGGTTACCTGACTGTCTCTGCTTGACATGCTCTTTGGCTACGGTATTTGCGTCAGTCTGGGTAATATCCGAGAACATTTCATCAACGATGCGGACATGGCATTCATAAGCTGCATACCTGCTGGACCTCACCGCATTTTCCGCTTCCTGCAGGCGTGTTGCAGCATCCCTGAATCGGGATTTTGCCGCCATTTGCCCCATGATGGAGTCTGGGTGGTTGTCACTGAGTACGTCTGCGTCTCTCAGTTCTATTTCCGCACTTGCAATGCGTTCCATAAGCAGATTGTATTGGGCATCGCCGACCTCAGACAGGCAGAGCACAAGGTCTTTAAACGCTGCTGCGGTCAGCATTCGATTGAGCACTGCCCTGCAAGCTTCTGGCTCGGCATTCGCCTTCGCGACCATATCATTCACGAGGTATTTTTCCCATTCCTCATGGTCTCCGCCGTTGCCGCCAGACTGTTCCGGAAGCCACTCCGCACTAACTTTTCTCGTCATACGCTCGATGGACAGAACAGCCTCGCCGCTGAGACCAAGGAAGTCAGCAATATCTTGGAGCTCGTACGTATCACAATCGGTCTCCCCGATGAGAAAACCTACTGGCTTTCCGAATATGTCAGCCAGATCTACGAGGTCATCCCATTGAGGAAACTGATCTCCTTTTCGAAATCGGCTGATCTTTCTCGCAATCGCCTTGCGGCCGTTCTCCCTTTCCACTGCATAGCGGTCATCGGCTAGCGAGGCATCATCGGCACCGTTACGCTTTTGATAGAGCAGACGCGCAAGGCCGATATTGCTAATGCCTCTGCGCCCCTTTTCTATTTCATAGCTTTCCATCAAACCGCTGAGTCTCTTTGGAAAAATGTCCTTAGGGCGATCTTTGCGGACGTACATTGTCTTAATCATTCCTCATTAACAACAGATAAGACAATTATAGGACATATACCGTCTTATTTACCGATGGCATGATAGCACTGTCGAAAGTGAGCACCCCAGTGGAAGCGGTGCTGAAGTGAAAGAAAGTGAGGAAAAGGCAATGACGACTTGGGACTATGCGCAATTGTCGCATCTGGCGAAAGAGCTCGGTGGGCCTCAGGCGCTGATCAGCAATATCAGAGCGGGCGGGATTTCCGTTGGAAGAATCCAGGGTGGAGTAATCGGTTCTGTAGCCACGCTAGTCGCAGGTGGAATCGGACTGTATGCCTACGACAAGCACCAGAGGAAGATCGCTCTTGCTGAACAGAGTGCAACCATGCTCAAGGCGAACATCGAAGTATACGAAGAGGCACATTCGTCAACAGAAGTTGATGAGGCTACGAGAGAGACGCAACATAGTGAGGAGGAAACGGTAACTGAATCCAGTGGCGGCGAAGAGGCCTAGCCACCAGATTCATTAGACAGCCACTACCACGAGGAGCCCCGGTATGTACCAGGGCTCCAATTCGTTCTTATACCTTGCAGCGGATACTTAGATCTCTCGGGACTTGCAGTAGAGCGGGTCGCCCTCTCCGACCAGCACATCCCACCGCCATTGCGGGGTCTCGGTGCCGGACTGGCAGAGCGCATCGAGGGGCATGACTTTTTGCTCGGGCGAGCAGGGGCAAAGGTCTGCCTTGATGTGGGCCATGTCTTCGGCCTGGCCGGCGAGCTTTTTTATCCGGGGACCATGCTTTCGGCACGCGATCCCCCATCCTCAACCTCCCAAATCAAAAACTCAATCTGTAACACCTAGACTCGATTTGAGCAGATATCTGTTACAGATTGAGATATTTCTGCTCGGGCGTTCTGTTTGTCTCGGTTTGTAACAGCTAGGGCCGAAATACTCGGCTAGATGTTACAGATTGAGACAAAGATTCGTTCAAGCCGAGCCAAAACAAAAAGGCCGCATGCGAACCCGTGGAGGGATTCGCATGCGGCCGACAGGGGGTATGCGGCAAAAGTTAGGCCATGAGCAGGCCGGTCTCCGCGACGTTCTTGTACCAGTACGCGCTCGCCTTGGGATAGCGCTTCTGGGTCTCAAAGTCGATGTAGAACAGGCCATAGCGCTTGTTATAGCCGTTGGTCCAGGAGAACTGGTCCTGCAGCGACCACACAAAGTAGCCGTCGACGTTTACGCCGCCGTCGATTGCCTTGAGGATCCATGCGAGATGTTGACGCATGTAGTCGATGCGAGGGGCGTCGTCGATAAAGCCGTCCTCGAAGTCGTCCTTATAGCCCATGCCGTTCTCGGTGATGTAGATCTTCTTGTAGTTGGGGTAATCGTTCTTAATGCGGAGCAGCAGGTCGTAGAGGCCCTCGGGATAGATAATCCAGTCCCAATCGGTGGTGGGTACGCCTTCGCGCACGCATGACTCGCCCACGCCCTTGAGGAACCAGCGCGAGGATCCCTTGTCGCCGGTGCCATTGTGGTTGATGTCGTTTTCGCCCTCGGCAGCACGCAGGAACTGGCACTTGTAGGTGTTGACGCCCAGGCAATCGTTGTAGGGGAGCGCGGCGGTCAGCGCGGCGATGTCCTCGTCACGGACGTCGAGCTCGCCGCCGGCGATATGGGCCAGCTTGGTTGCGGCTTCCATGGTGTCGGCTGCATAGTGGCCGCGGAAAGTGGCGTCGAGCACCCAGCGGTTGTTGATGACATCGGCCATGCGAGCTGCCTCGCAGTCGGCAGCACTGTTGGGATCGAGGGGATACTTGGGCTCCAGGTTCTGGACAATGCCGATCTCGCCCTCAAAGCCGCCCTCATGGAAGGCGACGACGGCCTTGGCGTGGGCCACCATCATGTTGTGCATGAGCTGGAAAGCCTTGTCCAGGCGATACTTCTCGCCGTGCGGCCAGTTGCCGACGATAAAGCTGCCCTCGGCGGTCGCGGGAATCTCGTTAAAGGTAAACCAGTGCTTGACCTCGGTGAACTCGGCAAAGCAGAACTTGGCGTACTCGACAAAGGCCTCGATCGTCGTGCGCGTCAGGAAGCCCTCGCCGCCGTTCTGGTAAAAGGCCTCGGGCGTATCGAAGTGATCGAGCGTGACATAGGGGATAACGCCGGCTTTATTGCAGGTGGCAAAGAGCTCGTGATAGAAGGCAACACCCTCGGGGTTAATCTCACCAGTGCCGCTGGGGAAGATGCGGCTCCAAGCGATGGAGACACGGATACCGTTGATGCCGAAGCGCTGGCACAGGTCGATATCGACCGGGTACTTGTTGTAGAAATCGCTTGCGGGATCGGGGGAGAAGCGACCCTGAGCAGCCAGGAAATCGTCCCAGGGCACTTTGCCCTTGCCGTGCGTACGGGTCTCGCCCTCAACCTGGTAAGCAGCGGTGGCGCCGCCAAACACAAAGCCGTCGGGGAACTGCATGGGGTTGGTCATGAGTCATCCTTTCTGTGGGATACGAATAGGGAGAGGTGCCCGAACTGGGGATCCGGGCACCAACGGAGGGAGGAACTAGTCGAGGTTCTCGCGGAGCCACTTGATGGCGCCAGCGGGGTCGCGAGTAAGGTCGATATATTCCTTACCGCGGGGAGCAAGCAGCTTAATGCCCAGGCGATCGGTGTCGGCCTTCATGTCGTTGTAGTAGCTACGAACCTGCGGGGCGAGCACGATAACGTCGTACTGATCCATGATGGCAGTGTGCTGGCCATAGGCGCCTGCGGAGGAAGCGATGTTCTCTCCGGTCTGCGCAGCACCTTCCTTGATGGCGTTGGCGAGCATGGCAGAGGTGCCGGCGCCGGCGCACAAGACGAGGACCTTCAGGCCATCGACGTCCTTCTTAGCGGATGCGTCGGCGGCGGGCTCGGGCTGATCGACGACAGGCTTGCTGTCGGCGGCAGCGGCGGTCGGCTCGACGGAAGCGGTAGTCTGCTCGACAGCGGGCGCAGAAGTGCTGGCGGCGATGGTGGCAGCACCATCGGACTCAAGACCCAGCTCGGCGACGCGCTCGGCCTCCTGGTCGCAGAGCAGCTTATCGTATGCCTTCAAGAACGGCAGGTAGATGATGGCGTCCAGCAAGATGATGATTGCAACAAATACCAGGGCGATAAGCTGGAAGTTCGTGGTGATGAAGATGCCGATGGGGGCAGGGGTAGCCCAAGGCACCACGAAGGAGAAGCCGTTCATGCCCACGTTATCGATAAAGAACTTGGCAACACTCACGTTGACGCAGCCGGCGGCAACAAAGGGGATGAGCATGTAGGGGTTAAGAATCATCGGCGCGCCAAAGAGCAGCGGTTCGTTGACGGCGAAGGCAACAGGAACAATCGAGGCCTTACCGACGGCTTTGAGCTGCTTGGACTTCATAAAGAGAATCAGCAGAAGCGGCACGATGAACGTGGCGCCGGTGCCGCCGAACTCACCCACGAGCGACATGTTAAAGGTGAGGGAATGGGCGGGGTGGCCGCCTGCCAGCAGAACCTGCAGGTTCTCGGCCTGGTTGGCAAGACGGATGGGGTCGATGCCCGGCTGGACGATCGAGGGGCCGTGGACGCCGATGAACCAGAAGAACGCGGTGGCCGCCTGGATGAGGATGAGGCCAGGATAGGTTTCTGCAGCGGTAAAGAGCGGGGAAAGCAGTTTAATAAGCAGCTCAGAGAACGGAACGCCCATGAGGTTACGCACGACGACATCGATGATGCCGCAGATGATGACGGCGCCGCCAAAGGGGATGATGTCGCGGAAGTTCTGAGCGATGGCGCCCGGGACCTCCTTGGGCAGCTTAATGGTCAGATCGCGCGAGACGCAGAATTTGTAGACCCACACGGTGATGAACGCGGCGATATAGGCCGAGAACAGACCGCGCGTGCCCATGCTAGTGCAGTCGAAGACCGAAAGCTCGGAGCCGTTGAACTTGGTGGTGAACTGCGTAACGGCGAGCAAAAGCATACTGCACTGGGCGGCCACCATGGTGGAGCCGTCGTTGAGCACCTTGCCGGCGGGCATGCGACGGTTCATGGAAGCCGTGAAGTTCTTGGCAGTGGTGCCGGCAACCATGATGCCCATGACGCCCATGGTGAAGTTGTACAGCTTGTTGCACCAGTCGATGAGCGGCTGGGGCAGCGTGATGCCGACTACGCCGGGAAGGGTGGCAATGAGCAGAAAGATCGAAGAGGTGAGGACGATGGGCATGCACCCAAGGAATCCGTCCTTAATAGCCTGGAGGTAGATGTTCCTCGAGATCTTCTCAAAGAACGGCTGATGCTTTTCGAGCATCTTTACGATGGCGTCCATAAAGCTCCTTTGCTACTTGATGCGCGATGCATGTGGATGGAACTGGTCGTCGATGGATGGTCAGGACTGCCCGGAAACCTTCCTGCTTAAGGAAGGCATTGCGAAATGACAACGTAGGACATTTCGTTAATGACAACGTAAGACATTTTTGGAAGAGCAACAAGGATTTACGGGTGAACGGTCGATATTGTCCGATAAACGGATGATTTGCCAGTCGGGCAGGTAGTGTATGCTAGAACACAAAAAACAAGCGATTCAAAACCGACTGGAGAAGCAGTGGCAACGATGGACAAGAAAAACGTCTCGATGAACGATGTGGCGATTGCCGCGGGCGTTTCTCTCAAGACAGTGTCGCGCGTGATCAACGAGCCCGATAGCGTGCGCGAGTCGACACGCGATAAGGTCCACTCCGCAATGGAGGTGCTCGGGTTTCGAACCAACTTTGCCGCGCGTTCGCTCAAGTTGGGCCGTTACGGGTGTATCGGCGTCGTGCTGTTTCACTTGTCGGGCGGTGCCGTGGACATGATTGACGGTATCGCCGATGCCGCCGAAGAACGCGGCTTTGCGCTCACGATGATCAAAAAGCGGGCGGGGGAGAAGATGACCCTTGCCGAAGCGGCGCGTAGGATGTCGCAGCTGCCTGTTGATGGCATGATCTTCAACCTGCGTCAGATGGTCGATGACTTTGATACCTTTGAGGCACCGAAGGACCTCAAGACGGTGATTATCACGCCGATGGAGCATCCTACCTGCTCTACCGTTAGTGACGATCAAGAGGGTGGTGCGCGCATGGCGTGCGAGTACTTCTTAAATCGCGGGCACAAGAACGTATACTTCGTCTCTGGTAAGAAAGAGGCGCTGTCGAGCCAGTGTCGTATGAAAGGTTGGCGTGCGGCACTCGAGGCGCGTGGCATTGAGCCGCCCGAGCCTCTGCAAGGCGATTGGAATGCGGACAGTGGCTATGCCGCGGGCCTTGTGCTTGCCGATAAGCCCGATTGCACGGCGGTCCTCGCTGCTAACGACTGCATGGCAAACGGCGTGATGGTGGCTCTACGTGACAAAGGGCTCAGTGTGCCCGACGACGTGTCCGTGATCGGCTTCGACGATGAGCTCTACAAGACGATTCCCAACTCGATTCTGACGTCGGTGAAGTTCCGTCACCGCGAGCTGGGCATCCGTGCGCTTAACGAGGTCGTCGCAGGTCTGGAAGCCCCGAGCTCCAGAAGCCGTACGCTCGTCTCGGGCGTGTTGGTCGAGCGTTCTAGCGTGAAAGACCTGCGGGCGTAGACGTGCTCGGCTCGTTCATCTCAATCTGTAACAACCAGACGTCCAAAACCGGTTTTAGTGTTACGGATTTAGACAATTCGGCCCCGCCTATTCCATTTGTCTCGATCTGTAACAGTTAAGGGTGAAATAACCAGCTAGATGTTACAGATTGAGATATTTCTGCTCGGGCGTTCTGTTTGTCTCGATCTGTAACAGCTAGGACCAAAAAACTCGGCTAGATGTTACAGATTGAGACAAACGGCTTCCGACCTGCACAAAAAGGCCGGGGGCGGCGCGCCGTGTGACGTGCCGCCCCCGGCTGAGAAATGGGGACAGGTTGTGTGAGCGGGCAACCCCGCCAGTCACTAGTCCAGACGACGGGTCTGCGCCACGTGCTTATACCAGTAGGCGCTTGCCTTGGGCGTGCGCTTTTGGGTTTCAAAGTCAACGTAGAAGAAGCCGTAACGCTTGTTGTAACCATTGGTCCAGGAGAACTGATCCTGCAGGCTCCACAGGAAGTAGCCGCCCACGTTGACGCCCACCTCCATAGCCTTGAGCAGCCAACGCAGGTGCTGCTCGATGTAGTCGATGCGCGGCTGGTCGTCCACAAAGCCGTCTTTGTAGGGATCCTTGTAGCCCATGCCGTTTTCGGTAATGAAGATCTGCTTATAGTTGGGGTAGCGCTGCTTAATGTAGACGAGCAGATCGAACAGGCCCTCGGGATAGATGATCCAGTCCCAGTCGGTGGTGGGGATGCCAGGCTTGTTCACATGCTCGCCAATACCCTTAACGCGCCAGCGGCCGGTGCCCTTCTCGCCCGTACCGTTGTGGTGCAGGTCGTTCTCGCCATCGTAAGCCTTCAAGAAGCGACACTGGTAGTTGTTGACGCCCAGGTAGTCGTTGTAGAGCGCGGCCTCGCGCATAATCTCGAGGTCCTCGTCCAGGATCTCGATGGTGCCGCCCGAGACGGCAGCCAGACGGTTGGCGCACTCGAGGGTGTCGGGCGCGTAGTCGCCACGGAAGGTGGCGTCGAGCAAGAACTGGTTCTGCAGCACGTGCTCGTTGTTGGCGGCTTTGATGTCGGCGGGGTCGTTCTCGTTGAGCGGATACTTAAACTCCAACGACTGAATGACGCCGATCTTGCCCTTAAAACCGCCGTTGTGGAAGGCCAGCAAGGCCTTGGCGTGGGCGAGCATCATGTTGTGCTCGCACTGGAAGGCTTCGGCAAGATGTGCCTTGACGCCACCGGGGAAAGTGCCCTCGATGTAGGTGTTGGAGGCGTCCGCCCAGATCTCGTTAAAGGTGAACCAATAGGTCACCTGGTCGGCGTACTCCTTAAAGCAGAAGGTGGCAAAGTCCACAAAGGCGTCGATGGTCTCGCGGTTGAGGAAGTCGCCCTTCTCAAAGAGGGACAGCGGCGTATCGAAGTGATGCAGCGTGACAAACGGCTCAACGTGGTGCTTGTGGCACTCGGCGAAGAGGTCGTGGTAGAACTGGACGCCCTCGGGGTTGATCTCGCCGGTCCCGTTGGGAAAGATGCGGCTCCAGGCAATGGAGAGACGGATGCCGTTGATGCCAAACTCCTCGCACAGTTCCAGGTCGACGGGGTACTGGTTGTAGAAGTCCGAAGCGGGATCGGGGGAAAAGCGCCCCTGGGCCTCCAGGAAGTCGTCCCAGGCGACCTTGCCCTTACCGTGAGTGCGGGTCGCGCCCTCTACTTGGTAGGCAGCGGTGGCGCCGCCAAAGACAAAGTCCTCGGGAAACTGCGCAGGCGGGTTAGTGACGCTAGCAGGGTTAACGGACATGATGATCCAATCGTCTAAATCGAAGGGCCAGCCGGTCTTGGATGGTCGGCTGGCCCTGAGCGTTACTTACTTCGAAAGCTGCTCGGAGACGAAGGCGAGAGACTTATCGCCGTTCTGGGAGAGCTCGATGTACTGCTTACCGCGGCAGGCGACGCACTTGTTGCCCACGCGCTCGCAGTCTTTCTGCAGGTCGGCCAGGTAGCTGGCGGCCTGCGGGGCCAGGACGACCAGGTCAAAGTCGGGGAGCATGTCAACGTGGTTGCCATAGGCCTCGGCAGCGGTCTCAAGATTGATGCCGCGCTCTTTGGCGGCCTTGGCCAGTGCGTTGGCGAGCAGGCCCGAGGTACCGCCGCCCTGGCAGAGCACGAGCACGCGCTTGCCGTTGAGGTCGCTGGCGGTCGTTGCCTCGGCAGCGGGCGCTGCGGGAACGGCGGGGGCATCGGACTTCACGGCCTCGGCAGCGGCGCCGGCGGCAACGCTCTTGGCGTCAGCCTTGCCCTGGAAGGCATCGTTGAGCTTGGCGGCCTTCTCGGCGTTCTTGGCGGCGAGCTCCTCCTGGGAGATCTCGGCCTCCTCGGCGCACTTCTGGGCGTCGTAGGCACGGAAGAACGGATAGTACAGAACAAAGTCGACGACCAGGATAAGGGCGAGCATCACAAAGGCGAGCGGCTGGAAGCCCAAGCCCATGATGGTGCCAATGGGGCCGGGGACAGTCCAGGGCAGGGTGTACATAAAGCCGTTCATGCCCAAAAAGTCGATAAAGATCTTGAGGATCCAGATGTTGGCGATCGGGGCAAAGACAAACGGGACAAAGAAGACGGGGTTGAGCACGATGGGTGCGGCGAACAGCAGCGGCTCGTTAACGGCAAAGCACACGGGGACGATGGCGGCCTTACCGACGGCGCGCATCTCCTGGGACTTGGCCAGGAAGCAGAACATAAAGACCAAGACGAGCGTGGCGCCGGTGCCGCCCATGCAGACGACGAAGTACTGGGCACCCTGGGTCAGGACAGCGGAAGCGTGCTGGCCAGCCTGGAACGCAGCTAGGTTGTCGGTCATGTTGGCAACGAGGGCGGCGGCGATGGCGGGCTCGACGATCGAGGGGCCGTGGACGCCGACGAACCAGAACAGGCTCATGGCGCCGTAGATCACAGCGAGACCGATATAGCCGTCGGCAGCGGTGAACAGGGGCTGGAACACCTGGATGACGCCCTGGGCAAAGCAGAAGCCAAAGGCAGCGCGGAAGACGATGTCAAAGACCCAAAAGACGGTGATGCAGACGGAGAAGGGAATGATGTCCTTAAAGGTCTGCGAGATGTTGGGCGGAACCTGCTCGGGCATCTTGACGGTGATGTTGCGCTTGATAAAGAACTTGTAGATGATGCCGGTCACAAACGCAGCGATGAAGGCGGTCAGCAGGCCCTTGGAACCAAGGTAGGTGGTGTTGAAGCCGCTGGCGGCGTCCGTGGCGATGGTGTCGCTCGAAAGGAGCAAGAAGCCGATGATGGCCGCGCACATGCATGAGATAAAGTTGATCTGGTTGTTCTTGGGCAGGTCGCGGTTCTGAGCGTCGGCGAAGTGCTTGGCGGTGGTGGCGGCACAGGCGATTGCCAGGATGCCCATGGAGTAGTTGTAGCACTTCCACAGGGCGTTGTTGATGTCATCGGGCCAGTAGAAACCCCAGATGTTGGGGACCGAGGCTACGAGGCAGAAGATGGACGAGAAGATGATGATGGGGATGACGGAGATAAAACCGTCGCGGATCGCCTTGAGGTACTTGTTGCGGGCGATCGCGTTGAAAAAGGGCTGGCCCTTTTCGATAGTGGCGATGAGTTGCTCCATGCAAAGCTCCTAAGAGTCGGTGGGTTAGCAACGATGGTAGCTTTTGACGTTCGGTTGCCAAAATGTTGACGTTGCCATTTTGCGACACAAAAAAAGACGCGAACCGGTGGTTCCTGTGCCTGCGAACCGTCGATTCTTTGTGCGTAAACGTTTGAGCCGCCCGGTGGCTCTGTGTTTGCACAATGGCAACGTTAACATTTGGGCGACAAAAGCCGTTCGGGGAAGCAAAAATGTCGGTGAACGGTAGGTTTTGGGTGGTAAGCGTATGGTGGGGAGGCGTTAGATATACTTGAAGACGTTTCATTTGACTGCGTAGGATGCCACTAATGGCATCGTTGACATAGAAAGATCGACCTATGGCCGCTGTTAAAAAATCGGTTTCCGTTAAGGACGTGGCGCGTCTCGCGGGCGTCTCGGAGCAGACAGTCTCGCGTACGGTGCACGATTCGCCCAGCGTGCGCCCCGAGACCAAGGAGCGCGTGCGTGCCGCCATGCGCGAGCTGGGGTATCGCCCCAATTTTGCCGGTCGATCGCTGCGCCGCGGCAAGTTTAAGACCGTCGGCGTCGCCATGTTCAACATTACCGGTACCGGCAACCTCGACCGTATGGAGGGCTTTGCTGCCGCCGCCGATAAGCACGGCTACGCCATTACCCTCACGAAAGTAGATGGGCATCCGTATACCCTCGAGAGCGCATCGTCGCGCATGAGCGCACTGCCGGTGGATGGCATGGTCGTGATCATGAATCGCATGCCGGCGGACTTTGGAACCTTCGAGCCACTGCCCGGCATGCAGACAGTGCTCGTTACGATGTTGGAGCACCCGCTTTGTTCAACGGTCGATAACGACCAGTTCGATTGCTCGCGCCAGGTGGTCGAGTATTTGCTGGAGCAGGGGCACAAGACCGTGCGCTTTATCTCGTGCCCCGAGCGCTCGCTTTCGGGCATGCAGCGCGAGGAAGGCTGGCGCGAGACATTGCGCGCACATGGTATTGAGCTGCCGCGACTCATCCGTGGCGATTGGACGGCGCAGAGCGGATATGCCGCAGGCCAGGCTCTGGCGGACGATCCGACCTGTACTGCCATCTATGCCTCCAACGACGCCATGGCCTACGGCTGCATTCGCGGGCTCGAGTCGCGCGGAAGGCGTGTGCCCGAGGACGTGAGCGTGGTGGGTGTTGATGACAGCCTGGGCGATATCGTGCCCGACCGTCGCCTGACCACCGTGCGCTTTGACAACAGGCGTGTCGGCATGTGGGCGGTTGACAAGATTGCCGGCGCCGAGGGCGTTGAACCCGGTGTGGAGCACATGCTGTTTCCGGGCGTGCTCGTCGAGGGCGATACGGTGCGCGATGTACGCTAGGGCGCGGGTCTGTTTGGGTTTCCGCTAATTGTGTTCGATATTGTTTAAATTGGTTTAAAAACCGTTCACGGTCGAAAAGTGACCGTTCATAGCTCGAAATTACGTTTTGCGCTGTTCTTTTTTGTTTGAATGTTATTGTTTCTGTCATACACAACGCAGCGCGTATGCCCGGACGCGATGCTCTCCATTGGTTCATATGTGAAAGGAACGCAACATGGCAACCAAAGAAGAAATCTCGATGGTTGGATTCGAGATCGTCGCATACGCAGGTGACGCCCAGACCGATCTGCTTGCAGCGCTCGATGCTGCTCGCGAGGGTGACTTTGAGAAGGCCGAGCAGCTGCACAAGGATGCCAGCGATGCGCTCATCGGTGCCCACGACACGCAGACCAAGCTGCTTTCGCAGGAGGCCGGCGGTGGCGAGATGGAGATGACCTTCATCATGGCTCACGCTCAGGACACTCTCATGACCACTATGATCCTGGAGAAGCAGGCCCGCTTTACCATCGATGCCTACAAGCGCATCGCCGAGCTCGAGGCCAAGCTCGCCTAACGAGCCCGCACAACCAAGTCCCCTTCCAAAAGCCCTGCCGCACCCGCGACAGGGCTTTTTCTGTCCTCCTCCAAGTTGCGGTGAAATAGGGACTGAATAGGGGCCGGCGGGCGCAAAACAATCCCTATTCCACCGCAACTCATCCCGAGATAGTCATTGGGGACGTTCTTAAACGACTGGTCATTGGGGACAGTCTTGGTGCGCTCCGTTCGTCCTCCCGTTCGATTTTTGCTCGGTGGGTATACTTCCATCCGCAATACAGGCCGGAATAAGGAGGTATCCAAATGCCGGGCAACGGATTGATTCAAAAGAAAGATGCGCACGAGATGGCTCATGGGCGTCCTGTCCAGATAACCGAGCACACGGCGGTAACCGAGCTGCAGCCCAGTCTGTCCGATGTCGTGTGCGCAAACAAAAAGCTGCAGATTGGCTTTATCGTTGCGCTCGTGGTCCTGGCGCTGCTGTCGGGCTTTGTAGCTCGTCCGCATTTCGCCGATACCAAAACTTGGGACTCCACCATCGAGGTCATCGACCAAAAGAAGGGTAACGTACTGGCGCTCACGACCTCGTGCGTGGCGCTGTCTGCGGGCATTACCGCGCTGCCGGGTGATACGGGAACGCCGGTTGCCGAGCAGCTCGCGCAGCTTTCAGGCAACCTTGGTATCGTGCTTGCCGTGCTCTACCTCGAGAAATACCTGCTAACCATTTTGTGGTCGGTTGGCTTGGGCATCTTAATCCCGTTTGCGTTGGTGCTCTTTGCGGTGTCGCTCGGCATTCACGGGCGCTGGAGCACGAGCGCTGTCCTGCGCCGTGTGGCGACACGCGTGCTGGTAGTTGCCGTGATCGGCATGGCGTTGGTGCCTGCAAGCGTTTGGGTGTCGCAGAAGGTCGATGAAACGTATCGCGTAAGTATTGAGCAAGCTGAGCAAAAGGCTGCGGACGCTGCGGACGCGGCCGACACCACGGACAAGTCAGCCGAGACCAGCTCAAAATCGAACAAGAAAAAATCCGAGGCCACGGAGTCCAAAAACGTGCTCGAGCAGTTGACTGATGGGGCCTCGAGCCTTGTTACGTCGGTGACCAGCGGTGCCAAGCAGATGACCGACGAGATCGTGCAGCAGGTGACCGATCTGATCGAAGGCGTCATCGTGATGATCGTGACCTCGTGTGTTATCCCATTGCTGGTGCTCGCGGCGTTTCTGTGGCTGGGACACACGCTGTTGGGGATCGATATTTCCGGTCCAGCGAGCTATTTGACGGGCCGCTTTCTGAGCACTCCGTCCAAGCACACCAAAAAGGTGGGCAGTCCGAGTAACTAAAACAGCTGTATATACCGGGGCATACCGCCGAAGGGCGGCCGAGACACGTTCTCGGCCGCCCTTTTGTTTGTTGAGCACATGGTCGCTACGTTCGCGCCGGGCCCAAACGGTCGCCAATCATCCGCGAACGGTATTTGTTCAAAAAAGAACAAAGACAAACAAATTATTGTTGCAGTCTCTGTTCGAATGTGTTCAAATAAACATGAACAGTGAAGAACCGCACATTCAGATGCCCGGACCTGAACGCGGTTCAACACTTCCAAACAGAAACTGCGCACCTGCGTATCTCTCAAGGAGGATGTCATGAGGGTTGTAATCGCTTCCGATGCCGACGGTATGTCGATGAAGGAGTCCATCAAGGAGATGCTCATCGCCGACGGTCACGAGGTCGTCGACTATTCCGAGACCCCTGCCGCGGACTTTGTCGATTCCGCCACCGCCGTTGCCAAGGACCTGCTGGAGCACAAGGATTCTCAGGGCTTCGCATTCGATGAGTACGGCGTCGGCTCCTATATGGCCGCCGTCAAGATCAAGGGCATGGTCGTCGCCAACATTTCCGATGAGCGTTCCGCTTACATGACCCGCGAGCACAACGGCTCGCGCATGGTCACCATGGGTCCGGGCGTTGTGGGCACCGAGGTCGCCAAGAAGATCGCCCGCGAGTTCCTGCGCGCCCAGTACGCCGGCGGCCGTCACCAGATCCGTGTCGACATGCTCAACAAGATGGCCTAACGAGAGCCACCGAGAACTCGAACTTCTACCTCAACTTGTGAATTCAGACGAAAGGACGTTCTGATGAAGAAGACCATCGCAATCGGTTGCGACCATATCGTTACGGACGAGAAGATCTATCTGGCCGACCGCCTGGAGCAGGCTGGCTACAAGGTGCTCGACTGCGGCACCTACAGCCACACCCGTACGCACTATCCCATCTACGGTAAGGCCGTGGGCGAGGCTGTTGCCAGCGGCAAGGCCGACTTTGGCGTGGCCCTGTGCGGCACCGGCATCGGCATCACCAACGCCGTCAACAAGGTTCCCGGCGCCCGCTGCGCCCTGGTTCGCGACATGACCTCTGCCCTGTATGCCCGTCGCGAGCTCAACGCCAACATCGTGGGCTTTGGCGGCAAGATCACCGGCGAGTTCCTGATGGCCGACATTATGCTTGCCTTCCTGGAGGAGCCCTACGAGAAGACCCCCGAGCACGATGCCCTGATCGCCAAGATCGATGCCTGCAACAAGGCCGACGCCGAGGCTCAGGCTGACCCGCACTTCTTTGACGAGTTCCTGGAGAAGTGGGACCGCGGCGAATACCACGACTAAGGAGGTTCCGGCGTTCTACCGAACGCCAGACCAGTCGACGCTGCGAAGCCATCTGGCGGGCGAGTTGCTCTGATAACACTTTTGCTTGCTGAGCTTGGGTGCTTCGTTTTTGGCGGTACCCGGCATTCTGCAGCTTTTTAATTGACGGCTCGCGTTTCTGTGATGGGGCGCGGGCCGGTTTTCTAAACAGGAGTTCAATATGATTCTGACCGTTACCATGAACCCGTCGATTGATACGCGCTATCAGCTCGACAAGTTGATCATCGACGACGTGAACCGTGTGACGCCCGAAAAGACTGCTGGCGGTAAGGGCCTCAACGTGAGCCGTGTGCTGCTGCAGCTGGGCGACGACGTGCTCGCGACTGGCCTGCTCGGCGGCCACATGGGTGCCTATATGGCTGAGCTTATGGATGCCGACGGCGTCAAGAACGACTTTGTGCCCATCGCCGGTGAGACGCGCATTTGCCTGAATATCCTGCACGAGGGCAATCAGACCGAGCTGCTGGAGAGCGGCCCGCAGATCGCCCCGGCCGAGCTCGAGGCCTTTACGGTCAAGTTCGCCGAGCTTGCAGCGAAGGCGGACGTTGTGACGCTTTCGGGCTCGCTGCCGCGCGGCGTCGATGCCGGCTACTATGCCGAGCTCGTCAAGATCGCTGAGGAGGCGGGCGCCAAGGTGCTGCTCGACACTTCGGGTGCATCGCTGGAGGCCGCGCTGGAGTCCGACGCTAAGCCTGAGCTCGTAAAGCCCAACCTGACCGAGATTAACGGCCTGCTGGGTACGTCCTTTACGACCGATGATGTCGATGCCCTGCGCAAGGCGCTTGCCGCCGATGCCCGCTTTGCCGGTATCCCCTGGGTTGTCGTTTCGATGGGCGCTGCCGGTTCGGTGGGCTTCCATGAGGGCCGCGCGTTCCGCGCCAAGACGCCCGCGATTGCGGCTGTGAACGCGACGGGTTCCGGCGACTCGACCATCGCCGGCTTTGCGCATGCCATTGCTGCCGGCGCCGACGACGTCACGGTGCTCAAGACCGCCAATACCTGCGGCAAGCTCAACGCCATGGATCCCAAGACCGGTCACCTGGTCATGGACCGCTGGGACGAGATCTACAACAACGTTGAAGTAACGGAGCTTTAGAGTTACGCGGTTTTACCAAACCGCGTAACCAGCCGACGCTGCAAGCCCGCCAGAGCGGCAATCTGCCTTTCAGCTTCGGCGGCATGACCAGAAGGTCAATGCCGCCTCGCTTCAAGGCACCTTGCTCGCTTTGGCGGGCTTTCGCTGTCGTGGCCAAAACATCGGTGTGGTCATTGGGGCGTTCTTAAATGAATGCGGCAGATAGGGACGTTCCTTTTTTGCCGGCAGTTTGGGACACTCCTTACGGGACACCCCCCCTCCACAGCGCCTATGCCAGCTTGTCGATTTGCCCAATCTCCCAGAGCGGAATGTTGACGAGCGTGCCCTCGTCTCTATATGCCGCTAACGATGTTCTCACGCAGCGCTCGAGCTTGAACTTCTCGCAGGCAATCCTCAGGCTCTTTGCTTTGAGGTTCTCTGCCGCCTTGACCTCGAGCGGAAGCACGGTCCCCGCATGGTCGATGGCAAAGTCAGTCTCTGCATTGCCGGAGGAGGATGACCAATACGCGGGAGTTTTGCCTTGGAGCAAAAGCTCCTGTGCGACGTATTGCTCGGTCAGCGAGCCTTTGAACTCCGTAAAAACAGCGGGCCCGTTCAGAACAATGGCTGGCGAGAGGCCGGAGAGTGCTCCGAGGATGCCGGTGTCGATGCAGAACAGCTTGAAGCCCGAGAGATCCTCGTAGCTTGTGAGCGGTGCTCTTAGAGCGGAAACACGTGGTACCTTATGAACGATTCCATAGTCCATGAGCCACTGGAGGCTTTCCTCAAAATCGCGTGCGCGCGCCCCGGGACGGAGCGCACCGTAGACGAACTTCTTGTTTTCCTTTGCGAGCTGGCCGGGAAGGGATTTCCAAACCAGCCTCATGCGCTCGACGATGCGGGCTGGCGCATGCTTGCCAAAATCGGATTCGTAAGCTTCGATGATTTGCTGCTGAAGCCTGCGGGCCTCGATGAAATCGTGGGAGGCGGCGAAAGCAGAGACAACTTCTGGCATGCCACCGACAACGAGGTATTCCTTGAGCAGGCGCTCGAGCTTTTCGGAAACGTTTGCCAGCAGGTCCATGTCTGCGGCAAGGA
The DNA here is from genome assembly GCA_902496115.1 of uncultured Collinsella sp. GTDB lineage: Bacteria > Actinomycetota > Coriobacteriia > Coriobacteriales > Coriobacteriaceae > Collinsella. Next base: position 57,057 of record CABUZK010000002.1, on the reverse strand, counting down.
TGGCATCTGCGAGCAGATCGCCATCGACGGCACGAACGAACTCGACAAACCCCATGGGGCGCATGGTAAGCTGGTCAATCTTGCCGACGGGGAACGACTCGTTTTCGCGTCGGAGCGCGAGCCCCATATAGGAGCCGGCTGCCACGATATGGTATTCCGGCGCCAGCTCGTTGAAGTATTTGAGCGAGGTGATGCCACGCGGCGCCTCTTGGATTTCGTCGAAGATGATGAGTGTGTCTGTCGGCGTTATGGTCTGGCCGCGCAGGAGCTCTATCTGGGAGATGATGCGTTTGGGGTCAAGGCTTCCGTCGAACAGCGAACGTACGCCCGGTTCGAGCATAAAGTCAAAACGGATGACGTTTTGATACTGCTGGCCTGCGAATTCGTTGAGAAGCCAGGTTTTTCCCGTCTGGCGGGCCCCCTTAAGCAGGAGGGGCTTGCGGTTTGCCCTAGATTTCCAAGCGATGAGTTCGTCCATTAGCTGTCGCTGCATACTGCCTCCTAGCGATCATGTTTAGTATAAGACCGTGTTGGTCTTTCCATCGAAAAATGTGGGAATGAACCACGTTTTTCCATCGAATAATGTGGGAGGCAACCACGTCTTTCCATCGAATAATGTGTGGGTTTAGGTCGGCACCTGGGGGCGTTCCTTCTCTGCCGGCAGTTTGGAACACTCCTTGTTTTGGTGCAAATTAGCTACCCTTGCATCAGAAAACGGCGCCCGTCGGCGATGTTGCCGGCGGGCGCCGTTGTCGTGTAGACGCTATTTGTTGAGTGCGTGCGTTCGAGCTCGCATGCTACAGCGAGTCGATAAAGCGCTGCTGGGCGGCGCGGCCGGCTTCGTCCCACTTAAAGACGCCGGCGTTGTCGAGCACGTGGCCAAACACCACGCCGACCTCCTCGTGCAGGATATCGATGGCGTTATCCGCCGTAAGCTCATCGCCGCGGCGGGCAAAGACATCCTTGGCCCATGCGGCGTGGCTGCGGCAAAGGTCGTCGCCCTCGAGCGCGCTGGCAAGATCGTAGCTGGCATCGGCTTTGGCCGCCAGCAGATGCTCACGGACAGCGCCAAGCTCGGGAACCAGGCGCGGCGGCAGAATGGCAAGGCCCATGACCTCGATCAGGCCGATGTTCTCCTTCTTGATGTGGTGGTACTCAGCATGCGGGTGGAATACGCCCAGCGGATGCTCGTCGGTCGTGATGTTGCAGCGAAGCGCCAGGTAGGCCTCGTAGATTTCGCCGCCGGCATTGCCGCGGGAGTCGACGCGGCGGATGACGGGCGTCACGGTGTTGTGCGCCACGCCGTCGGCTGTGTGCGCGATGACGCCCACCGACTCATCGGTCCACTCGCGCCAGGCGAGGATAATCTTCTCGGCGGCGTCGAGCAGCTGGGCGCGGTCGTGCGAGCGCAGCCGCAGCACCGAAAGCGGCCACTGCAACACGGTACCGCTGACCTGGTCAAAGCCGGGCACGCTAAACTGCGAGACCTCGGCGGCGTGCATCATGGGGAACTCGTGCGCGCCGCCCTGGAAGTGGTCGTGCGACAGAATCGAGCCGCCCACGATGGGCAGGTCGGCGTTGGAGCCAATAAAGTAGTGCGGGAACAGGTCGACAAAGTCGAGCAGGCAGGTCAGCCCCTTGCGGTCGACGTGCATCGGACGATGCTCGGAGCTCATGGCAATGCAGTGCTCGTTAAAGTACGCGTACGGGCTGTATTGGAAGCCCCAGCGCTCGCCGTCGAGCTTAATGGGGATAACGCGCAGATTCTGGCGGGCGGGATGGGCGCCGCCGTCGGCTGCAGCGGAGCGTCCAGGGTAGCCCTCGTTTTCGATGCAGAGCTGGCAGGCGGGATACTTCTCGCCCGTGTTTTTGGTGGCACCGGCCGCGGCAATATCGCGCGGGTCCTTTTCGGGCTTTGACAGGTTGATGGTGATCTCCAGGTCACCCCAGTTGGTGGAAGTGCTCCATTTGATGTTGCGCGCGATGGCGGCGCGGCGCACGTAACCGGCGTCACAGCACAGGCCGTAGAACCAGTCGGTCGCGGCGCGGGGCTCGTTGACGCCCATGCGGCCGTTGAATTCCTCGTTTACAACCGAAGGCCTCGGCATGAGCGCGCCCATGATGCGCATGGCGATGCGGTCGCGGCCCGATGCCGTGTCCTCGGCGGCGCCGTTGGCAATGGCGGCCTCGGCAAGCGCGGCGAGCGTGCCCTCCAGGTCAAAGTTGGGCAGGGTATCGGGGTGCAAGAGCGAGAGTTTCTCGACCTGGAGCGCCCAGGCCATGTCGAGCGCCGGGCCCGTAGCACCGATGCACTCGAGAATGGTGTTATACGCCCAGATGCGATCGTCCTGGCCGATCATCGATCGGTGGATGGCGTACTCGATCAGGTTCTGCGCGGCTTCGCGCACGTCAGTCATTACAGCCATGCCGCGTAAGCCCCCTTGTCAGAAATTGCGTAGTGGCGGGCAGAGCCCTCGCCCAGCCAGCCGTTCATCTTGGCGATGAAGGTGTCGACCAGGTCGAGCGGCACGAAGGCCTGGATGGTGCCACCAAAGCCGCCACCGTGGATACGAACGGCGCCGCGGCCGTCGAGCACGTGCTCGGCCAGCGCCAGGGCATACATCGAAGGCTGCTCGGAGCCCAGCTTGGCAACGACATTCTGCAGGTACATGGCAGAGCTGGCGCCGGACTCGCGCGTCAGGACCAGGAACTGATCGATGTCGCCGGCGTTCAGGGCTGCCCAGCGCTTATCGACCAGGCCGTTCTCGTACCAGTAGTGAACGGCGCGCAGGCAGGCGCGGTCGCCCAGCTTGGCGCGCAGCTCGGGGAGCTTGGCGTCAAAGTCGGCAACATCGACCTCGCACAGGCGTGCCTTGCCAAACTCGGCGGCGACGTCTTGCATCTCGCGCGGAACGGCAGCGTAATCGTCCGTGGCGGCCACGTGGTCGGCACCAACCTTAACGAGCACGAGCGCATAGCCGTGATCCTCAAAGTTGAGTTCGAGCTTCTGGGTTTTAGGCTGAGCCTGGTCCTCAAAGTCCATGTAGGCAAGGCCGCCCAGGCACACAGCGGCCTGGTCCATCAGACCGCAGGGCTTGCCATAGTAGTTGTTCTCGGTGCGCTGGCTCATCTGGGCGAGCGCGACGGGCTCGATGGCGGGTGCGCCCCAGAGCGTCTCCATGGCGCGACCGTATGCCGCCTCGACAGCAGCAGAGCTCGAAAGGCCGCCGCCCGAGGGGACAGAGCAGGTGAAGGCGAAGTCGAAGCCCTGGGGCTCAACGCCCAGAGCAGCGATTTCGTGGGCCATGCCGCGGACGAGGCTCGCGGACGTGCCCTTCTCGGACTCTTGAATACCCAGCGTGTCGAGCGTGATCTCAAACGTGGGATAGCCCTCGTCGGCGACGCGAATCTTGTTGGTGTCGGTCGCTACGGCAATGCCGTCAACGGCGACATCGAGCGAGCCGGCGATGACGTGGCCGCCCTCGTGGTCGGTGTGGTTGCCACTGATCTCGGAACGGCCGGGCGCGTGCACATAGAGCACCTGGCGGTCGCCGATGGGGCCAAACTCCTCCTCAAACAGTTTGGTGAGCGTGGCGAATGTCTTTTCGTCGGGGGTGGTCATAGGAGTCCTTTCCTTGGTGCGCACGGGCGAGTTTTGCGTCGTTATGAGTACGTTAACAACTTGAAGCGGCGTGAACCAAGTGTTCACGATACCGCACGTTACGGGCTATGTTAACGTACTCATAACACAACTCTTGTCACTTTTTGAGAATCTGGTAATCGGTAGAAATTCAGCCGTGAACGGTATTGTCGTATGGACTTATAAAGCAGAAGAGATGCGGATTGAAAAAGTAGAGTACGTTAACATGCGTCCGACGATAGCGGGCCTCGGCGCGGGCTAAACTCCTGCCCGGGCCGGCATTCACGCTATTCAGATCTCGCAAGGGTGAAGGTGATCCTGTGGCAAGGCGCCCGTCCAACGATACAGGTACGCGTCCGGTCTCCATGGCCGACGTCGCCCGCGCTGCTGGCGTTTCGCAGCAGACGGTTTCGCGCGTCGCCAACGGCTTGCCCAACGTTAACGAGCAGACGCGCCAGCGCGTGCAGTCCGCTATGCGAGAGCTCGGCTTTCGTCCGAGTTATGCCGGTCGCTCGCTGCGCGACGGTCGATACCATTCGGTTGGCCTATGCGTCAACGATGTCACCAAGTTTGGCAACCTCTCAATGATCGACGGCATCGCCAGCGCTGCTCGCGAGCATAATTGTGCCATCACGCTGGTCGAGATGTCCAAGACCGAGGAGTTTTCGCTTGCCGAGGCCACGCGTCGTATGGCCGCATTGCCGGTGGACGGCATCATCATCGGCATGAGCCGCATGGCGCCCGATTTTGAGACGTTTGATCCACTGCCGGGCATTGGCACGGTTATCGTCACCATGTACGCGCACCCGCGGGTGACCACGGTCGATTCCGATCATTACGGTTGCTCGCTGCTGCTCATGGATCACCTGTTTGAGCTGGGGCACGAGCAGATTCGCTATATTGGCGGCCCGTCGTTCTCGGTCGACGAACAATTTCGTCGCGCCGGTTGGCAGGATGCACTCGAGCGTAAACACATCGAGCCGGCAGAGCCGCTCGAGGGCGACTGGTCTGCCAACAGCGGCTACGAGGCCGGCAGGTACCTGGCCGAGCACGATCACACCATGACGGCGATTTACGCGGCAAACGACCAGATGGCAAACGGCGCAATTGCCGCACTGCGTGATAGCGGCCTGCGCGTGCCCGAGGACGTAAGCGTGGTGGGCGTCGACGATTCGCTCGATGATTTTGTGGCACACAACGAGCTCACGACCGTGCGATTCGATCTACATCAGCGCGGACGCGAGGTGTTTGAGCATGCGGTTCCCGAGGCGGGTACGGCGGGCAAAACCGTTGCCATTCGCATTCCCGGCCAGCTCATTATTCGACATAGCACGGCGATACCGCGCACATAGTTTGTGCAGGTAAACGGCGATTTATTGCATTTCAATAACAATCGGTATGGATGCTGACGGATAGCCGTGGCTATGAAGGCGAGTGTTATGATAGACGGGTTCTTTTGTCTATCTAGGAGGCTTTGCCTGATGGAGATCACCAAGGATATCCGCTACATCGGTGTCGACGATCACGACATTGACCTGTTCGAGGGCCAGTACGATGTGTCCGAGAACGGTATGGCATACAACAGCTACGTTATCTTGGGCGAAAAGATCGCTGTCGCCGATTCAGTCGATGGCGGTTTTGTTGACGAGTGGCTCGGCAACCTCGAGGCCGTGCTCGATGGCCGTACGCCCGACTATCTGGTTGTCCATCACATGGAGCCCGATCACTCCGCCGGTATCGCCGCCTTTATGGAGCGCTATCCCCAGGCACAGATTGTGGCCAGCATGGGCGCCTTCCGCATGATGGTCAACTACTTTGGCACCGACTACCCCGAGCGCAAGATGGTCGTCAAAGAGGGCGACGTGCTCGATCTGGGCGGCCACAGCCTGACCTTTATCGGCGCCCCCAACGTTCACTGGCCCGAGGTGATCTTCTCCTACGAGTCCACCGACAAGGTGCTCTTTAGTGCCGACGGCTTTGGCAAGTTTGGCGCCAACGACATCGAGGATCCCGAGGGGTGGGCTTGCGAGGCTCGCCGCTACTACTTTGGCATCGTCGGTAAGTTCGGCAAGTTTGTGCAGGCCGTCCTCAAGAAGGCCGCCGGCCTGGACATCCAGATCATCTGCCCGCTCCACGGCCCCGTGCTGACCGAGAACCTGGGCTATTACCTCGACACCTACAACACCTGGTCGAGCTATCAGCCCGAGGACGAGGGCATCACGATCGCCTATGCGAGCGTGTATGGCCATCTGAAGGCTGCCGTCGAGGAGCTCGCATCTGCGCTCGAGGCTCGCGGCCAGAAGGTCTCCGTCTTTGACCTGGCTCGCGACGACATGGCCGAGGCCGTTGAGGATGCGTTCCGCTACGACCGTCTGGTGCTCGCCTCCATTACCTATCAGGGCGAGATCTTCCCGTGCATGAGCACCTTTATCCACACGCTCGCCGAGCATGCCTACCAGAACCGCACCGTGGCGCTTGTCGAGTCCGGTTCCTGGGCACCCGCAGCTGCCAAGATTATGACCAAGGAGCTCGAGGGCATGAAGGACATCACCCTGACGAAGAACAAAGTGACCGTCCTGGGTTCGCTCAACGACGCCTCGCGCGCTCAGATCGAGGCCCTCGCCGACGAGCTGTCCAAGTAGCGACACGTTCACTTTTGACGCTCAGCCATCACAACCACCACAAAGGGGACAGGCACCTTTGTGGTGGTTTTTGTTTAAGCGCCGGCGATGATGAGGGCTGGACGTGCGCTGTCGGTGGCCTCGGCGATTGAGGTGGCGACGGCATGATCGGGGTCACGGTCCATCACGATGGCGTCGACATCGATCAGCTCGGCAAAGCGGTACATGCCGCGTCCGTTAACCTTGCTGGCGTCCATGAGGGCGACGCTTTGATGGGCCGCGGCGATCATAGCCGTTTTGGTCTCGGACATCTGCGGAAAGTCGGTCGTAAAGCCGCAACGGGGGACAAAGGCGCCGGGGCACATGACGGCCAGATCGGCGTGGACCATTTGGAGCGCCTGCATGGTAAGTGGGCCGTACAGATAGCGATGACCCTTGCGCAGCGCCCCGCCCAGCATGACGACATCGACCGAGGGCATGCTCTCGTCGATATAATCGGCGATGGTAATGTCGGCCGTGATAACGGTGATGCCGTTGCGCTGATCGAGGAGCCGGACGAACTCGAGCGCCGTGGTGCCCGAGTCGACGAGCAGCGTGTCGCCGTCGTTGACGAGCTCGATGGCGCTTTGCGCGATGGCCTGCTTGGCAGCGACGTTGACGTTGATGCGGCGATCCTGCGTGGAGACGGTCAGGCGTTTGTGGAGCGAGACGGCACCGCCGTGCGTGCGGCGCAGCTTGCCTGCTTCGGCGAGCGCGTCCAGGTCGGCGCGGGCGGTGACGGAGGACACGCCAAAGGTCTGGGCGATTTCTGCTACCTGCACCGAGGCATTATGATCGAGCATTTCCATAATGGCGGTACGGCGTTCGTCGGCAAAAGCGCGGTTGGTGGCTTGGGCCATGCTTGCTCCATTCTCGGCTAAATTTGCAGGAATTGTGTTGACTCTATTTTCGTTCATTTTCTTTTTGAGTAAGAAAACACCTTTCGATTACTTATCTTTTCTATAGAAGAAAGACGCTGAACGCCCAAAATTCAATATCGAACATGTCCACTCGGCTCAAATTCCTTCCGTTTACTTTTCAAAAACGACTGTATTGACCTGCATGGGCTCAATATCTCACACGTGCAAAGACGCTGAATTTCATACAATGAGCGCAGCAAAACGCAAGGTAAAACGCCTTGTGAACAACTACGCCCGATGTCCAGATGCGGGCGAGGGAGAGGAGCAAACGCTCATGGCACTTGTTACCACCGAAAAGATGCTCAAGGACGCTCAGGCCGGTCATTACGCCGTTGGCGCGTTCAACGTCGAGAACCTCGAGTTTGTTATGGCCGTTCTGGCCGCTGCCGAGGAGACCAAGTCCCCCGTCATCATGCAGACCACCCCGGGCACCATCAAGACCGCTGGTCTGGACTACTTCTACGGCATGGTCAAGGCTGCCGCCGAGCGCGCTTCCGTGCCCGTCGCTCTGCACCTCGATCACGGCGATGGCTATGACCGCTGCATGCAGGCTTTCCGCACGGGCTACACCTCTGTCATGATCGACGGCTCGCACGAGTCCTTCGAGGACAACATCGCCCTGACCAAGTCCGTCGCCGACGCTGGCCGCGCCATGGGCGTGCCCGTCGAGGCCGAGCTCGGTAAGGTTGGCGGCAAGGAGGACGACGGTCCCGCGGTTGAGGGCGAGAGCCCCTACACCGATCCTGCCGAGGCCAAGGAGTTCGTCGAGCGTACCGGCTGCACCTCCCTCGCTATTGGCGTTGGCACCAGCCACGGTGTGTACACGAGCGATCCGCACATCGAGCAGTCCGTGGTCAAGGCTATCCGCGACGCCGTCGACGTGCCGCTGGTTCTGCACGGCACCTCCGGTGTGCCCGATGAGCAGGTTGCCGAGGCTGTGAAGAACGGCATCTGCAAGGTTAACTACGCCACCGAGCTGCGTCAGGCCTACACCAAGGGCTTCATGGCCTACATGGCCGAGAACCCCGCCTGCTTCGACCCCAAGAAGCCGGCCAAGGAGGGTATGCGTGAGATCACCGAGCTGGTTAAGATCCGCATGACCAACCTCAACTCTGTGGGCAAAGCAGAGTAACAGCAAGGGTACTCCGACTCGCTACATATCCCGGGGAGGGACCAGGGCTTAGTTCCCCAATCGTCCTCGGGCATGCAAAAAGCCTCGCTGCGCACTTCGTGCGGCGAGGTTTTTTGCCCCCTGCGGAAAGATTGGGGAACTAAGCCCTGGCCCCTCCCAGGTTGACCTACTCGAGGTCGTCGCCCTTGTGGCGTTAGGGCGGAAAAATAATAAGAAGCCTTCGCGCTGCGGAATGATTTTGGAAACTAAGTACGGGACCCGCCCAAACCGTCCTGCTCAATCGCCCTTGTGGCGTTGGGGCTGAAAGGGTGGGACGCGTGGGTTATTTGGTTGTTAGGGTTAGTAGGTCGTTGGGGGTTTTGAGGTTGTAGGTGGCATTTGGGATGTCTTGGTGTGATCCCCATGCTGCTCTGGCAAAACTGACCCCTGCTGAAGTTGCGCATTGTTCGTCGTAGACGGTGTCGCCAACGTAGACGACGTTGCCAGGATTCGCGCCCGTACGCCGGAGATATTCGAGCATGGGAGCGGGTGCGGGTTTATGTTCGGTTGTGTCTTCGACAAGGATGATGTGCTCAAAATACTTATCGAAGCCAAGGGGTGCAATTTCTTCTGCGTATTCATTGCGCGCACGTGAGGAGACGATGCCAAGTTTGCAGCCGTTGTCGGAGAGTGTTGCGATAACTTCGTGCAAGCCGGGAAACACGCTGATGGTGCTTTTAAAGCTGGCGGCAACTTGGCACCAGCGATCCAGCGTTGCCTGTGAGTAGATCCCAAGTTTCTCAAGGGCGTTCTTGCCGGGTATGCCGAGGGCAAATTCAAGCTCGTGTCGGGGGAGCGTTTTGCCGGTTTCTTCTTGGATAATCTGGCCAAGCGATGACAGCACGCTTTCTTCTGTATCTGCCAATGACCCATCAACGTCAAACACGATATAGTCAAAGTACTTCATATAGTAGCTCCTATCCGTTGTTTGCCTGCAAGTTTGATGCAGTGACAGAAGAAGGGCTAGCGGGATTTCTGCCTGGTACTATCGAGATTCTGCCTCGCTGCTCGATAGCTCGAAGGAGTGCATCCCATTTGTTCTTTAAATACCTGGCCAAGATGGCTTGCTGTCGCAAAGCCGCATTGGCGCGCGACTGTCTGGACCGTTCGCGTGGTGTGTGCCAAAAGTTCGCAAGCACGGTTTACGCGGTATGCACGCAGATATGCCGCCGGGGTCGTTCCTGCGCAAGCTTCGATAATGCGGTAACACTCTCTTTCGCTTACGCCGGCTGCAGATGCCATCTGGGGCACATCTATAGCGGCTGCATAGTTTGCGCGGATATAGTCCAGGATTGCCTTGAACTGTACGTCGCGGTTGGTCATCCAAGAGGCGTTGTCGGAGGAAAAGAGCGGTTCGGCCTTGGCGTTAATCTGAATCCAGAGCTCTGACAAACTATTTCGAAGCGCCATCTCGTTCTGCGGCCGTTGAAGGTCGTGGCTAAAGGAGCTCTTCAGCAAATCAATAAAGGGCATATCGTCGGGATTGGTGGGCGACCATTTGAGCACATCGACGCCTCGACATTGAAGTAATGGATTGATGTAGCGCTTTTGGAGACGTCCCGCGGGATCGCCGAGCATCGACGGCTGAAAGATATGCAGCATTTGAATGGCTGGCGCCGAATTGGGCGATTGCAGCGTGCTGTGCAAAACGCCGCCGTTGATAAAGCCGGCGGACCCTTCCTCAAAGCGTACGTGCTCATGAGCCGCGCGCGTTCGATAGTCAATCGCTCCCTGCTCCATGTAGAAAAGCTCAACTTCGGAATGCCAGTGCCAGGGGACGGAATTGCCCGGATAGCGAGCGAATTCTGCGCGTTCGGCAATATAGGGCCAGTCTTCGGCGGTCTCGGGAAACGCTTCCTCGCGTCCTCCGCGGTGCAATTCTATGTGATCCATGTTTCGCATGGCATCAGTATAAAGCGCGATGGGCTTAGATTGCTCTTGCCTGTTCGGGGAACGCCTTGTCTAGGGATGCTTGGAGCTTTTCGAACGATGCTCGCAAGTTGTGGCTCTGGTCGGTTGAGCGTTTGGCTTTTGTGGTGGGGGAGTCGAGGAGGCCGTCTCTCTGTGTCGGGGGGAAGGAGAAAAGGTCTGCATGTTTTAGGGATGGCTGCCGTGCTACGGCATTGGAAGAATGCATGCTTATGCGGCCTCCTCGATGTCCACCAAAAGGTTGCGCACGGGGTGTGCTGCTAGGTCCCGTGCATTGGCAGTATTATGCCGCGGCTGTTGCAAAGAATCGCTAAAGAAAAGCTTAATGAGGTTTGACGTTGCGATGAAACCGCAGGTCAAAGCTATCGGGTAACACTCTTGAAAGGTTTTGGGCTTAAGGGCTTTCTAAGGTTTGTGACGTGGATGTGGCGCGGACGTGCGGAGCGTGTGAATGCTCACTGTTAGCGCTGCGGCTCTGCGGCGCGCACCTGCTCGATGACCTTTTCCATCGTGGCGTCGATGCGGTCTTTTTTGAGCTCGCATTCCCAGATGGTTATGGGCGTCCAGCCCATTTGAGTGAGTGCTGTCACAGCAGCACGGTCGCGCTCGACGTTGCGACGGAACTTTGCCTCCCAAAACTCAACGTTGCGCTTGGGCTGGCTCGGATTGCACTTGGGGCAGCGGTGCCAAAAGCAGCCGTTGACGAAGATGGCGATCTTGCGCCCGGGAAAGGCGATGTCGGGCTTTCCGGGCACCTTCCATTCCAGACGGTATCCCGTAAGGCCTGCGGCGCGCAGGCGCTGGCGAACGAGCAGCTCGGGTTTGGTGTTCGCACGCTTGTTGCCCTTCATGGATTTTTTGATGGCGGCGCGACGGCGCACGAGCTCACGCTCGTCGGCGGAGAGGTCCGAGGTGTCGATGCCGTCCAGCAGGCCGGGCTTGGGGCGCTTTTTGCTGCGGCGCTTAGGTGCGCGCTTGGGCTTGGCGACGGGGCGTTCGGTCGTGGCGGCCTCGGCATCTTTGGCAGTGCCGTTGGCCTCGAGCCGATCTTCCTTCAACTCAATCAGAGCATCGATAAGCCCTTTGTCGGCGGGCATCCACTCAACCGTGGCAAGCGAGGTGCGCGGAATCCAGCGGATATCAAGCTGGCGGTCATGCTTCTGAGGCTCGCCAGACCCTTCGGTCAGCGAGCAGTAGTAGCACTCCATGGAGAGGTGGAAATCGGGGTAGTCATACTCAACGGTATAGAAATCGCGCAGGTTGGTGACTTTGACCTGCAGCTCTTCCATGAGCTCGCGGCGTACGGCGTCCTCGGGCGTCTCGCCGCGCATGAGCTTGCCACCGGGGAATTCCCAAAGACCCTGCATGTCGCCATAGCCGCGCTGCACGGCAAGCAGCTCGTCGGATCCTTCCTTGCGAATGATCCCAGCGGCAACATGAACAGTCTTCAACAGGAGTCCTCTCTCAACATCAACACGCGGCAGGGTTGCTACCCGTACCTTACACAACGGTAAGGCAAGCGTAAGCCATATCGATGGTAGCCGACTCGTCTTCTTGCGACTATAGATGCCGTAGACTAATTGCAAGAAAGGACTCGGTATGCAAACCACGCACATGGTGACCCCGGTACTGGAGGTCGCGCATCTCGAAAAGGTATATGGAGCGCTGGGCAACGTGACCCGCGCGCTCAACGACGTCAGCTTTACCGTCAACCGCGGCGAATTCGTTGGCATCATGGGCGCTTCGGGCTCGGGCAAGTCGACGTTGCTCAACTGCGTGTCGACCATCGATAGCGCCACGAGCGGCACCATCCGCATCAACGGCCAGGACGTAACACGCATGAAGCAGGCTAAGCTTTCGCAGTTCCGCCGCGAGGAGCTCGGCTTTATCTTCCAGGATTCCAACCTGCTCGATACACTCACGGCACGCGAGAACATCGCCCTGCCGCTCACCATCGCCCGCACAAACTCGGCAGAGATCTCGACCCGCGTGCAGGATGTGGCCGCGCGCCTGTCCATCAGCCAGGTGCTCGACAAGTATCCCTACCAGATGTCCGGCGGTCAGCAGCAGCGCGTTGCCGCGGCTCGCGCGCTCGTCACCGACCCCACCATGATCATGGCCGACGAGCCCACCGGCGCCCTCGATTCCAAGAGCGCTCGCCTGCTGCTCGAGAGCCTGGAGGCCCTGAATCGCCGCCTGCGTGCCACGGTGCTCATGGTCACGCATGACAGCTTTGCTGCCAGCTACACGAGCCGCGTGTTGTTTATCCGCGACGGCAAGATCTTCACCGAGCTGCGCCGCGGCGACACCGACCGCCGAGAGTTTTTCGACCGCATTATGGAGGTCGTTGCCATGATGGGCGGTGAGGGCTCCGATGCTCTGTAAACTCGCTTGGGGCAACGTCCGCCGCGCCGGCCGCGACTACCTCGTCTACCTTTTGACGCTCACCCTGGGCGTCACGGTCTTCTATGCTTTTAACACCATCTCGATGCAGGTCGACATCGCCGGAATCGATGAAGAGGGCTTGGCGCAGGTTATGGGCAGCATGCTCGGCGACCTGACGTACTTTTTGGCCGGTGTCATGGCCTTTTTGATGGTGTACGCCAATAACTTCATCATGAAACGCCGCAAGAAGGAGTTTGGCCTGTACCAGGTGCTCGGCATGGGGCGCGGGCGCGTCGCCACGATCATGGCGCTCGAGACCGTGATCGTTTCGGTCGTGGCCTTTGTCGCCGGCATTGTGCTGGGTGTGGGACTCTCCCAGCTCATGACGTTCTTTACGGCCTCGCTCTTTAAGACACAAATCGCCAATTTCCACTTCTTTTTCTCGGTGCATGCGTTCAACCTGACCCTTGCCTGTATGCTCGTAATGTTTGTGCTCACGCTACTGCTGAACCTTCGCGCCGTGCGTCGTACCAAACTCATCGAGCTTATGGGTGCCGAGCGTCGCAACGAGAGCATCAAGACACGCAACCCCTGGATCGCGATTGCCATCTTTGCCGTGGGTGCGGTGCTTGTGGGCGTGGCCTATTACCGTCTGCTACGTGATGGGTTCCCGCTAACCGCGACGGACAGCAAGCTGCAAGAGGCCATGAACCAGTTTGGTATTACGACCGCTATGGTTACCGTGGGCACCTTTGCCCTGTTCTGGGGACTCTCGGGCATGCTCATCAAGCTGCTGCAGAGCCTGCGCGGCGTGTATTGGCGCGGCCTCAACATGTTTACCGTGCGCCAGCTTGCGGCCAAGGTCAACACGGTGTGCTTTTCGATGGGCGTCATCGCGATGCTCCTGTTTTTGGCCATCACCTCGGTGACGTGCGGTATGTCAATTGCCAACGTGATGAATGAAAACCTGGAGCGCTATAACCCTGTTGACGTGTCTCAGACGTATGTCTATTACACGCCCGATACGCTCGACTATTACAAAGGGTACAAAGGGTATGTCAATCCGTCTGAGGCCGATCGCATGGTGTTGGCCGATACAACGGTCGATTTGTACCCTGCATGGCACGGCAAGGGCAAGTCGGCGGACAACAACGACGAGACCGGCAAGAAGGTCAATATCGCCGATGTTGCCGGTGAGCATGTGCAGATCGATTCGTATCTGAGTTACCCGGTTGGCGGCTCGAATCCTTCGGTGACCCCAAGTGAGATGTGCAAGATCATGGGCGAAAAGCTTCCCAAGGCGTTCGGGGGTAGCAATGCCGATACGATGGGTCTGTTTGTGACGCCGGCGAGCCAGTACAACAAACTGCGCCAGATGATGGGCGAGGAGCCGGTGCACATCGGTCACGACCAGTATCTGCTCACGTGTGATATGGGCGGCGAGCTGGTCGACCTGTACACCAAGTATATGGCCGGCGGCCATGCCCTTACCTTGGGCGGGCATGCGCTCAAGCCCGCAACCGATAAGTCGGACGAAGATACGGCGGCCATCGCCAACTCGGCGATGGGCAGTAATCCGGGTACCGTCGTCGTTGCCGACGAGCTGTTGTCCCAGCTTAATCTGCAGCCGTATTCCAGTAGCCTGCTCGTTAACTACAAACAGGGGATGGATACGACCGAGGCAGACGAGAGCATTAAATACACTCTGCTCGACAATCTGCTCGTTGACGGCAAGGAGCCGGGGTCGTGGGGAATCTTCATCACACGCTCCGAGATGTACACGCAAGCAGCGCAAATGAACGGTCTTATTAGCTACCTAGCCATCTACATCGGCTTTGTATTGGTCGTTGCATGCGCGGCGATTCTGTCGATCCAGCAACTCTCCAACGTGGCCGATGGCAGCCGCAGCTATCGTGTGCTGGCGCAGATCGGCTGTGAGGACCGCCAGATTTGCCATTCGGTGATGGCGCAGCAAGCGGTATTCTTCCTGTTCCCGCTGGCAGTGGGCCTGGCGCACTCCTTTGTGGCACTTAAGGTGATCATCGAGCTGGTGAGCATTTTCGGAAATATGAGCATCGGCGGCACCGTGGGCCTCACCTGTGCAATCTTCCTGGCAGCCTACGGCGGCTACTTCCTGGTGACCTACCTCATGAGCGCCGGCATGGTACAAGCTGCCATCGCTACCCGCTACAGCGAGTAACAAGCGGGCAAAACGGTCGCAAAATCAGAGGCGTATGACCGCCGCGAAGGGACCAGGGGCCCTTTCGCGGCGGTTTTTGCCAATCTGGTGCGTCTTAGATACAAGTGAGTAGACTTTTTTGAACCTGCCGAGCACATCGCGACAAATGCTCAATAAAACCGCAGGTCAGAGCCGTGGCGTTTTA
This sequence comes from uncultured Collinsella sp., assembly GCA_902496115.1. GTDB lineage: Bacteria > Actinomycetota > Coriobacteriia > Coriobacteriales > Coriobacteriaceae > Collinsella. The sequence continues at coordinate 41,968 of CABUZK010000002.1, read as the reverse complement.
GGGTGTGCTTAGACTCCTGCAAAAAGCCTACTCACTTGGTTTTTCTGCTAGAAGACCGCCGCGAGGGAAGGCAACTCCCTTACGGCGGTTTGGACGTTTGCCCAGATAGTCGTTGGGGACGTCCCCAACGGCTACCCAAGGAGTGTCCCAAACTGCCGGCAGAAAAGGAGCATCCCTAACTGCCACATCAAACGAAAGGGCGCCGACCTTCTGGTCGCGCGCTTGAAGTTGAACGTCAGATTGTCCAAATGCGGCCCGCGCAGCGTCGAGCCGTTACGGCGTTTGGTAAAACCGCGTAACTAAATACGCTCCGCGATCTCGTGGATGAGGTAGTCGGTCTTTTCCCAGCCCAGGCACGGATCGGTGATCGACTTGCCGAAGACGCCGCCATCGACCGGCTGGTTGCCGTCCTCAAGGTAAGACTCGATCATAAAGCCCTTGACCAGCTTGGAGATGGACTCGTTGCGGCGGCAGCTGTCGAGCACTTCCTTGCAAATGCGATACTGCTCCAGCGGACGCTTGCCCGAATTGTCGTGGTTGCAGTCGATGATCGCTGCGGGATTGGCATAGCCGGCGTGCTCGGTGTAGCGTTCGGCCAGGCGCTCCAGGTGCTCGTAGTGGTAATTGGGGTAGGTGCGCCCATCGAGACCGATGTAGCCACGCATAACGGCGTGCGCGAGCGGATTGCCGTCGCACTCGACCTCCCAGTTGCGGAAGATGAAGCTCTGGTGCGCCTGCGCGGCGTAAATGGAGTTGAGCATAACGGTGGTAGAGCCAGCAGTGGGATTCTTCATGCCGACGGGTACCGAAATGCCGCTCGACACCAGGCGATGCTCCTGGTTCTCGACCGAGCGTGCGCCCACGGCAACATAGCTCAGCAAGTCGACGAGGTACTGGTAGTTGGAGGGATAGAGCATCTCGTCGGCGGTGAAGAAGCCCGTTTCCTTAATAACGCGCAGGTGCATATGGCGGATGGCCTTGACGCCCTCGAGCAGGTCGTCGGGAGCCTCGGGGTTGGGGTTGTGCAGAAGACCCTTGTAACCGGTGCCCTTGGTACGCGGCTTATTGGTGTAGACGCGCGGAATGATGATGAGCTTGTCCTTGACCTCCTCGGCGGTCTTGGCCAGTCGGTTCATGTACTCAAGTACCGAGTCCTCGCGGTCGGCAGAGCACGGGCCGATGATGAGCACCTTGCGTGCGTCCTCGCCGGTAAAGACTTTGGCGACCTCGGCGTCAAATGCCTGCTTTTTGGCGGTAAGCTCGGCAGAAAGCGGCATTTCCTCGCGGATCTCCATGGGGATCGGCAACTTGCGTTTGAATTCCATGGCCATAGGGGCCTCCTCAATCTATAGAAAGAGCAATAAGCGTATTGTCGAATGCTCGGCATTATCCGCTGTCGCACGCTAAAGTGCAAGTCCTTGTCACCCCAAAACCTGCCAAAAAGGGACAGGTTTATTTTGGCAGGTTTTATCTGGGCAAACGTCAGCTGGTCCTGGAATGGAATGATGCCACGTGGCTTGGAAGGGGCTGCCAATCAGGTCCCAGGGGAGGCGGTTCGAGGCTGCAGAACGAAAAACGGGGGCGCAGGTTGTCCTGCGCCCCCGTTCTCGGGCGTCATTCGTTTCCTATGGCCGAATCTACGCCGCCTCGTCGAACTGCGAGTTATACAGGTCGGCGTAGAAGCCGCCCTGGGCGAGCAGCTCGTCGTGCGTGCCCTTCTCGACGATATCGCCGTCGCGGATTACCAAGATCACGTCGGCGTTGCGGATCGTGGACAGGCGGTGCGCGATGACAAAGCTGGTACGGCCCTGCATCAGCGCATCCATGGCACGCTGGATGAGCTCCTCGGTGCGGGTGTCGACGTTGGATGTCGCCTCGTCCAAAATCAGCGCCGGACGGTCGGCCAAAATGGCACGGGCAATGGTCACGAGCTGGCGCTGACCCTGCGACAGGTTGGTGCCCTCCTCGTTGATCATAAAGTCGTAGCCACCGGCGAGCGTATGAATAAAGTGGTCGCAGCGTGCGGCGCGCGCAGCGGCTTCGACCTCGGCATCGCTCGCGTCGGGGCGTCCGTAGCGGATGTTCTCGCGGATGGTGCCGTTAAACAGCCAGGTATCCTGCAGCACCATGGCAAACTCGCCGCGCAGCGCCGCGCGGTCCCAGTCGCGCACGTCGACGCCCTCGACACGCAGCGAACCGCCGTCCACGTCGTAGAAGCGCTGCAGCAGCTTAATGAGCGTGGTCTTGCCAGCGCCGGTGGGACCGACGATGGCGATGGTCTGGCCGGGCTGCGCCTCGCAGCTAAAGTCGTGGATGATGGTCTTGTCGGGCGTGTAGCCAAACTTCACATGGTCAAACTCCACGTGGCCGGGGCGCTTCTCGGGAATCTGCGCGTCGGCCTTCTGCTCCTCCTCGGGCGCGGCCAGGAACTCAAACACGCGCTCGGTGGCGGCGGCCATCGACTGCATCGTGTTGCTCACGTTGCCCAGCTGCTGCACGGGTTGCGTAAAGTTGCGAACGTACTGGATAAAGCTCTGGATGTCGCCGGGCGTGGCATTGCCGGTCAGTGCGAGCTGCGCGCCCACCACGACGACGCCCACGTAGCCCATGTTGCCCACCAGGCTCATAAGCGGCATCATCAGGCCCGACAGGAACTGCGAGCGCCAGCCACTAATAAAGAGGCGGTCGTTTTGACGGTCGAACTCCTCGATTGAGGCCTCGGCGCGGTCGAACACCTGAATGACGTTTTGGCCGGCAAAATCCTCCTCGATAATGCCGTTGACGGCACCCAGAACCTGCTGCTGCTCTCGGAAGTATGGCTGCGAGAAGTGAATCATTACGGTCAGGATAATCGCGGCGGCCGGCAGCGTGAGCACGGTGACGCCGGTGAGCGGCAGGCTGATCGACAGCATCATGACGAGCACGCCGATAATCTGCGTCACCGACGTGATGAGCTGGGTCACGCTCTGGTTGAGCGACTGGCCCAGCGTATCGACGTCGTTGGTGATGCGGCTGAGCACGTCGCCCTTGCTGTGGCCGTTGAAGTAGCTCATTGGAACGACAGCGATCTTGGCGGCGATCTCCTTGCGCATGCGATAGCAGATCTTTTGCGTGACGCCGGTCATGAGCCAGCCCTGGACCAGGCTGCAGACAGAGCTCGCCAGATACAGGCAGAGCAAAAAGCCGAGCGTCTTGGCGATCCAGGCAAAGTCGACGTCGCCGGTGCCGTTGACCTTGGCGACCAGGCCTTCGAACAGCTTGGTCGTAACTTGGCCGAGCACCTTGGGTCCCACAATGTTAAAGATGACCGAGCACACGGCAAAGGCGACGGCGGTAAACACGGCAATCTTATGCTGACCGATATAGCCGAGCAGCTGCCTCATGGTGCCCTTAAAGTCCTTGGCCTTTTCGCCGCGACGCATGCCGCCCATGCGGCCCATGGGACCACGCTGGCGGGTGGGCTTGGGAATCTGAGTCTTGGTCTCGTCTGCCATTAGCGCTCGCCTCCTTCCATGACGGCTGCAATTTCTTCTTGGGTAAGCCCCAGCTCCTCGGCGGAAAGCTGCGACTGTGCGATCTCCAGATACGCCGGGCAGCTGCGCAGCAGCTCCTCGTGCGTCCCGGTGCCCACTACGTGGCCGTCGTCGAGCACGATGATCTGGTCGGCGTGCATGATGGTCGCGATGCGCTGGGCCACGACCACGAGTGCGGCGTCGGTAACGTTTTTGGCCAGCTCCTCGCGTAGGCGCGCGTCGGTCTTGTAGTCGAGGGCACTAAACGAGTCATCGAACACCACGACCTCGGGCTTTTTGGCCAACGCGCGGGCGATGGCCAGGCGCTGGCGCTGGCCGCCCGAGACATTGGATCCGCCCTGGCTGATGGGGGAGTCGTAGCCGCCCTCGCGCTCGGCGATAAAGTCCTCCGCCTGGGCGACGCGTGCCGCCTGGCGCATATCCTCGTCACTCACCATATCGCCGGCAAACTTGAGGTTGCTCTCGACGGTGCCCGAGAACAGGCGACCCTGCTGCGGGATATAACCAATACGGCGGCGTAGCTCGGAAAGGGTCATGTCACGCACGTCGATGCCGTCGAGCGAAATGCTGCCGCCTGTGACGTCGTACAGGCGCGGAATCAGCTGCACGAGCGTGGACTTGCCCGAGCCCGTGGAGCCAATGATGCCGAGCATCTGACCGGCATGCGTGGTGAAGTTCACGCCGCTGATGACATCGGCGCGGGCATCGGGATACTGGAAGCTCACGTCGCGGAAGGTGAGCTCACCGCGTGACGCGCTGGTCGCGGGCAGTTTGGGCGAGGAGGGGTCGTTGATGCTCGTGGGGCAAGTGATGACCTCTTCTACGCGCTCGGCTGCGACCTCGGCGCGGGGCAGGATGACCGAAACCATGGTGAGGATCATAAACGCCATGACGATCTGCATGGTGTAGGAGATAAACGCCATCATGTTGCCGACCTGCATCACGCCGTCGGACACGCCCTGCGCGCCAAACCAGACGATAAGCACGGTGATGCAATTCATGACCAGCATCATGAGCGGCATCATAAAGCTCATGGCGCGGTTGGTGTAGAGCTGCGTGGTCATCAGGTCGAGCGAAGCCTTGTCAAAACGCTCGAGCTCATGCTCCTCGCGGTTGAACGAGCGGATAGGCATAAGGCCGTCGAGCAGCTCGCGGGCGGTAAGGTTCACGCGGTCCACAAAGCTCTGCATCTTTTTGAATTTGGGCATAGTGAGGCCCATAAGCACGCCGACGACGGCCGAGACCGCGATGATGGCCACGGCGATGGTCCACTCCAGGCCGGTGTGGTTGGCCAGGACGCGCATGACGGCGACGATGCCCATGACGGGCGCCATCAGACACATGCGGATAAACAGGGTTGCGGCCATCTGAATCTGCTGAATGTCGTTGGTGCAGCGGGTGATGAGCGAGGCCTGGCTAAACTTGCCCACCTCGGCCGGCGAGAAGTGCATAACCTTGTTGAAGGTCTCGCGGCGCAGGTCGCGTGCGATGGAGCAGGCGGTGCGCGAAGCCACGGCACCGGTCAGGATGGTGGCGACCAGCGACACCAGACACAGACCAAACATCGTGGTCGCCATGCGGCCCAGGTAGGCGTTCTGCACGTCGGCGGGGTCGATGCCCTGCGCCTTGTACTCGTCCTGTACATAGCTCACGGCGCGCTGGGTGACGATGGAGCCCGACATGGAGCCCATTTTGTCCGCCATTTCGTTGGCGCCCTCGACGAGCTTGCTTTGGTCTACCAGACCGCCCTCGACACCCAGGCGCAGGCTCTTCATGGTGATCTTGCCGCCGTCGGCGTCGATCTGCTTTTGCATATTCTGCGCCGCTGCGGCCTTCTGCTGCATCTCGGCGAGCTGCTCGGGCGTCATCGCTGCCATTTGCTCGGGCGTGGGCATGGCCTGAGCGGCGTCGCTGTCTTTCTCGCTGGACGTGCCGGTCATGTCTCCCATGGAGTCGGCGTCGATGCCCTGGTTGAGCGAAAGGACGACGGTCTCGGGCAGGCTCATAATGTCGGTAATTTTGCCTCCATCGGCACGCTCTTCCTCGGTGCCCTTGTACGTTCGAATGCCGTTTTTGTCAGCCTTGCTAAACACGGCCTCCACAGCCTTGGCGTCCTTGGCGCTCATGAAGAGTTCGAGGTCGTCGAGCGATTCGGCGCGAATGGTGTCGGGCACGGGCGAGGCGATGCCGCCTTGCTGCACGCCCACGTCGACGATGTCGCTCATATAGGTAGGCAGCGCCAGATCGGCGTTGCAGCTGATTACGATAAGTACGATAGCTGTGAACAGTGCCAGGACGTGCTTTTTAAAGAGCTTGAGAATCCTCACTCGGCATCTCTCCTTTCTTGATTGCGGTCGATAATTTCGTTGGCACGTCTTAGAAGGCGCACCATCTCTTGGGTATCTGTTTCGCCGAGCTGCTCGAGGAAGGCCGCGGTGCGCTCCTCGAATTCCCGTCGTTTGATTTCGAGATCCTGGAATCCCTTGTCGGTCACCGTGACGTGTACGCGACGACGGTCGGTCTTTGAGTGCTCGCGCTCGACCCAGCCCTTGGCTTCGAGAGCGCGTAGGATATTGGCGATGCGGGCGCTCGAGACCCAGGCGCGATCGGCGAGTTCGCTCGGCGTGAGCGAACCGCCAGCGAGCATGAGGGCGCGCATGACGGCCATCTCGCCGCCGAGGGCTTTGTCCGCAAAGCGCGAAATGCGCTGATGCATGCTGCCGAACTCGGTAAGGAGCTGACGCCCAAGTTCACGGAAATCGGTATCTTCCACCGAAAACCCCTAACACTAGAAACTATTTTCGGTGAAAGATGATACCCCCGCACGCGCACCCTATACGGTAGATTTTGGGACATGCCTAGAAAACAACCTTTAGGCGACCTCCGTACACCGTCGGTATCAGCAAAGTTAGGGGTAGATCTCTGAGCACGTCCTAAAGCCCACTCAGAGGCACTTTACCCTGCTAAAGCTGGCATAACAGCTAGAGTGAACGTCGTACAAAGGCAAGGAAAAAACTAAACAAATCGGTGAACGGTAGTTGTTCACGCTCGCATTTCCTGCGGGTTTGTAAAAAACGCCCTTATGATATAAAAAAAGAAACATATAACAGCCCAGATGGAGAGGGTCGCTATGTTATCCTTCTCAAACGGGTGAAATCTTGGGTTTTGGGTTGCAGTTCCAAGGTGGACAAACGTTTTTCCCTGTACCAACGTGTGGTGAAGAACGGAAGAAGCCGGTAGTGCAAGCCGATAATTCAAGAATTCAATAAGCAGCGGTGTGAGAGAGCGCCGCATTACACGTAACTAGGAGCGTGGTTACACAATGCAGGAGGCATGGGAAGGCTTCAAGGAAGGCATCTGGACGGGAGAGGTTGACGTCCGAGACTTCATCCAGAAGAACTACACCCCCTACGAGGGCGACGAGTCGTTCCTCGTCGGTCCGACCGAGCGTACCAAGGAGCTGTGGGGCGAGGTTCTCGACCTGCTGCTCAAGGAGCGCGAGCAGGGCGGCGTCCTCGATATGGACACCAAGACCGTCACGGGTATCGTGAGCCACCCCGCTGGCTACATCGATAACGCCCATCGCGAGAAGGAGACCATCGTTGGCCTCCAGACTGACAAGCCGCTCAAGCGCGCGCTGCACGTCAACGGTGGTATCCGCATCGCTTGCCAGGCTGCCAGCCAGCACGGCTACAAGGTCGACGAGAACGTTGTCGAGCGCTACACCTTCGAGCGCAAGACCCACAACGCCGGCGTCTTCGATGTTTACACCCCCGAGATGCGTGCTTGCCGTTCGGCCCACATCATCACCGGTCTGCCCGATGGCTATGGCCGCGGCCGCATCATCGGCGACTACCGTCGTGTCGCCCTGTACGGTGTCGACTACCTGATCAAGGACAAGGAGGCCCAGAAGGCTTCCACCCCGACGGTCATGACCGCCGACAACATCCGCGATCGTGAGGAGCTGCAGGAGCAGATTCGCGCCCTCGGCGAGCTCAAGATGATGGCCGAGACCTATGGTTTCGATATTTCCAACCCTGCTACCAACACGCAGGAGGCCATCCAGTGGATGTACTTCGCCTACCTCGCTGCCGTTAAGGAGCAGAACGGCGCCGCTATGTCCATCGGCCGTACCTCTACGTTCATCGACATCTACGCTGAGCGCGACCTTGCCAACGGTACCTTTACCGAGGAGCAGATCCAGGAGTTCGTGGATCACTTCATCATGAAGCTCCGCATGGTCAAGTTTGCCCGTACCCCCGAGTACCAGGCCCTGTTTACCGGCGATCCGCAGTGGGTCACCGAGTCCATCGGCGGCATGGGCGTTGACGGCCGTACGCTCGTTACCAAGATGAGCTACCGCTACCTGCACACGCTCGAGAACATGGGCACCAGCCCCGAGCCCAACATGACCGTTCTGTGGTCGACCCGTCTGCCCGAGAACTTCAAGAAGTTCTGCGCCAAGACTTCTGTCGCCAGCTCCTCGATCCAGTACGAGAACGACGACCTCATGCGCGTTTACCACGGCGACGACTACGGCATCGCCTGCTGCGTGTCCTCCATGCGCATTGGCAAGGAGATGCAGTTCTTCGGCGCCCGTGCCAACCTGGCCAAGTGCCTGCTGTATGCACTCAACGGCGGTGTTGACGAGGTCTCCAAGAAGCAGGTCGGCCCCAAGTATCGCGCCGTCGAGGGCGATACGCTCGATTACGACGACGTTGTGGCCAAGTACAACGACATGATGAAGTGGCTCGCTGGCGTGTACGTCAACTCGCTGAACATCATTCACTACATGCACGACAAGTATTGCTACGAGCGCATTCAGATGGCTCTGCACGACAAGCACGTGCACCGCTGGTTTGCTACGGGCATCGCTGGCCTTTCCGTCGTGGCTGACTCCCTGTCCGCCATCAAGTACGCCAAGGTTCACCCCGTCCGTGACGAGAACGGCATCATCGTCGACTTCGAGACCGAGGGCGAGTTCCCCAAGTACGGTAACGACGACGACCGCGTCGACCAGATTGCTCACGACGTTGTGCACCAGTTCATGGAGTACATCCGCATGAACGACACCTACCGCAACTCCGTGCCCACGACCTCGGTTCTGACCATTACCTCCAACGTCGTGTACGGTAAGAAGACCGGCTCCACGCCCGACGGCCGCAAGGCTGGCCAGCCGTTCGCCCCGGGTGCTAACCCCATGCACAAGCGCGATAGCCACGGCGCCATCGCTTCGCTGTCTTCGGTTTCCAAGCTCCCGTTCCGCGATGCTCAGGACGGCATCTCCAACACCTTCTCCATCATCCCGAGTGCGCTCGGCAAGGAGGACCAGGTGTTCTTTGGCGATATCGACCTTGATCAGCTGGGCGAGTAACTATTGTTAGTGCTATACTAACAATAACGATTACTGATTAGTGCGCCGGTTTCGGCCGGCGCCTATTAATCGAAGGAGACACATTATGAAGGTTTCTGAAGTTTCCGAGACTCAGGCCGATAACCTGGTCCACATGCTCGACGCTTACGCCGAGAAGGGTGGCCACCACCTGAACATCAACGTCTTCAACCGTGAGACGCTGCTCGACGCTCAGGCTCACCCCGAGAAGTACCCGCAGCTGACCATCCGCGTTTCCGGCTACGCCGTGAACTTCCACACGCTCACCAAGGAGCAGCAGGACGAGGTCATTTCGCGTACCTTCCACGACAAGTTCTAAAGGGGTTTAACTCCCGCAGGATCGCCGGGCCGCTTTGGGTTACTTTCCAAAACGTCCTCGGACATGCAAAGGGCTCCGCTGCGCGCTTCGCGCGGCGGAGCCCTTTGCGTCCTGCGGAAATGTTTTGGAAAGTAACCCAAAGCGGCCCGGCGGGGGTCCTGTGTAGTCACCCTTTAGGCGGAACTCTCCTAATTATTTGGATGAGTCGTTTACTTACTTGTGCTGTTACCGTCTTCCCGCTGTTGTTGGGGTATGCTTTGTTCGTATGTAAACGTTTGACATGTTGATGGGGGAGGGTGCTATGGCTCGCGAGGGCGCTCGTTCTAAGGATTCTGCTAAGCCTGGCATCAAGGAAGTTGCAGCGGTGGCGGGGGTTTCGCCTACTACGGTATCTCGCGTGCTTAATAATCGCGGCTATATTAGCCAAGAGACCCGCGATAAGGTCCATGCCGCGATGGAGCGCATCAACTATACGCCCAACGATATCGCCCGTGCCATGCTCAACGGTCGCCTGAATCTTATCGGTATGATCGTTCCCTTTGTGAGCAGCCCGTTCCATGCTCAGGTTGTGCAGGCGGTCGAGCGCACGTTAGCGGAAAACGGCTTTAAGATGTTGCTGTGCAACAGCGCCAATCGACCCGATCTTGAGCGTTCCTATATTGACATGCTCCGCCGCAATATGGTCGACGGCGTCATCGTCAACTCCCTCAATATCGGTGCCGAGGCATATGCCGAGATGGGCTTGAGCCTGGTTGGCATCGACTGCGATCTTGGCGAGGGCTCTGTCCAGATTGCAAGTGACAGCTATGGCATTGGCGAGCTCGCCACGCGCCGTCTGATTGATGACGGCTGCAGGCGTATCCTGTGCCTGCGCAGCAATAGCCGCATGCGCATGCCTGCCAATAAGCGTACCGATGCCTACCTCGATGTTGTTGAGCAGGCCGGTTTGTCCGCGCTTGTCCGTGAGGTTGAGTTCGTTAAGCCCGACGACGAAAAGGGCGCGGTCGTTGCGAAGATCCTCGATGAGAACCCCGATATTGACGGCATCTTTGCGGGAGACGATACGATGGCGGCCATCTGTCTCAACGTGATGAAGCAGCGCGGCTTGAGCGCTCCAGACGATATTAAGGTCGTGGGCGCGGATGGTGCCCGCCGAACTATGACGTTTATGCCTGACTTAACAACCGTACGTCAAGATATCGATCGCATCGGAGAGCTCGCGGCGCAATCCATCATCGCTCTTATTAACGGCGATAATCCCGAATCGAATATCAAGCTTCCCGTTGAACTCATTGAGGGCAAAACCGCGTAGTTCATCCCGTGCCAAAAGAATTCCTCAAACGCCTCTGATGACCGTTCACCGGCATATGTCAACCGTTTGCCGACGACTGGAACTGCGAAAAGACGTATTGGTGTGAAAACGTTTGACATATGAAAACGATTGACATATCTTGCCATTGTACCGAGTTAGTATGTCGTGGAAAGGAAGTCTCGGATGCACAAGGTGTATTACCAGCCTGAGGGAATTTGGGTAGGCGACATCATGCCGTACGGCGAGGACGGCACGTTCTATCTCTATCATCAGCGTGACACGCGTAACCCCGGACCTTTCGGAGAGCCGTTTGGCTGGGCACTCGCTACGACCAAGGATTTCGTCAACTACAAGGACTTTGGCGAGAGCCTTGAGCGTGGCGGCGACGAGGAAGTCGACCAGTATGTTTATGCCGGCACGGTGTTTAAGGTGGGCGACAAATACCATGCGCTCTACACTGGTTGCAATCGCGATAAGGTCCGCGCACGCTTGATGAAACAGGTTCTTCTTCACGCAACGAGTGACGACGCCGTCAAGTGGGAGAAGAACATCGCCGAGACGCTGCTTCCGCCCCAGGAGGGTTACGATGACCGCAACTGGCGCGATCCCTTTGTGCTTTGGGATGAGGAGAACGAAGAGTACATGCTCATCCTCGGCACGCGTGTGGGCGAGGACAAGCGTCTGATGACCGGTCGTCTGGTCAAGTTCACCTCCAAGGACCTGGATACCTGGGAGTTCCAGGGCGACTGGTGGAATCCGGGCCTGTACACCATGTTCGAGATGCCTGATCTCTTTAAGATGGGCGACTGGTGGTATCTGGTGTTCTCCGAGTACAGTGATGGCAACAAGACCCGTTACCGCATGTCTCGCTCTATCAACGGTCCTTGGATCACTCCTGCGGACGATTCCTTCGATGGCCGCGCGTACTATGCCGCACGTACCGCATTTGACGGCGAGCGCCGCGTTCTCTTTGGTTGGGTTCCTACGCGTGACGAGGGCGGCGACCCCAGCTCTTACCTGTGGGGTGGCACCTTTATGCCTCTCGAGATCGTTCAGCGTGCCGACGGAACGCTCGGCACCAAGCTCCCCGACAGCATGCTTGGCGCCTTTGGCGAGGCTAAGGCAGTCGAGGCCTTTGAACTTTCCTGCGAGTCGGGCAAGGTCGAGCAGGTGCTCGCCGCGGATGCCGGCTCCACCTATATGCTTGACGCCGACATCGAGCTCGCCGGTAACGCTGCCGGCTTCTCGGTGAAGCTTGCCGAGGACGCCGAGTCCGGTCTTGCCTATGAGTTCCGCGCCAACCTGCGCGAGGGCAAGCTCGAGTTTACGGCGGCCCCCCAGTATCCGTGGTTCCAGGTTAACAACATGGGCCTCGAGCGTCCGTTGTTCTTTAAGGGCGAGGGCACTCATCATGTGCGCCTGGTCGTTGACGACGATATCGCGACCATCTTTATCGATGATGTTGCGCTTAACGCGCGCTTCTGCAATAAGCAGGGCCAGGGTGTGGCGCTGACGGTCACCGACGGTACGCTCAAGTGCGCAAATGCAACGATCGCGTCTCTGTAATGGCATCAAAACGTTTTATGATTTCGTAAGGGAATGGAGAGGAACATGGACTACAAAGTAGTGTCTCAGCAAGTCGTCGATAACGTCGGCGGTCTGGAGAACATCGAGGGCGCCACGCATTGCGTTACGCGTCTGCGTCTGGTGCTCAAGGATACGAGCAAGTACAACAAGGCCGAGCTCGAGAACATCGATGGCGTCAAGGGCGTGCTGTACAACAGCGGCCAGCTCATGATCATCTTCGGTACCGGTACCGTCAACAAGGTCTACGATGAGTTTATGGCTCTGACGGGCGTTAAGGAGATCAGCGCTTCCGAGGTCAAGGGCGCCGAGGCGGACAAGAAGGGCAAGTTCTTCTCGGTCCTCAAGGTATTCTCGGACATCTTTATCCCCATCATTCCCGCCTTCGTCGGCGCTGCTATCATCATCGGCCTTAAGTCGCTGATCGTTGCCAACGGCCTCTTTGGCATGGAGGGCAGCCTCGCCGATCACAGCGAGTTCCTCAAGAACCTCGCAAGCTTCTTTGCCATTATCGCCACCACATTTGACTACCTGCCTGTCCTGGTTATGTACAGCGCGGTCAAGCGTTTTGGCGGTAACCCGATCCTGGGCATCCTCGTCGGTATCGTCATGGTTCACCCGAGCCTTATGAACCGCAACACGTTCGTTATGGACCCGACGGGTGCTGAGTACTGGAACTTCGGTCCGCTATCCATTCCCATGGTTGCTTTCCAGGGCGGTGTGTTCCCTGCAATCCTGACTGCCTGGTTTATGGCCAAGGTCGAGAAGATTGCCCAGAAGTACATCCCCGAGGTCGTTTCGTTCGTCTTTGTCCCGACCGTTACCCTGATTCTTGCTAACGTTGCCCTGTTCACCGTGTTCGGCCCGCTCGGCAACCTGATCGGTGACGTCCTCGCCGGCGTAATCGATATCCTGTACAACAGGATGGGTGTCTTTGGTGCCTTTGTCTTCGCCGCGTTCCTGCAGCCGCTCGTCGTTACCGGTACGCATCAGTTCATCCAGGGTATCGAGGCCAACCTCGTTGCCACGACCGGCTTCAACTACATCCAGGCCATCTGGTCGGTTTCCATCATCGCTCAGGGCGGCGGCGCCATCGGTATGTACCTCATTCACAAGAAGCACTCCAAAGAGCGCAACATCTGCATGTCGTCCTTTATCCCGACGCTGGTCGGTATCTCCGAGCCCGCTATCTTTGCTGCAAACATGCGCTATTCGATCATTCCGTTCATCTGCGCATGCATCGGTGCAGGCTGCGGCGGTGCCTTCGTGAAGTTCTTTGAGGTGCGCGCTATCGGTCAGGGTCTGACCGGTGTGCTTGGCCTGCTCATCGTTACGCCCGAGACTCTCGTGTGGTATGTGGCTGGCAATCTCATCGCCTTTATCGTGCCGATCGTCTTGATCTTTGCCTACAACAAGGCAAAGGGCGTTCCGACCACCGATGAAGAGGGCGCTGGCGCTGGCTTCGATGTCAGCTTCTAGTTGATCCTTTCAGCGTAACGTGCGGATAAGTCCATTTGAGGAAGGGCGTTCGGCTCATGTGAGTCGAGCGTCCTTCCCTATAGACGAGAAGGCCAATGGCGATGTTTAATCAAAAAAATAAGGTGACACGCGCGGACTATGAGCAGTGGCGAGCCGGACAGGATGAGACGGCGGCTCGCATCGCGTCCGACCCCGATAGGCTCCTGTTCCATGTGGAGCCTGAGCTTGGCTGGCTTAACGACCCCAACGGTTTGGTGCAGATTGGTGATACGTATCACATCTATCACCAATACGATCCGTTCGATGCTGCGCATGGCGGTCCAGTGCTTTGGAACCATCTGACGACAAAGGATTTTGTGACGTACGAGAATCACGGCCCCGTGCTGTTCCCCGATTCCGATTTGGATTCGAGTGGAGCGTATTCTGGTTCTGCCTTTGTACGTGATGGCAAGATTCACTACTTCTATACCGGCAACGTCAAGCATTTTGACCGCGATGATTACGACTACGTGTTGACGGGCCGTGAGCAAAACCAGATTCATATGGTTGCCGAGAATCCCGACGAATTGGGCGAGAAGCGCATAGCTGTTGGGCCGATCGATTACCCCGACGATATCGGTGCGCACGTGCGCGACCCCAAAATCCTTGAACACGATGGTATCTACTACATGGTTCTCGGCGCTCGTACGAAAGACGACCGTGGCTGCGTGCTTGTCTATACCTCGAGCGATCTAGAGGACTGGAGCTATGCGACGCGCATTGAGCTAGGCGAGAAGTTTGGTTTTATGTGGGAGTGTCCTGATCTGTTTGAGCTCGATGGCGAGCTTATTCTCGTTTGCTGTCCGCAGGGCGTGCCCGCCGATGGCTGGCGTTACCGCAATCCGCATCAGTGCGTGTGGTTTTCCATCGAGGCCGATTGGGAGGCGCCGAGCTTTAAGATCGTCGGCCAGGGCATGCCTCCGATGGTCGATGCCGGTTTTGATTTCTATGCCCCGCAGTCCTTTGAGGATGCGGCAGGTCGGCGTTTGATGATCGGATGGTCGGGTTGCCCCGATGCGACGACAGAAAGCCCGACGGTGGCACGCGGATGGCAGTGCGCGTTGACGGTGCCGAGAGAGCTGAGCATGCGCGGCGGCAAGCTCTGCCAGCAGCCGGCGCACGAGATTGAGAGGATGCGCGGCGACTGCGTTCGTGCTGTAGGCGGAGAGACCGTCGAGGAGCCGGGACGCCTGTTTGATCTTGTGGTTTCCTGTAAGGGCGCCAAGATGGTTGAGCTCGAGATCCGCAAGGGTGTCTTTGTGCGCTATGCAGACGGGATGCTTGCCCTCGACATGGGTGACGAAGGCTATGGGCGCGACCGGAGGTCTATTGAGCTCGGTGAGCTTCGCGACCTGCGCGTGCTTTCGGACACTACGATGGTCGAGATTTTTGCAAATGACGGCGAGGCGGCACTTACGAGCCGTACCTATTCGCCGGCGGTTTCGGCGATGGGGTTTCATGCTAAGGGTGCGGCGTCGATGAATTTCTACCGCCTCGCGCATTAACCGTGCGTGGAGCACGATTGGACTTGCTGGGCGGAATGTGTCGCAGTTGCCGCAGCGAACTACCGTTTATCGCGTATAGCTACCGTTTGCGGGATAAGTAACACTCCTTAATAAGCCGTGTAATATCTTAGATAAGCACGGAGTTTTCCAGGGAGACGCTGTCCTTTGTTGTGTGCAAGGGACGGCGTCTCTTTGGCGCTTGGACGCCGTTGTGCAACAGTGCGGCGGCGCGTGTCATGTATTGAAAAACCAACGTAGAGATGGGTCGTGATAATAATGGGCAAGTACGTAATCGTGGTTGAGTCTGGGTCGGATGTGACGCCGGAGCTCTGCGAACGCTACGGTATCGTGCGCGTGCCTATGCATGTCACGATTGGTGACGAGACCGTCGAGGACGGCTCGATCGATCCGCTCGAGATTTATTCGCGCTGCAACGAGTTTGGCGTAATGCCCAAGACCAGTGGCTGTGCGCCTGCGGATTTTGCTCACGTGTACGACCGCATTCACGCTGAGCAGCCTGACGCGACCATTTTGCATCTCGCGTATTCCGAGGCCACGACCTGCTCGCATCAGTCCTCCAAGATTGCGGCTAAGGGCCGTGACTACGTGTTCTCCATGGACACGCGTTTTGTCTCGGTGGGTCAGTCGCTCGTTGTCGTCGAGACCGCCAAATACATCGAGGCTCACCCCGATGCCACCGTCGACGAGATCTTTGCATTTACGAATTCCGTCATGGACCGTGTGCTGCTGGGCTTTGTTCCTACCGACCTAGCCTTCCTTAAGGCGGGAGGTCGTCTGTCCAACGTGGCATTCCTTGGCGCTCACCTGCTCAAGATTAAGCCCTGCATTGAGGTAACGGGCGGTAAGTTCGTGGCAACCAAGAAGTTCCGCGGCTCTATGCTCAAGTGCGCCCGCGCCTTTATCGACCACATGGTTGCGAAGGGCGAGATTGACTACTCGCACATTGGCCTGGCGTATTCGGTAGGCCTTTCCGAGGAGCTTCGGGACGACATGGAAGTCTATGCGCACGACTTGGGCTTTAAGGATATTACCTGGACTCAGGTCGGCGGAGTCATCTCGAGCCATTGCGGCCCGACCGCCTTCGGTGCGGTGCTCACGCTCAAGGCGTAAAGGCTGCAGACGAACATTTTCTCGCTTTTGCGAGTGCTCGGCAGCCATATGATCGATATCAGTCCCTGCCATGGCGGTAGGGGGCAGATTAAAGCATGCCACTCTGGCCCGAGACGTTTAAACGCAAGCGTATGGGCTAGAATGGCTCTGATATTTATGTAACTAAAACCAAAGAGAGGCAAGGTAGCGGGAATGGCTGAGATGACACTCGAGGGTGTGGACGCTCGTCCTGAGGACTCCGCGTTTGCCCTGGGCCGCGTGCATTCGATTGAGACGATGGGTACGGTCGACGGTCCCGGCATCCGCTTCGTAGTGTTTGTCCAAGGCTGCCCCATGCGCTGTGCGTATTGCCACAATCCCGATACCTGGTCTGTTAACGGCGGTACGATGGTGACCGTCGAGCACCTGATGGACGAGTTCCAGAGTAACCATGAGTTTTACCGCAGCGGCGGAATTACGGTTTCGGGTGGCGAGCCGCTCCTGCAGCCCGACTTTTTGGCCGATCTGTTCCGTGCAATGCACAGCAATCCCGATGGTCGCGTGCATACCTGCCTTGACAGCTGCGGATATGCGTTTGATCCCAACCACCCCGAGAAGTTCGATGCTGTCCTCAACGAGACCGACATGGTGCTGCTCGACATTAAGCACGCCGATCCGGTTGAGCATAAAAAGCTGACCGGTTGCGATCCTGCACGTATTCTGGCGTTTGGCGATGAGCTGGCGCGTCGCAGGATCAAGGTCGTTATCCGTCACGTGGTGGTGCCGGGCATTACCGACACGGTGGAGGAGTGCGAGGCACTCGGTCGCCTGATTGCCCCGTGGCATAACGTGGTGGGCTTGGAAATGCTGCCGTATCACACGATGGGCGTCGTCAAGTACGAGCAACTGGGCATTCCCTATAAGCTTGAGGGCGTGCCCCAGATGGATACCGCGCGCATGCCCGAGCTGCGCAATGCCGTTATGACCGGCATGAAAAAGCGCCGCACGGAACTCAAAAACGCCATCGGCTAGCGATCCATTTTCGCCCCCAAGGGCACTCATTGGGGACAGACTTAAATGAGCGCCCCCGGGCACCTAGTTGATTGCTAAAGAGCCCCGTCAAGTTGCGGTGGAATAGTTCTTGTTTTTCGGCTTATGCCGCCCAAATAGGAACTATTCCACCGCAACTGCGTTTTGGGCGGAGATGCGCAACAGAATCGCGCCATTTGGATAAATACGCTTGTGGTTTCTTTAAAGACGCCTTAAACGCCGCTGAATATCTTTGGAAAGAAATGCCTGCTCGGTATTATGCTGCTCGTATATGAACGGTAGCAGTCAGGAGACCACGTGCGAAACAACGCATCGCGGGACGAGTATATGCCGCAGCATAGCAGCAGATATGAGACGAAGGGCACGCCTTCGCGTGGCCTTGCTGACGCTCGCATCCGCGTGACGAAGATTGCCGCCATTGGGATGCTAACGTTGGCGGTTATTATCCTCGGAATTACCGTCAAAACCTACGCGTCGGAGCGAATGGCACACTCAGATGCGTCAACGGTACAGACGCAAAACGAGAAGGTTTCAAAGTCCAAAGCGTCGGCAGATCTCAAGACGAGACTTTCGAAGGCGGACTTCAACGATATCCCTTCGGGTGATACCGTTCGGACCTTCTCGTTGGTGGATAACAAGACTCCTACCTTGGAGGATGAGAGCCTTGCCTTGCTCCAGGATGCCCTGAGTCGGGCGCAGGAGCTAGGCGATGTGGGTGTGGTGTTCTACGACCTGTCAAGCGGCAAGGGCGTGACGTATAACCCCGATGTCGAGGTTTACGGTGCGAGTAGCTATAAGGCGCTCTATGCGTTGTACATCTGCGAATCTCTGGTCGAGACGGGTCAGGTTTCACTCGATGATTCCCTTGGCACCTATGGTGGCTACAACATGGGTTGGCAGACGGTGCGCGACCTGATCGATGCCGCGGTCGTTAATTCGGACAACGATTCGTTTATTGCGTTACGCGCGGCGTTTGACCGTGTCGGTTACGAGGATTGGATTGCCAGTCTTGGCATCGATTACGATACCGCACTCGATCCGATGAGTGATTTTCCCACCTATTGCCCGCGCACCTCGGCCAAGTTGTGGCGCGAGATGAGCGAGTATTTGAGCCGTGATAGCGAGACGTCGCAATGGCTGTCGGGCCTTCTGGCCTCTACGACCCGGTCCTTTATCCGCGACGGCATTGCGGACGACCAAGCCCTGGTGCGCAACAAGGCCGGCTGGATTAGCGAGGATGGTTGCTATTCGACATGCGATGCGGGCCTCATCGATGTCGATGGCGACACCTACATTATGAGCATCATGACATCGATGCCATGGAGTGATCGCTCGAGTGAGCTGGTGGCTGCGATTGCTAAGATATTCTTTGATACGCGAGCTGCGCTGGCCTAACGTGTTCGTTTGACGAGGTCAAACAAAATGCTGGTACCATACCGTGGTTGAGAATTTCGTATAGGTTTGGGGAATGGCATGGCTACCATCGCGATTATCGGTGCGCTCGAAAAAGAGATCATGCAGATTAAGGAAGAGTTGAGCAACGTTTGCATGGTACAGGAGGCGGGCTTGAACGTTGTGACCGGCGGGCTCGACGGCCTGTCGATTGTCGCCACGACGGCGGGTATGGGCACGGTAAACGCTGCCGCCGCAACACAGCACCTCATTAGCAAGTATGCTCCACAGGCAGTTGTGTTTTCTGGTATCGCAGGTGGCCTGAATCCCAAGCTCCATATCGACGATGTCGTCATTGGCAAATGCCTGCGCTATCTAGATACCGATACCGCGCTTATCGCCGAGTCTGCACCGGGGCTCGAGGAGTTTGTCTCGACGCCTGCGCTGGTCGATATTGCCGCCGATGTGCTTGCTGAGCGTGGGTTTGTTGATGCTTCGACAAATGCGACCGCTTCGAACGAGGGCGCAAAGCAGTTCCTGGTCGGCACGATTGCCACGGGTAACCGCTTTGTGACGGGCGCCGCTATGCGCAATGATGCCATCGAGGCGACGCATGCCGATTGTGTCGGCATGGAGGGCGCGGCAATTGCCCATATCGCAACCAAAAATGGTGTCGATTGCCTGGTGCTGCGCGCTATCAGCGATAATTGTGACGAGGCGTACGATGCGATTTGCGACCGCGAGTTTGACCTGTTCGAGTATGCCCGCACCGCGAGTGGCATTACGCTCGATATCGTTCGCCGTATCGCTGCTATCTATTAACGCGCTTTTTTTGTAAGAACCTACGACCAAGGAGTGTCCATGGCCGATTCCATTAACTACCAGCTTGCCAAGTTCGTCGCCAGCTACGGCAAGGTTTCGCAGATCCCCGAGTCCACCTGTCCCGAGGTGAGCTTCGTTGGCCGCTCAAATGTGGGCAAGTCGTCCATTATGAACAAGCTCTTTGGCCGCAAGAACCTGGTGAAGGTTTCGAGCACGCCGGGCAAGACGAGCAACATCAATTTCTTCGAGGCCGACGACGTGCACTTTGTGGACCTGCCGGGCTATGGTTTCGCCCGTCGTTCCAAGGCCGAGCGCGACCGCTGGGCCGAGCTCATCGGCGACTTCTTCGACTCCGAGCGCAGCTTTAACTTGGTTGTGTCGCTAGTGGACATTCGCCATGACCCCAGTAAGCTCGACCATGACATGATCGACTACCTGCAGGGCAACGAGTTCAACTTTATCGTCTGCCTCACCAAGGCCGACAAGCTCAGCCGCACCCAGCAGGCCCGCCAAGCTGCAGCTATCAAAAAGCAGCTCAACGTCCCTGCCGAAAACGTGATCATCACAAGCTCCCAGACCGGCACCGGCATCGACGAACTCAAGCGCCGCATCGCCGAAGCCTGCCTCTAATAAGTGCCCCAGCCTAGCAAGAGCCCTCCCCAATAAAGAGCCAAATTATCAGCCCGGCGCCCCTTCAAAGCGTGGGTCCCTGTAGACATCGCTCGCCACGTTGCCATAGGGCCACCCAGGGGCATCCCCTTAAAAATATTCCGCAGCACGAGGCCCGCTTATCCGCAGCTCCGAAGGAGCAGGATAAGCGGGCCTCAAGTGCGAGGACGTTTTTAAGGGGATGCCCCTGGGTGGCCCGGACAGACCGATCGGCGATGTCTACAGGTACTCGATTTGAGCGCCCTCGGTGTCGCATGTCAGAATATGCGTATCACACTTAGGGAACTGCTCGCGCAGCTTGACCTGCAGGAACTTTGCCACGATGGTGTCGTCGGTCACAGCCATAAGGGTCGAGCCCGATCCGCTGATCCAGATGGTCTTGGCGCCGCCGTTAAGGCAGGTGTCGCGCACGGCGTTGTAGTCGGGAATCAGACGGCGACGATAGGGTTCCTGGATGCGGTCGTCATTGGCGGCGGCAATCAAGTCGAGGTTGCCGGACTCAAGACCGCGCGTCATGCCGGCGATGCGGCCCATCTGCCATACGGCGGTGGAGAGCGGAACCTCCTGCGGCACGACCTTGCGCGCCTCGCTCGTATGCACCTCGTAGGGAGGAATCACGGTAATAAAACGCAGGCGATCGCTCACCTCGTAGCGCAGGCACTGGGGGAGCGAATCGGTCGGCGTAAAGGAGCAGACGGCGCCGCCCAGGATAGCGGGGGCGACGTTATCGGGATGGCCCTCGACCTCGGTGGCAATGCGGACGAGCTCGGCGCGGTCGACGGTGTGGCCCGTCAGCGCGGCGGCCGCCATGATGCCAGCGACGACGCAGGTGGAGCTGGAACCCAGGCCGCGGGCGACGGGAACGTCAGTCTGAATGTCGATGGCGACGGGGAAGGCCGGCTCGCCCCATGCGGCCAGTGCATCGACAAAGCTAACGTAGACCAGGTTGTTCTCGTTTTGGAATTCCTCGGGGCAGCCCGTGATGGTGAGCTTGTCGGCGCGCTCGAAGGTGAAGTGCGAGTAGAGGCTGACGGCCATGCCGAGGGTGTCGTAGCCGATGCCTAGGTTGGCGCTTGTTGCTGGGACAGTGATCTTGATCATGTGGGTCCTCCTGGCGTGCCTGGCTGTTTAGTTCGCTGCTCGGACAGTCCTGCGCAAGACGGAAAGCACATTAAGTGCTTTCCTTTGCGTGCGGAACTCGCGACGAACTAAACAGCCAGGCACGCTGTGCACGTTCGTCATCATCCCGGGGGTTATCTGATAAAAGAAGGTGCGCCGGCTTTCGCCGGCGCTTAATAAGGGGTTTTAGTTGGAAGCCATCTTTTTTGCTGCAGACTCTACGTAGTTGGCCATGTCGGCTACGTCGCAGACGTCTTCGAAGCGGACGGGCTTGGACTCGAGCTCGGCGAGCTGTGCCGGGGCGACCGTATTGGTGGCCTGCTCGAGCACGCGCATGGCCTCAAAGTCGTCCTCGGGAACGTCGAGGCCCAGGGCGTCGCAGCAGGCGCGCGGGAACTTGTAGGGGCTGGCGGTCGAAAGCAGCACGCGAGCCTTGGCGCCCTCGGTGGGAGCGACCTTTTCGAAGACGTGATAGCCGCAAGCGGTGTGCGGGTCGATCACGTAGCCGTTCGCGTCCCAGCAGCTCTTGATGGCGGCGCGGACCTCGTCCTCGCTGGCCCAACCACAGCCAAAGACGCTCTGGATCTTTGCCAGCAGGTCGGCGGGAACCTCGTAGCGACCAGTCTGTGCCAGCTGCTCCATAAGGTCGGCAACGAGCTCGCAGTCGCCATCGGACAGGAAGTACAGCATGCGCTCCAGGTTAGAGCTGATGAGGATGTCCATCGATGGCGAGATGGTCGTGAAGAACGGGCGGTTGCGGTCGTAGACGCCGGTGGTCAGGAAGTCAGCCAGCACGTTGTTCTTGTCGCTCGCGACGATGAGCTTGGCGACGGGCAGACCCATGCGCTTGGCATAGTAACCGGCCAGGATATCGCCAAAGTTGCCGGTCGGTACGCAGAACTCCACGGCGTCGCCGGCCTCGATGGCGCCGGCGCGCAACAGCTGCGCATAGGCGGCAAAGTAGTAGACGACCTGCGGTACCAGACGGCCGACGTTTATGGAGTTGGCACTCGAAAGCACCGTGCCTGCGGCCTCCAGACGCTCGGCAAGCTCCTTATCGGCAAAGATGTGCTTGACGGCGCTCTGGGCGTCGTCAAAGTTGCCGCGGATGCCGCAGACGGCGACGTTATCGCCCTCCTGAGTGGACATCTGCAGATTCTGTACGCGGCTGACTTTGCCCTCGGGATAAAAGACGGTGATACCCGTGCCCGGGGCGTCGGCAAAGCCGGCGAGTGCTGCCTTGCCCGTGTCGCCCGACGTGGCGGTGACGATCATGATGCGCTCGGCGCCGCCGTCCTGGGCGGAGGTGCGGGCCATGAGGCGGGGGAGCATCTGCAGGGCGACGTCCTTGAAGGCGCTCGTGGGGCCGCCAAAGAGCTCCATCACATAGGTCTGAGGGGCGTCGGTGCCCGGTGCTGCGTCGAGCTTGACGAGCGGCGTGACCTCTTCACTCGCGAACGTGCCGCGGTATGCCTCGTCGACACACGCCGAAATTTCTTCGTCCGTGTAATCGTTCAGTAACATTCCCAACACATTTTGAGCGATTTCAAAGTACGATTTATCAGCAAGCGAGCTGATATCGACCTGCTGGGTGCCAAGCTCGTCCGAGACAAACAAACCCCCGTCGGGAGCGATGCCGGTACGGATTGCCACCTTACTTGAGCATGATAAAGTGCGTCCTCGTGTACTATGATAAGTTCCCATATAACAGTGCTCCTCGGATACCTTGGTCCCAATCGGTGAAACCATGGTATCAGAGCGCGCAAAACAGGTTTGCAGAGGCTTTTAGAAAGGTAACCTCCACGCCATGATAAAAATTGCCAAGTTTGGCGGCTCGTCGGTCGCCGACGCCGAACACTTCAAGAAGATCAAGGCCATCGTCGATGCCGACCCTGCCCGCCGTTTTGTGGTGGTTTCCGCCTGCGGTCGCCGCTTTAAGGGCGACACCAAGGTGACCGACCTGCTCTACCTGGTTAACGCGCACGTTAAGTATCACGTGTCGTGCGAGGAGCTGCTCGAGGACATCGGTCAGCGCTATTTTGATATCGCTGACGAGCTGGAGCTCACCTATCCCATACGCGAGGAGTTCGCGGCCTTTGCCGAGCGCGCCCGCTCGGGCGGCTACTCTACCGAGGAGCTCGTGAGCCGCGGCGAGTACTTCACCGCTCGCCTGATGTCCGAGTACCTGGGCCTGCCGTTCCTGGACGCCGCGACGGTTGTGGCGTTCCATCACGACGGTACGCTCAGCATGAACCGCACTTCCGAGTTGGTGCAGGAGTACGGCCAGCAGGGCGGCTTTGTTATGCCCGGTTTCTACGGCGCGACGCGTGAGGGCCAGATCAAGCTGCTCGATCGAGGCGGTGGCGATATCTCGGGCTCGATTCTGGCCAAGTGCCTTGGCGCCGATCTGTACGAGAACTGGACCGACGTTTCGGGCTTCTATTCTGCCGATCCGCGTATTGTTCCCGAGGCTCAGCCCATTGCGCGCGTTACCTACGAGGAGCTGCGCGAGCTTTCGTACATGGGCGCAAGCGTCCTGCACGAGGAGGCCGTTTTCCCCGTGCGCGAGGCGGGTATTCCGCTGGTCATCAAGAACACCAATGCGCCGCAGGACCCCGGCACCATCATTAGCGAGACGGCTGATGAGGGCGAGGCGGAGCCCATCATTACCGGCGTGACCGGCAAACGCGGCTTTGTCGCCATCAATGTGGCCCGCGACCGCACCAAGCCCCGTGTCGGCTTTATGCGCCGCGCGCTTTCGGTCTTCGAGCGCTATGACGTTTCCGTTGAGCACATGCCCACCGGTGTCGACCGCTTTGGCGCCGTGGTGCAGGAGCAGGACGTTCACGATTCGCTGTACTCGCTTGTGAGCGACATTCAGCAGGAGGTCGAGCCGCTTGAGATCGAGGTCGTCGAGGGCCTGGCGCTTATCGCTACCGTCGGCCGCAACCTGCGTGGTCGTGCCGGCATCTCGGGCCATCTGTTTGGCATGCTTGGCCAGGCCGGCGTGAGCGTGCGTATGATTTCGCAGAGCTGCGACGAGATCAACATCATTATCGGTGTCGAGGAGAAGGACTTCGACCTGGCGATTCAGACCATTTACCGTGCCTTCTCCGACGAGAACGGCATTGTGAAGGTCTCCGACTTGGAGGCTCCCACGCCGGTCGATCCCACCCTGGCTGCGCTCAAAAAGTAGCGACTGCTCGGTAGATTTTTTGGGTCATGTCTCAAAAATCTACGGCGGGGCGTTTCGTTTCGGTTTCGTTTCGACGGGGCGGGTTTCGTGCCCGCCTCGTTCTTGTATACACTGGCAACAATAATCGGCCTGCTCGGCGTGCGGGCAAAAGCCATAACCTTTAAAGGGGGAAGCATGAAACAGTACACGGTTGCTATTTTGGGCGCGACGGGAGCCGTGGGCACCCAGATGCTCGAGTGCCTAAACGAGCAGGAGTTCCCGGTTGGCAAGCTCAAACTGTTGGCAAGTGCACGCTCCGCGGGTAAGACCGTTGAGTTCCGCGGCGAGCAGATCGTGATCGAAGAGGCTTGTCCCGAGGCCTTTGAGGGCTGTGACATTGTGCTTGGAGCCGCCGGCGACGACATCGCGAAGGAGCTACTGCCCGAGGCCGTCAAGCGCGGCGCCGTCGTGGTCGACAACAGCCACGCCTTCCGCATGGATCCCGAGGTGCCACTGGTCGTGCCCGAGATCAATGCCGACGACATCAAGTGGCATCACGGCCTTATCGCCAACCCCAACTGCGCGACCATCATTGGCCTGGTTCCCACCTGGCCGCTGCACCAGCTTGCCGGCGTAAAGCGCATGATCGTTTCGACGTACCAGGCGGCTTCGGGTGCCGGCGCACCCGGTATGGCCGAGCTCGAGGCTCAGCTGGCCGCCCTGGGCCGCGGCGAGGAGATTCCCGAGCCGCGCGCGTTTGCCGCCCAGCTGGCGAGCAACCTGATTCCGCAGATCGGCGGTGTCAAGGAGGAAGGCTTTACCTCCGAGGAGATGAAGTTGCAAAACGAGGGCCGCAAGATTATGCACCTGCCCGAGTTGCGCGTGAACTGCACCTGCGTGCGCGTGCCCGTGCTGCGTTCGCACTCCGAGAGCATTACGCTCGAGTTTGAGCGCGATATTACGGTCGAGGAGGCCCGTGCTGCGCTGGCTGCCGCTCCCGGCGTCAAGCTGGTTGACGATATGGCTGCCGAGGATGCACACGACCGTTTCCCCATGCCGATGGATACGTCCGACCAGGACCTGATTTGGGTCGGCCGCGTGCGTCGCGACATCTCGAACCCCGAGGCCGCGCGTGGCATCACCTTCTGGTGCTGCGGCGACCAAATCCGTAAGGGCGCGGCAACCAACGCCGTCCAGATCGCTAAGCTGCTCTGCGAGTAGTGTGGCCTGTCCGGCGGGGCCGGGCTTAGTTTTCAGAACGTCCTCGACCATGTGTGGCGCCTTGTCCTGCTCCTTCGGAGCCGCGGGCAAGGCGCCACACTGGTCTGCGGAGTGTTCTGAAAACTAAGCCCGGCCCCCGCCTGCGGTGACGCTGCTGTGAGCGGCTTGCGATGGGGCCGTTGTTGGCTGGGGCCGCTGGGCTGATGGGGAGCACGTGGCCGTTGCGGGCTCTAGTCCCGGCGGCGGCCCCGGCGCTGTCGCGCCTGCCGCCTTGGGGGACTGTGGGGCGCGGCCGGCAGCTGCGGCGCGTTGCGCCTGCTGCCTGGGGTGACTGCGGGGCCGTGACGGCAGCCGCGGCGCTGTCGCGCCTGCTGCCTGGGGTGACTGCGGGGTTGGTACGAATCGGGGTCTAATACTTTCCCGAGAAGTGAACGACCTTATTTGGACCCCCGAAGCATTGGCATATTTTGACTGCTATTTCCTGCGGTTTTACAGTGCGAATCCTGCGGTTTTGCGGTCTAAAGGTGTGGATGTTCTGGGGCTTCGTTTTTACTCGTTCACTTCTCGGGAAAAGTATTAGAGCTCAGCTCGCGGGGGTACCGCCCCGGCGTCGAAGCCCCGCGTCTTCTTCGCTTGATTGGGAAAAACAGCCTCGCTGAAGTAATTGCGAGCCCGCCCGGACGTATCTGCGGGGGTTGCCTGCACAGTTCGCGGTATTATGTTGCGGAGTTTTGAAAGGAGCCGCTGGTGGTCACGACGACGTATGCTTCGCCTTTGGGCGAAATCTTGCTTGCCGCTGATGGCCGCGGTTTGACAGGGCTTTGGTTTGAGGGGCAGGAGCATTTTGGCTCTACGCTGCTCAAAGAAGATACGGAGCATGTCGAGGGTTCCGATGCGTTTTCTGGTGCTGGCGGGATGTCTTCGGTGAATCCGGCAAACGGTGCTGCCTCGTCGGTACTTGAGCGTTCTTGGGCTTGGTTGAATGCTTATTTTGCGGGGCAGGAGCCTCGGTTTACGCCGCCGTTGCATATGATTGGCACGGCATTTCAGCGTGAGGTTTGGTTTGAGCTGCTCTCTATCCCGCGTGGCGAGGTCGCTACGTATGGCGAGATCGCCCAGCGTGTTGCGGCTCGACATCGTGTGCCGGGAAATGAAGCGCCTGTTGTGTCTCCCCGTGCCGTGGGGGCCGCGGTCGCGCGGAATCCCATTTCGATTATCGTGCCGTGCCATCGCGTGGTTGCCGCCGACGGCTCGCTTAACGGATATGCCGGCGGCCTTGACCGCAAGGAGTGGCTGCTTCGGCTTGAGGGCGCGTACGAGGAGTAACGCCAGGGCACTTTGCATAGCCAAGACGCCGTGAAAGAACGAGTCGCCGTCTTTTCGCGACCGGCATGCGTCCAAGCGCTCGGCATCTGCGCCTTAAGTTTGGTTAAGCCAAATCCTGCGTATTTGAAAACGCGCAGGTTGAGCAGCTAAGGCTGCGCTAAGACGGCTGGCGGTGCGCTATCATCGGCGGTATCGAAACCTGTAGAGCCGTGCGCCAAAGGAACAACCATGAAGCTGATGCTTGCCGAGGACGAACCCGGCCTCTCCCGCGCCCTTACCGCGATTCTTCAACATAGCGACTACGAGGTCGACACTGCCCTCGACGGTCTGACGGCGCTCGAATATCTGCTCGCCAACGACTATGACGCCGCAATCCTGGACATCATGATGCCCGGCATGGATGGCATCGAGGTGCTCAAGCGCACACGCGCCGCCGGTAAGCGACTGCCCATCATCATGCTCACGGCAAAAAGCGAGGTGTCCGATAAGGTCGAGGGCCTGGATGCCGGTGCCAACGATTACCTGACCAAGCCGTTTGCCGCCAAGGAATTGCTTGCGCGTATTCGTGCCATGACACGTGCCGCGACGGCAATTGACGCCACGACGCTCAGTGTGGGCAACGTGCGCCTCGACACGGCATCGTGCACGCTCGTTGGCCCTTTGGGCGAGGAGCACTTGGCTAATCGTGAGTTTCAGCTTATGGAGCTCTTTATGCGCAACGCCGGCACGCGCATGCCCACCGAGCGTCTGATGCTCGAAGTCTGGGGTGAGGACGCGCCCGAAGGCGCCAACGTGGTGTGGGTCTATATCTCGTACCTGCGCAAAAAGCTGACGGGACTTGGTGCCGACGTGGCCATTCGTGCATCGCGCAACCAGGGCTATTCGCTCGAGGTTGTCGAGGAAGGCGAGCAGGCGTGAGCGTACGCGCGTGGTGCAAACGCATGACGGAGCGGTTTCACGCCGCCTCGAGTAGTACGGGGCGGGCTAATTCTGTTGACGCATTGGGCTGCCGCCTGCGTCGCAAATTTATCCTCGTTGCCATGGGCGCCGTGACCGTGGTGCTCACGCTCATCATCGTCGGCATCAACATCGTCAATTATTCGCATGTCTGCAAGATGGCCGACGCTCGCCTGGACTATATCCTGGCGGGCAAGGACGGTATCGATTGGGGGGACGAGCCTAAAGACGATCCCGCTAATGGCAAGGATGCCGGCGATAGTCAGGCGGGCGTTCGCATCAGGCACTTCGAAGGCATGACGGCGGAGTCTCCCTTCGACACGCGCTACTTTACGGTGTCGATTGCCGGCGGGCAGGTGACTGATGTCAACACGGCCCGCATTGCCGCGGTGGGTGCCAAGCGTGCCGCCCGCATCGCTGCAGGACTATATTCCAAGGGCTGGACCTCGGGCTTTTCTGGTAACTACCGCTATACGGTTACGGTTCAGGGCGACGAGACAACCTATGTGTTCGTGGACTGCTCGCGCGAGCTTGCAAGCTTTCATTCGTTTTTGAGCGCGAGCGTGGCAATCAGTTGCATTGGCTGGCTGGCGGTGCTGGCAATTGTGGCGGGTGCCTCGGGCGCGGTGATTCGACCGATGGTCGAGAGCTACAGCAAGCAAAAGCGGTTCATTACCGATGCAAGCCATGAGATCAAGACGCCGCTGGCTGTGATTGATGCCGCGAACGAGGTACAAGAGATTGAAAGCGGCGAGAGCGAGTGGACGCAGAGCATTCACGAGCAGGTCGCGCGGCTGACGGCGCTGACGGAGCGTCTGGTGTTTCTGGCGCGTATGGACGAGGGCTCGGCGGGCTTTACCATGACATCGATCGATCTTTCGGAGGCGGTGGACAAGGCGGCGGCGCCGTTTGAGTCGGTGGCGGTTGCGCGCGGCAAGCGCCTGTCGACGTCGATTGCGAGCGGCGTGCGGGCCCATGCCGATGCTGCAGCGGTGGCACAGGTGGTTGAGCTGCTGCTGGACAACGCCACACGCTACGCAAGCGAGGACAGCGTGATCGAGCTAAGCCTGCGTGCCGTTTCGCGCGGTGCGGGCAAAGGCTCGGCCGAGCTTGTCGTATCGAATGCTGTTGATGAGCTGCCCGAGGGTGACCTGGACCGGCTGTTCGACCGCTTCTACCGCGCAGATGTCTCGCGTAACTCCAAGACGGGCGGCTCGGGCGTGGGTCTATCCGTGGTGCGTGCCATCGCCGAAGCCCATGGCGGGAGCGCTTCTGTCTGCGGCCACGGCAACCAGATCACCTTTACCGTCCGGCTCTAGAACCTGCCAAAAAGGGACAGGTTTATTTTGGCAGGTTTCATCTGGGGAAACGCCGGCGGGGAAGGCTGTGGGCGGAGGGTACGTCCCAGCGTGACGCTGCGGAGCGGGATGCACTTTCCTCTTGGGGCGCCTAGCGGAAACTGCATCCCAGTTTGAGGCTTCAGAACGGGACGCAATTTCCCCTAGGGGATATAAGATGCGACGGGCCGCGTCAAGATAATTACCGGACGGCCTAGGAGGCGGCTGGTTGGCTGGCTTAAAACCTAGCGTGTGAAATGACGCTTCACGCTATTCAGCGCGCTTGATAGGATGACGAATCACAGTTTTAAGTTTCTCCGGTGCACATTTGCGTGGATCGGAGAGATAGATTTCGTGATGGAAACGGGTGTCTGAGAAGTCGGGGACATAGCCCTGCTCGGTCGTGTATTCATTCATAGCGTTTACGGTCGCCGGTTCGTTGTCGTAGGGCCCGGTGTGCATGCATTGAACGCAGAGACCCTCGTCAACTTTAAGCAGCTCGACGGCAGAAAAGTCCAGTTTCTTTTTGGTCGTGGCTTCCGCGACTGCCCAGTCAAAGTCATCTCGGGTGACGAAATCGGGCAGGCGAATGCACGAGATAAAGTTGAAATCGTCCTTGCGTACATAATCGATGTCGCCGCTCGGGGAGTCTTGCCACCAGAAACCCTCGAGCGGCGGTACCACAAAGTCGAAATAGCCCTCGATACTCCTTGAGCCTTTCTTCGACATCTTGACGGTATAGGCGATGCCGTAAAGCAGCGGCAGGGCGTTTTGATACTCGCCACCTTCGGTATTTGGGTCGCCCTTTCCGCGAACGGCAACGTAGCTCATAGGCGGGACAGTTACGATACTCGGCTTGCTTGCAGGTTTGTAGAGCTCCTTGCATTCCTTCTTAAAGTCGAACGCCATGTTGGCCGCCTTTCTGCGTATTGGCCTGCTTAGATAGCGAAATCATATCATAGAAACGAACATATGTTCGAATTATTTGGCTGACAGATAGAGATGCGTGCGTTGTGTTTGGCGGTCGGCCTGATCCCGTCGATGATTTCTCTGCCTCCCCGTAGCCTCATCTATGGCTGCCGTTTTCCCATATAAACCCTGTCAAAATAAACCTGTCCCTTTTTGGTCGGTGCGAAATGGGTAATACTAAAGAGTTATCCGACCAGATGGGAATTACTCGATGGCTTATATCGAATTCAAAGACGTCATCAAGGCATACGGCGAGGGTGACGCCCGCATTCACGCGCTCGACGGCGCGAGTTTTACGGTCGAGCGCGGTGAGCTCGCCATTATCCTGGGCGCCTCGGGCGCCGGCAAGACCACGGCGCTCAACATCCTGGGCGGCATGGATACGGCGACTTCCGGCACCGTGACGGTGGACGGGCGCGACGTGAGCTCCGCCAACGAGGCGCAGCTCGTGGAATACCGCCGCGCCGACGTCGGCTTCGTCTTCCAGTTCTACAATCTGGTCCCCAACTTGACGGCCCTCGAAAACGTTGAGCTCGCGGCTCAGATCTGCCCCGATTCGCTTGATGCCGAACAGACGCTTCGTCAGGTTGGCCTGGGCGAGCGCCTGGGCAACTTTCCGGCACAGCTTTCGGGCGGCGAGCAGCAGCGCGTGTCCATTGCCCGCGCACTGGCCAAGAATCCCAAGCTGCTTTTGTGCGACGAGCCCACGGGTGCACTCGACTACAAAACCGGCAAGCAGATCTTGCAGTTGCTACAGGACACCTGCCGCAAGCAGGACATCACGGTCATTATCATCACCCACAACTCCGCGCTGGCGCCCATGGCCGATCGCCTGATCCGCTTTAAGAGCGGCCGCGTGGAGAGCGAGACGGTCCAGCAAAATCCCGTGCCTATCGAGACGATCGAGTGGTAGCGCCCATGGACCAAGATTGCCAAAACAGCCAAAACCACGATACGGAGCACGCGGGCCGCGACCGGGAGTTCGCGACCTACCGTACCGCCCAAAGCTCAAACGATATGGTGCCGACGGTTTTTCGCCGTGGCATCTACCGCACGATTCGGGGCAGTCTTAAGCGCTTCCTATCTATCGTGGTCATCACTGCGCTTGGCGTGAGCGTGATGTGCGGCCTTAAGGCGGGCTGCGAGGATTTGTGCGATTCGGTCGACGCCTATTTTGACCAGCAGAATGTCTATGACATTAACGTGCAGTCGACCTATGGCCTTACGCGCGACGATCTCGCGGCTATCCAAGAGGTCGACGGCGTCGAGACGGTCGAGGGCATCTACACCGAGACCGCCTACACCGCCGTGGGCACAACGCGCGAGCGCGTGGTCGTGCAAAGTCTCTCCAAGGAGAACATCGATCAGCCGGTGCTGGTGAGCGGCGATTTGCCCGAGAGCGCCGATGAAGTCGCGGTGACTTCGAAGTTCCTGAAGGCTTCGGGCAAAAAGCTCGGCGATACGGTGAGTTTTGCCGCCAATGACGCGAGCTCGTCCAACCAAAGTGCCAAGGATCAGTTTGCCGCGGGCGATTACACCATTACGGCCGAGGTCCTCGATCCTACCGACGTGAGCTCCGACTCGACAGTCAACGCCTTTCGCGCTGCTTCGGCTGCGGACTATAAGTTCTATGTGAGCGAGGATGCCGCGACATCTTCTTCCTACTCCGCAGTCCACGTGATCGTCGAGGGAGCCAAGAGTCTTAACTCCTATTCGGATGCCTACACGACAAAGATCAATGAGGTCAAGGGCAATATCGAGAAGATCCGCGAGGAGCGTGAAAAGGCGCGCGTCCAGGAGCTGACGGTTGACACGCCGGCAAGCCTTGACGCGGCCGAGCGCCAGGCGGAGATGCTCTTTGGGGTTGAGCAGAGAAACATCAACCGTATGGCCGAGGGCAGCGAGGAGCGCGTCCAGGCTCAGACCGAGTTGGACCAGCGTCGCGCCGCTGCCGACCAGCAGTTCGCCGATGCCCGCGCCGAGCTTTCCAATCTGGGCGAATGCACTTGGTACATTCAGGACCGCGGTAACATCGCAAGCTACTCGAGCGTCGAGAGCGACAGTTCTTCGATCGAGGCCATCGCCACGGTTTTCCCGTTTATCTTCTTTATCGTCGCCGTGCTCATCAGCCTCACCACCGCCACGCGCATGGTCGAGGAGGAGCGCACGCTTATTGGCCTGTACAAGGCGCTTGGCTATTCACGTGGGCGCATCCTGTCCAAATACGTGGACTATGCGTTGTGGGCATGTCTGATCGGCGGCGTGCTCGGCAACATCATCGGATTTGTGGGCCTTCCGCTGTTCCTGTTTACGGTGTTCGACGACATGTACTCGCTGCCCCAGATGCTGCTTTCGTACGACATCGTGTCGTCGCTCGTGTCGGTGGCGCTGTTTGCCGTGGGCGTGGTGGGCGCTACGATTATCGCCTGCCGCCACGAGATGTCCGAGACCCCAGCCTCGCTTATGCGTCCCAAGGCCCCACGCGCCGGCTCTCGCATCTTGCTTGAGCGCATCGGCTTTATCTGGCGCCGCATGGGCTTCTTAAACAAGGTGGCGGCGCGTAACCTGTTCCGCTACAAAAAGCGCGCCTTTATGACCATCTTCGGTATCGCCGGCTGCACGGCGCTCGTGATCTGCGGAATGGGCATCCGTGATACGTCGGTGGCGCTTTCGCCCAAACAGTACGGACATATCACGCGCTACGACCTGCTGGCGGTCGCCAATCCCGACGATTTTTCGCAGACGTGCGCGGCATTGGATGAGCGCAGCGCGGCCAATGATTTCAACGTGACCGTGACCTCGACCCTGCCGATTATGACCGACAACGTCACCTTTACGTTTGGCGGCAAGAGCGAGACCGTGCAGCTGATCGTGGTGCCCGATGACCGCACGAGTGACTTGGGCGATTACGTGCGCCTGGAGGATGAGTCCAAAGAACCGCTGCCTTTGCGTGACGGAGACGTGTATCTGAGCAAAAGTTCACAGCTGGTGCTGGGGATTCAGCCGGGCGATACGGCTCACGTCCAGGATTCGTCGCTCAATGTTGCCAAGGTCAAAGTCAGCGACATTTCGCTTAACTATCTGGGCAACACGCTTTACATGACGCAGGGCACCTATGAGCGCGCGTTCGGTCGAAGCGCACGTCTTAACGGCGTCTTTGTGCTGCTTAAGGGTTCGTCGGCCGACCAGATTGCGTTTAGCAAGAATCTTAAGAGTGACGGTTGGCTTACGATTTCGAGTACGGCCGAGCATTGGGAGAACTATGAAGCGAACTTTACGATTATCAATTCGGTCGTGGTGCTCGTGACCTTTATGGCGGCGTGCCTGTCGTTTGTGGTGGTGTTTACGCTGTCCAACACGAATATCTCCGAGCGCGAGCGCGAGCTGGCGACCATTAAGGTGTTGGGCTTCCGTCGCGGTGAGGTGCACCATTACGTCAACAAGGAGACGTTGATCCTCACGGCGATTGGCGCTGCGCTGGGCGTGCCGCTGGGCGGCTTGCTGGCCGAGAGTTTTACGTACATTTTGCAGATGCCGTCGCTGTACTTTGATGTCGAGGTCGAGCCGCTAAGCTACGTGCTCGCCGTGGTGCTTTCCTTTGGCTTTACGTTTATCGTCAACCTCGCCACCAATCGTACCCTCAACAAGATCGACATGGTCGGCGCCCTCAAAAGCGCCGAGTAGCCTGTCCTGGGATTCAAGTTCTAGCGAGCTGCCGACGCGCCCGCAGCAGCATTTTTGCATAAACCGCCCCGCCAAATGCATACTTTGACGGGGCGGTTGCTTTTTGCCCACAGGTACCCCAGGGGGGCGTGCAAATTCCGGAGTATTCAGCATCCCGGGGTCCGCGGGCGCGGGGGCGGGGGGTGCAAAACTGCGCTGAAAGCCCCGATTCTGAGCCCCAACGCCTCTAGAGCCGCTCGTTTTTTTACAGGATGCGGCCCATGGTGCCTGCCTTTCGCCCAAAATCCAGTATGCAGGCACCCTCGGCTGCTGAATACTCCCAAAAATGCACGCCGCATCCTACCCTAGGCACCCGTAGCTACTCTGCGGGTGCGTGGCCTGATAGTAAGTTGCGGTGGAATAGTTCCTGTTTGGCATAGCAGAGCCATGAAACAGGAACTATTCCACCGCAACGTATTGAGAGGGCTCTTGGCTGTTATGCGTACTAACATTTGTCATGAAATGGCAGGCCATTAGGGGGTTGCTACTCGTAGTTGCGGTAGGGTTGGGGCAGATTCTAACTAGAAATGGTGGTCGCTACCGGTTATTCTCGGCATACTCGGCTCATTCGATTACGGTCGCCACATGAAAGGAACCACTATGGATCTTGCGATGGCACAGCGCCTCGTCGATCGCCGCAAAGCTGCCGGTCTTTCCCAGGAGGCTCTTGCTGCCCAGTTGGGCGTAAGCCGCCAAGCTGTCAGCAAATGGGAACGCAGCGAATCCTCGCCCGATACCGATAACCTTATTGCACTCGCCGCGCTGTATGGCGTGTCACTGGATGAGTTGCTATATGGGGAAGCGGCTAGCGATGTCGACACCTCGGCCGACGATGACGTTGACGCAAATAATTACGACGAGACTGAAGGCACCGAGTCTTCTACCGAGCACGTGGATCCTGACGGCAAGCCACTTGTCGACATTTCCCTTGCACGCGGCATTCACGTTGTCGACCCCAACAAAGGTGAAGGGGTTCATGTTGGTTGGAGCGGCATCCACGTGGCTAACGAGCGCAAGGGTGAAGAGGTCCATGTGGGGCCGGGCGGATTGCATATCGATACGCTAGAGGACGATGGACACAGCGTACATACCAATGCCGACGGCACCGTCACCATCGACGGCGAGACGTTTTCCAGCTGGAAAGAGGCACACGTCAAGCTCGACCATCATGGCAAGCATTTCCACACCAAGATCGGTCGCGCATGGAACGAGTTTCCCTTTCCTGCACTTGTCGTCCTCGCCTATCTCGCGCTCGGCATCATCTGCGGCACGTGGGGTATGGGGCTCTTTCTGGTCTTTCTGATTCCCGTCTACGAGGCGATGGGCGACTTTATCGACCGACATCATCTCTCCAAGCTGATCGGCGTCGTCTATGCAACAGCCGCCATTGCCTGGTTCCTCTATATGTGGCTTTGTTTGGCACAGCCCCATCCCGCATGGGTCATCCTCATCACGATTCCCTTCATAGAGGCACTCATGTGCTGGTGCCGAAAGCAATGGAAGCGCCGCAAACAAGCCTAAGCCGTTCCAACCCGTCAACAATGCTTGGCCAACGCCGCTCGCCCCTTCCAAGTTGCGGTGAAATACGGACCGTTGAGGACCTTGGAGCGTCTAACAGTCCCGATTTCACCGCAACTCACGAATGGACAGGGCAATTCCAACACGGGAACTGGCATTTAACTCGCCGCATGCCAAGAAAAAGGCCGATTTACTACGATGAACTCGATGAGGCCGACCACACCCATCTTTTTCAAAAATCGGCAAGCTTTCTACCTGCGGTTTTACTTTCACCCTTTTCGGCATGGTCGAAGGCATTCGAATCATCGTAGTAATTAGGCGCATTTTGTAGCAAACGGTTCATTCAAGCTCGAACTCGAAGACCGATGGTCCCCTCATCCACGGCTGTGAGCGAAAATACCAAATAGAATAAAAATCGAATGGCTAAGTCTGTTTGGTGAACGGAGGCAATATGGGCGAGGTAACTGAAAGCGACTGGAAGCTGTTTAAAGAGCTGCTCCCAAAATGGCAAGAAAGCTATATGGAAATGCTCATCGGCCAGTACATCGAGATACTGAACGGTGGCAGTGAAGCGTCCAGTAGATTTTGGGCGTTAGAAGAGCGTATCAATAGGGACAAGCTGTCCTCAGGAGTGCTTGTGAACGATATTCGCCGCAGCACCATGCGTTATGAGATAGCCAACTTGCTTTCCGATAACGTTATCACGCTCGACGACCTTGACGGTTTCACCGAAAACATTAAGGGCTACGCACGACGTTGCATCGGTCGGCAAGAACGCTGAGCGACATGCGCATCCACAGCCGCTGTACTGCATAAACCGCCCCGCCGGATGCATATTTCGGCTGGGTGGTTGCTTTTTGCCCACGGGTACCCCAGGGGGCGGCGTGCAAATCCCGGAGTATTCAGCATCCCGGAGTCCGCGGGCGCGGGAATGGGTGCACAAAACCGCGTTGAAAGCCTTGATTATGAGCCCTCGGCACCTCAAGGATCGCTCATTTTTACAGTATGCGGCTCATGGCGCCTGCTTTTCGCCCAAAATCCAGTATGCAGGCACCCACGGCTGCTGAAAACTCCCAAAAATGCACGCTGCACCCCACCCTAGGCACCCGCAGCAAGAAGGCGAATAGCCTCGGCCTCCCCAGTTACCGCAGGAGCCCCCAGGGCTTACCTCCCAAATCTTTCCGCAGGACGGAAGGACCCCGCCGCGCGAAGCGCACGGCGGGGTCCTGACATGTCCGAGGACGATTTGGGAGGTAAGCCCTGGGGGCTCCGATGGGGGCGGTTCCAGCCGAGGCTATTCGTCGCCGAAGCTGATGCCCAGCGCCTTGGCCTCGCGCACCAGATCACTCTGGGGGTCGACAAACTTGAGCTTGCCGGCGACATCCTCGAGCGGCATGTGGCACATTTTGCCGTCGCGCAGGGCAATCATGTAGCCAAACTCGCCGCGCAGGCAGCCGAGCGCTGCCTCGACGCCGCACTGAGTCGCAAAGATGCGGTCCTGGGCGTCGGGCTGACCGCCGCGCTGCGTGTGACCGGGGATGGCGACGCGGGTCTCGCGACCGGTCTTGGTCTCGATCTCCTTGGCGATGTCGTACACGATTGACGGGCTCGTGCGCTCGGCGAGCTTCTTCTTGTACTCCTTCTTGGACAGCGCCGCGTCCTCCTTGGAGATAGCGCCCTCGGCGACGGCCACGATGGTAAAGCGGCTGCCGGTCTCCATGCGATGCTCGATGGTCTTGATGACGTTATCCATGTCGTAGGGGATCTCGGGAATCAGGATGACGTCCGCACCGCCCGCGACACCGGCATACAGCGGGATCCAGCCAACCTTGTGGCCCATGATCTCGATGACGAACACGCGGCCATGGCTCGAAGCGGTGGTGTGGATGTCGTCGATGCACTTGGTGGCGACATCGATGGCACTCGTAAATCCAAACGTCAGCTCGGTGCCCCAGGTGTCGTTATCGATGGTCTTGGGCAGGGCGATAACGTTGAGGCCCTCTTCGCGCAGGCGGTTGGCGGTCTTGGTGGAGCCGTTGCCGCCCAGCATAAACAGGCAGTCGAGCTGCAGCTTATGATAGGTGTGGACCATCGCCGGCACCTTCTCGACGCCGTCGGCCTCGGGAGTGTCCAGGCGCTTGAACGGCGTACGGCTCGTGCCCAGGATGGTACCGCCGCGGGTGAGGATGCCGCTAAAATCGGCGGGAGTCATGACACGGAATCTGCTGTAGATAAGGCCCTGGTAGCCGTCCTCAAAACCATAGATCTCGATAGGCTCTTCGCTGTTGGTCATAAGCGTTTTGACAATGCCGCGCATGGTGGCGTTGAGTGCCTGGCAGTCGCCGCCACTGGTAAGAAGACCGATCCTAAGCATGATGAATCCTTCCGGGCAAGTTATAACATGCGCATAAGTTTACCCCCGCACACTGTTGATACGGGGTAAAACGTGTTAGCTCAAGCGTATGGAAATGTAAACAACGTCAGGCGAGCGTAAGGCCGACGGGCCTGGCTCCTTACAGTGCGAAGGCGTCGACGTCGCCCCAGTGGCGGCGCAGCGTAATAGCGGCGGCGGGTTCGGTATTGTCAAAGACGACCGACCATTGTGTATTGCTGGTGATGTCTTCCGGATTGGGCTCTTGCGCTGCAGCGCGCAAGGCTTCCCAGACAATCGTTTCGTCCTGGGCACCGACATGGGCGTCAAGGACATCGGCGATTGCGACGGCGCGCTCTTTACCATGGCCCAGTTCGCCATTCTTTTGGTTGGGCAGCACTTCGTTGCCATAGCAGGCGTAGAAGTTCGTAACCTGGCGTACAGGAGTCGCTTTGAAAGCGCGGTCCGGATCGTGCGGATCCCACTCTGCTACGCGCGCGTCACCGGCGGCGTCGTTGATAAAGAAGTGGTAATCGCGTCCTGCCATGGCGTGCATGTCGTAGGCGGAAAGCAGGTCGACAGCTTCTTGCGTGGTGGCGGCACGGTCGAGCACCAGACGGATGGCGAGCGAGGTATTGATGACGGGACGTTGCGTGTCCTGGTCACAGGGCTTGGAATCCAGAGTGAGTACGGCAATGGACACGCCGCATTCGTTAACACCATCGAGCTGGGCAAACGGGCCCATCAACGCCGCGGCGCGTCCGGCGACGGAGTCAAGCGGAGTGTTATCGCCCAGGTTGTTAAGGGCGGCAAGCCCGATGGAAGCATAGCCGCCGCGTGGGTGATTGCGCACCAGCAGCGCCGAGGTGTCGTCCTTAAAGTCGTAATTGCGACCGGTGCGCACGCGGCCTTCGGCATCTACGGCGACAAAAGCACTGCAGGCAAACTGGGGCGCCTGGACATGTGCCGGCACACCGGGCAGCACCTGCGCCGCCACGGCATCGATGTAGGCCTGGTCGTCGCGCACGCCAGCGGCGATGATGCGATCGAGATCGTAGTCGTAGGTGATGTCGATTGCGTACAGGTCATAGCCATCCGCGTAGCCGGTCAAGCGTTTGAGCGACGCGGCGGATTTGATTTGCTTGTGATAAACGATACCGGTGGCAGCGGCAAGGCCGACGGCGACTCCCGCGACACCGCAGGTGATGGCAATGTTACATGGCTTCATGACGGCTCCTCTCGTCCTGTTAGCGCAATTGTCGCAAAAGGAGCGCGGGCATGATGGCTCAACTTGGTGAGTGGCGCGGAATTAAGCACGGAATGAAGAGTGCGGCGCTGGCGTGGCGGGGTATGCTGGAGGGGACCATCAACCCAGCGAAAGGGGAGAGCATGACGGATCAGGAAACGCCCGAGTGCGCGCATGTGACGGCCGATGATATCGAGGCCGCCAACGACCTTATCGACTTTATCGAGGCATGCCCCAGCATGTTCCATACGGCGGCGACCATTATGGCCGAGCTCGACGAGGCGGGCTTTACCTACCTGCCCGAGAATGCGGCGTGGGACATCGAACCGGGCGGGCGTTATTACACGCAGCGCAACACCTCGAGCGTTGTTGCCTTTAAGGTGGGCGAGGACCTGGCCGCGACGTGGGGCGAGGACGGCGTTGCCGGCGACTATCATTTTCAGCTCACGGCGTCGCACAGCGATTCGCCGACGTTTAAGGTCAAGGCTGTGCCCGAGCTCGATGGCGCAGGTGAGACGTTGCGCCTGAACACCGAGGCCTACGGCGGCATGATCGACTACACCTGGTTCGATCGCCCGCTGGCGCTCGCGGGCCGCGTGCTGGTGCGCGAGGGCGACCGTATTGAGAGCCGTTTGCTCGCTACCGAGCGCGAAGTCGCTATTATCCCGAGCCTTGCTATCCACATGAACCGCGGCGTTAACGAGGGCTTTGCTCCCAACCGAGCCGTTGACCTGTGCCCGCTCATCAGCGCCGGCGAGCTTAAACAGGGAGATTTTGACGCACTGATCGCTGACGAACTGGACGTTGAACCCGGGCAGATCCTAGGTCGCGATCTGTTCCTGGTCAATCGTCAGGATGCGCGCATTTGGGGCTGGGCCGACGAGTTTATCTCGACGCCCAAGCTCGACGACCTGGCCTGCGCCTACACCTCGCTGCAGGCATTTTTGGGTGCCGAGAATGCGCATGACATCTCGGTCTTTTGCTGCTTTGATAACGAGGAGGTTGGCTCCGAGACCAAGCAGGGCGCCATGTCGACGTTCTTGGCCGACGCGCTGCGCCGCATCAACGGATCGCTGGGCTTTGACGACGAGTCGTACCATCGCGCACTTGCCGCCTCGATGCTTGTGAGCTGCGACAACGCGCATGCCGTGCACCCCAACCACGCCGAGAAGTGCGATGCTCGCAATCAGGTTGTGCTCAACGGCGGCATTGTCATTAAGGAAGCCGCCAACCAGCACTACTGCACCGATGCCTTTAGCCGCGCGGTGTTCCAGGCCATCTGTGATGACGCCGACGTACCCACACAGGCCTTCGCCAACAAGAGCGATATGGCCGGAGGCTCCACGCTCGGCAACCTGTCGAACATGCAGGCGAGCATGCACGCCGTGGACGTAGGCCTGCCGCAGCTTGCCATGCACTCGAGCTACGAGACCGGCGGCGTACGCGACGTGATGTACGCCATCCGCGCCCTCACCGCCTTCTACGAGCGCGACCTCCATATCAACGGAGCCGAAAGCGCGGAGCTCTAAAACCTGCCAAAGAGGGATGTTGATTTCGGCAGGTTTTATCTGGGCGAATGCAAAGGGTGAAACCGAGCTAGATCTGTGATACGTGGCCGCCGAGGTGCAGTGTGCCTCGGCGGCTTTTTGTGTACAGAGTACGGCTAATGCTTATAAATGCTATACATGCTTTACGTATCTACCATAGAGTTTTATGATAGTTTTGAAGTATTAAGGAGGGGTCATGACCACAACAGCCGCTCAGATCAACGTGCGCCTCGATGCCGATCTTAAAAGGAGTGGGGACGCCGCTCTCTCCAGGGCCGGTATGACGCCGAGCCAAGCGGTGCGAGCGCTCTGGCAGCTTGCAGCGTCGCTGGCCGATCGTCCCGGTGCACTCGAGGATATCCTGCTGCCCAGTCGTGCCCGGGCGGAACAGCGCGAGCGCGAAAAGGCCGCCAAACGTAAGCTCGAGCTCATGGATCAGGGGTCGAAGCTGTTCGCTGCCGCTTGCCGTGAGTCGGGAATCGATATGGTCAAGGCTCAGCCATCGGACGACGAAGAGCTCAAACGGAATGCCTATACGGATCGCTATGGCGAGGAGATGAGCTGGCTCTATGAGTGAGGCTCCAAAGCGCATCCTGGTTGACACCAACGTGTGGCTCGATTACTTCATTCCCTCACGACGTGGTCGTTCGGTGGCGATTGAGTTTTTACGCGATGCATGCACGGCGCAGGTGGATTTGCTGTATGCGGCGACATCGTCCAAAGATCTGTTCTATTTGATTTCGAGCGAACATAAGGCGTGGTATCGGCGCGAGCATGGCTCACTATCCCAAGATGCCGCCGTGGCGGCGACATCACTTGCATGGGATTGCTTCGACGTTTTGTCGCAACTTGCCACGCCGGTACCCTGCGACCTGAGTGACATATGGATGGCGAGCAAGCAGCGTAATCTCCATAGCGATTACGAAGACGATTTAATCATCGCTGCGGCAATGCGCGCAAAGGCAGATCTCCTGGTTACTAACGATGCCAAACTCTGTTCACACGCACCCGTCGCAGCAATGAGCGCAGAAGACGCAAAGAATTACTTAGCAACGCTCTAACAATTTGAAGACCCCACAGGTTGAGCAAAAGTCAGCGAGAGCCTGCCGTTTGAGCCAAGGTGCCGTGAAATGAAAAGGCGCTGACCTTCTGGTCGCGCCTTTGAAATTGAACGGCAGATTGGCCAAACGGCGGGCTCGCAGCGTCGACCGGTCCGCCGTTCGTTAGAACGGCGGAACCCATGGGGCTCGCAG
>CABUZK010000001.1 GCA_902496115.1 uncultured Collinsella sp. | reverse complement strand
TGTTTTCATCTGAACGACTTTGCGCAGCAACCGGAGTGAAGATGAAAACACCGGGCCGCCGCAGAGCACCCACAGACCGCAGGGACGGGAGCAGCTATACTACTCTCAGTAGTTAAGGGTCGCGGATCCGCCGCGTCACCGCTCTCAACAGGAGGTCTTTGTTTATGGCAGATCAAAAGCCGGTTGTCGGGATCATCATGGGCTCCAAGTCCGATCTGGGTGTTATGGAAGGCTGCACCGCCGAGCTCGAGGCGCTGGGTGTGCCCTATGAGCTCGTCATTGCGAGCGCACACCGCACGCCGGCGAAGGTCCACGAGTGGGCCTCGACTGCTGCCGATCGCGGTATCAAAGTAATTATCGCCGCCGCCGGCAAGGCCGCTCACCTGGGTGGTGTCGTGGCTGCCTTTACGCCGCTGCCGGTTATCGGCGTGCCTATGAAGACAAGTGACCTGGGCGGTATGGACTCGCTGCTGTCGATGGTGCAGATGCCTTCGGGCGTGCCCGTGGCCTGCGTTGCCATCAACGGCGCCAAGAACGCCGCCATCTATGCCACGCAGATTCTGGGTGCTTGCGACCCCGAGTACCGCAAGGTTATCGAGAAAATGAAGCAGGAGATGGCCGACGCCTAAGCGGCTTGCCATTCCGCTGTAATCATAGGGAGAGTCATGTCCGACTATCAGGGAAAACGTTTCTCGGCTTCTCAGATCCCCGATCCATCCAAGTCGGGATCGGCCCGCTCCATGCAGCAGGGTCGGGCATCCTCTCCTCAACAGGCTCGTGCGCCGCGCCCCGTAACGCCGACGTCCCATCGCCGTCAGGATACGCCGGCTGCGTATCGCCCCTCGTCATATGGCACGGCAAAGAAGCGGACCCGGACGACGAGGCAACCGAGCGGCGCTCCGTCCAGCTACACCGAGCCGCCGCGCAAGAAACGCCGCTCCATCATCCCCATTCTGCTCATCATCGTGGGCATCGGTCTGATTGTCGCCGCCGCCGCCATCTTTATCAACGCGCAGATTGGCTACAAGCAGGCGAGCGAGTCGTATCAAAAAATCGAAAAGCAATATGTGAGTGACAAGGACGCCAGCGGCGTGCCGATTATCGACTTCGATGCGCTTGCTCAGACAAACCCCGAGATTGTGGGTTGGATTTACGTGCCGGGAACCAACATCAACTATCCCGTGGTGCAGACCAACAACAACTCCAAATACCTCAACACGCTGTTCGACGGTACGGCCAATGCGTCCGGGGCCATTTTCCTGGATAGCGATGACACCGCGCCGGGAATGGTTGACCAGCAGACCACGATCTACGGCCACCACATGAATGACGGGTCGATGTTCAACGTGATTTCGGACACCACCGACCAAGCGACATTCGATAGCATCGAGTACGTGTATTACATCACGCGCGATGCAACGTATAAGCTGCGACCGCTGGCGACCAAGGTCGTCGAGGATACGTATGCCAAGGCGCGCACGCCTAATTTTGAGGGTGACGACGGGCTCAAGAACTACCTGTCCGAGATGCTCGACGGTGCTTCGGCAGTGGCGAGTGATGCAGGCGATCGCGCTGCCTCGGCAACCAAGGTCGTGACGCTCGTGACCTGTCGCTCGCTGTCATTTAGCAATACGCGCGCCGTCATGGTGCTCACGCCGGTCGAGGAATAGATTGTTAAGAGTAGCTAAAAGAGCCCCGTCCCAAATGAGCTGCTCGATGACGGTAAAAGGAGGAAATGATGCTCGAGAATGGCAAAACGATGCCTTCGATTGATGCTTGGCTGCGCGAGGCCAAAGCCGATTCGTCGGCGCCTGCGTGCGGTATGTATCTGACGCATAACGGTGTGGTGCGTGCGACGCCCAAGGCCGAGGTGCGCGGAGTCGAGACCGATGGCGTGGCGCCGGGCCACAAGGTGGGAGGCATGGTCTTTGACTACGACGCCGA
The DNA here is from genome assembly GCA_902496115.1 of uncultured Collinsella sp. Taxonomy (GTDB): domain Bacteria; phylum Actinomycetota; class Coriobacteriia; order Coriobacteriales; family Coriobacteriaceae; genus Collinsella. The sequence goes on along the minus strand of CABUZK010000001.1, from coordinate 166,289 downwards.
AAAGGTGCGGTCTGCTATTGAAGCCACGCGCACGATGCCGGGTATCGGCTATGTGCGTGTGTGGCTGGCGAGTGGCGAGCTTACCGTGGGCGACGACATCATGCTCGTGCTCATTGGCGGGGACATTCGTCCGCACGTGGTCGATGCCCTGCAGTCGCTTGTCGGCACCATCAAGAATGAATGCGTGAACGAGGTAGAGCGCGAGGCATAGGGCTTTGCGATCGATTCGAGCCCATCTGTAGCAAGAGCCCGCTGGCAGTTAGATTGAACTGCCAGCGGGCTTACTTGTCCGTTGGAACCGACTTGCAGCAGCGCCAGCGCTATACGCGTGTGGCGTCCTTGGGGCTCATGGTCATGCTCTGGAAGCGGTTTTCCATAAAGTCATTATCGAAGTACTTGCCGTAGAACTGCGCAACGGGAATATCCGGTTCCGTGCCGTTGACGCGCTGATACCAATAATCGAGCGACTGCAGCGTCATAACGCCATCGACCAGCATAATGATGGTGAAGATGACGGTAGCCGAGTAGCGGCTCTTCCACGGAATCATGTTGATGAGCTTGAGCAGCCTCGGCAGCAGCAGCTTGATCCAGATGAGGCCACCCAGGCCCCACAGACAGGCGAAGCCCGTGCAGGTGCGTCCGCCCGTGAGGACCACGAGCGGGTCGGGCATACCGAACAGCGTTATGTGCGAGTAGCTCCACGAGACCACGCCAAACGCGGTCTGCATAAACCAGCCCACGAACACCTCAAAGCTGGCGCCGAGCAGGGCGCTCACCAGGAAAATGATGATGGGGTTCTTTTTATAGAAGCGGTTGAGCACCATGGTCATGAGCACGGCACCAAAGCCGTAGATGGGGCTGAAGGGGCCAAACAGCATACCGGCGCGGTCCTGGTAGACACCCGGATCGTTGACGGTCATATGCCAGATATCCTCCAGGACCAGGCCGAGCACGCAGCAGACAAAGAATACCCAGAACAGGTTGAAGTAGTTGAGCTTGATGTAGCCCTCGCCGGTTTCATCGCGCCCGAGCATGCCCTCGGCGGCGGCGTCGCGGTCGAGCATCTCCTGCAGGCGGCGCTGCAGCTCGCGCTCCTGGCGCAGTGTGGGGTCGACGGTGGCCGAAAGCGCGACGAGGATGCCGAGCTGGATGGCAGGGCGCAGCAAGAAGGGCCCGATGCCCTGGAGCATCACGTCAACCAAAAGCTCGATGACGGTAAACGCGATAAGGATATAGGACAGACGGGCGGCATTGCGGCGCTGGTTCTTGATGAGGTCCAGGCCAAAGATGATCAAGATGACGGCACTGGCAGCCGAGAGCATGATGCCGGCGACAATCAGTCCGACCGCGACGAGCGTGTTGTCGCCGAGCTTGGCGGCGGCGTTGCCGTTGATGAGTGCGGTGATGACCTGCCACATAAAGGCGCCGACCGACGGGAGCGTGCCCACGCCGGACAGGATGCACAGGACGGCGTATACCTTAATGATGAGGGGGATCTTCTTGACCTCCGTGGCGCTGGGGACGCTGGGGTCGAGTTCGTTTCGATCCATACATAACCTTTCTCGTTTTGCTGTAGGTACAAGGATACGCCGCCGACCTGCCAAAAGACAGGACGAACGTCCCAATTGCAACAATGTAAGTCCTAACGGCGGGCGAAGCGTGGCGTAGTGAGGGTCGGCGTGGCACCGCCACCCACGTCGTGAAGCAAAATAAATGTTTGGCAGCAAAACGGATTATAAGCTCGGTGGGCTTTTAAAAAGCGCTGCTCATGCGCGGGAGTGCTTGCCTTGCCGTGCGTATAATAGGGCGGGTAACGCCAAATAACGAGGCTCTGAGGGGATGCCATGTCTCAAGAAACCATCCGCGCGGCCGAGCGTGCCACGGGACAGGTGACGACCATGTCGACGTATGATCCGGACTCCGACCAGCTGCATGAGGAATGCGGCATCTTTGGTGTGTGGGCACCCGATCGCGATGTGGCTCGGCTGACGTACTTTGGTCTGCGCGCGTTGCAGCATCGCGGCCAGGAATCGGCGGGAATCGCCGTGGGCGATGGCGGCACGGTTATGGTTCGTAAAGACCTGGGACTGCTCGATCGCGTGTTCTCCAACGCCGACCTGTCGACGCTCTCCGGCCAGCTGGCCGTGGGCCACGTGCGCTATGGCACTGCCGGCGCCAAGAGTTGGGAAGCCTCGCAGCCGCATCTTTCTACCATCAACAGCGTCATCATCGCACTTGCTCACAACGGCACTCTGGTCAACACCGACGAGCTGCGCCGTCAGCTGATCGAGCTGGGCGTGCCGTTCCTCTCCAATTCGGATTCCGAGGTCGCGACCAAGCTTATCGGCTACTTCACCCAGCGTACGGGCCACCTGCGCGAGGGCATTCGCAAGACCATGGAGCTCGTGCGCGGCGGTTACGCCATGACGCTCATCAACGAGCAGGCGCTCTACGCTTTCCGCGACCCGCATGGCATTCGCCCGCTGGTGCTGGGCAAGCTCGTGGACGAGGGCCTGGACCAGGCCGACGCCGCTTCTGTTTCGCAGCTGCCCTCGCAAGACGGTGCCTCGACGGTCGACTCCGCCGTCCGTGTCACGCGCGCCGGCGGCTGGGTCGTTGCTTCCGAGACGTGCGCACTCGATATCGTGGGCGCCGAGTATGTCCGCGATGTCCGCCCCGGCGAGATCTTGCGCATCAGCGCCGAGGGTCTGGTGTCCGAGCAGGGTGTGCCCGCAGCCGAAGAGTCCGCCAACTGCATCTTTGAGCAGGTCTACTTTGCCCGCCCCGACTCCATCATGAACGGCAAGAGCGTCTACGCCTGCCGCTACGACATGGGTCGTCAGTTGGCACACGAGGAGCCCGTCGAGGCCGACCTGGTCATCGGCGTGCCCGACTCCGGCCTGCCGCCCGCGGAGGGCTATTCGCACGAGAGCGGCATTCCCTTTGGCGAGGGCCTCATCAAGAATCGCTATGTGGGCCGTACGTTTATCGAGCCCACGCAGGAGCTGCGCGCCATGGGCGTGCGCATGAAGCTCAACCCGCTGCGCGACAACATCGAGGGCAAGCGCCTGGTCGTGATCGACGACTCCATCGTACGCGGCACCACCATGGTGCAGCTCGTCAAGATGCTGCGCAATGCCGGCGCCAAGGAGATTCACATCCGCATCAACTCGCCCGAGGTCATCTGGCCGTGCTTCTACGGTATCGATACCGACGTGCAGTCGCAGCTCATCAGCGCCAACAAGACGGTCGAGGAGATCTGCGAGTATATCGGCGCCGATTCGCTGGCCTTCCTTTCGGTTGAGGGCTTGCTGAAGGTCATGCCCAAGGGCGGCTACTGCGATGCGTGCTTTACCGGCCGTTATCCCGTGGCGATTCCCGAGAGCTTTGGCCGCGACAAGTTCATGGAGGGCTTTAAGCCCCGCAACCTGGATAAGCCGCTGCACTTTGACGACGACGCCGTGGTCGAGAAATACGATGACCGCAGCTGGGAAGAGAAGCACGGCGAGGCTTAAAACCTGCCATTTGGGGACAGGCTTATTTTGGTAGGTTTTACCTGCTGTTTTGTTGATTGAGCGGCGCGCGTTGCCAGAATGCGCGCCGAAATGAACGCAACTATGAGCACCGTTTGGCGCCCGGGCGGCGGACGGTAGTGGGAGAGGAAGGCTCAGATGAGCGACAGCAAGCATGTGACGTATGAGGATGCCGGCGTCGATACCGCCGAGGGCGGTCGCGCCGTCGACGCTATTAAGCAAATGGTTAAGGACACCAACCGCCCCGAGGTCATCGGCGGTATCGGTGGCTTTGGTGGCCTGTTCTCGGCCGCCGCACTTAAGGATATGGAAGACCCGATCCTGATCAGCGGTACCGACGGCGTGGGCACCAAGCTCGTGCTCGCCCAGATCATGGACCGTCACGAGACGGTGGGCCAGGACCTGGTCGCCATGTGCGTCAACGACATTTTGGCTTCGGGCGCCGAGCCGCTGTTCTTCCTGGACTACGTTGCCATCGGCCACATCGAGGCCGAGCACATGGCAAAGATCATCAAGGGTGTGGCCGACGGCTGCAAGCTCGCGGGCTGCGCGCTCGTGGGCGGTGAGATGGCCGAGCACCCCGGCGTCATGGCTCCCGCCGACTACGACCTTGCCGGATTTACCGTGGGCGTCGTCGACCGTCCCAAGATGCTCGACCCCGCGAACGTCCGCCCCGGCGACGTGATCCTGGGCCTGCCTTCCACTGGCGTGCACTCCAACGGCTACTCGCTCGTGCGTAAGGTCATCGGTGTTGACGGCATCAAGCCGGGCACGCCCGAGGCCGCCGCTAAGGCCGAGGAGCTGAGCCGTCCGCTCGAGGAGCTCGGCGGTGCTTCGCTGGCCGACGCCCTGCTGGCCCCCACGCGCATCTACGTCAAGCCGATTCTTGAGCTGCTGCGCGGTGGCACTCCGGTGCACGCGATTGCCCACATCACCGGCGGCGGTATCACCGAGAACCTCAACCGCGCGCTTGCCGACGACGTCGACGCCGTGGTCACCCGTAACGGTGCCGAGATGGGCTGGGACGTTCCGCCCGTCATCACCTACGTGTCGCGCCAGGCCGAGCTCGCGCCCAACGAGGCATGCAAGACTTTCAACATGGGCGTCGGCCTGTGCCTGATCGTCGCCCCCGAGGACGAGGCCGCGGTGACCGAGGCTCTGGTCGCGCTAGGCGAGAAGCCGTTCCGCGTGGGCGAGTGCGTCGAGGGTTCCGGTAAGGTCGTGTACTCCGATGAGCGCTAACGAGCAGATGGCTGCCGCCGAGGGCCTGGACTTTGTGCCCTACACCCGTCCGACCGGCACCGATACAGCCGAGCCGCTCAAGATCGGCGTGCTTATCAGCGGCTCCGGCACCAACCTGCAGGCGCTGATCGACCTGATCGCCGCGGATAAGCTCAATGCCTCGATTGAGCTCGTGGTGTCGAGCCGTCCTTCGGCCAAGGGTCTGCAGCGTGCGGAGCGTGCGGGCATTCAGACGTTGACCCTTTCCAAGGATGTCTATGCCGACCCCATCGCCGCCGACGAGATCATCGCGCACGAGCTGCTCGAGCGTGGCTGCGAATATGTGGTCATGGCTGGCTACATGCGCATGGTACACACGCCACTGCTGGCGGCGTTTCCCAACCGCGTGGTCAATTTGCATCCGGCGCTGCTGCCGAGCTTTACCGGCGCGCATGCGATCGATGATGCCTTTGCGCGTGGCGTCAAGGTAACTGGCGTGACTGTACATTTTGCCAACGAAATCTACGACAATGGCCCCATCATCGCCCAGCGCGCGCTGGCTGTCGAGGAAGATTGGGATGTCGATACGCTCGAGGAGCACATTCACGCTATTGAGCACGTGCTGTATCCCGAGGTCGTCCAGATGCTCGCCGACGGCCGCGTCCACGTGCTGGAGAGCGGCAAGGTCGCAATTGATGCGCCCCGCGGCTAGCGGTGCACAGTACAATTTAGTTGAGTGGTCAGGGTGGTCATTGGCGCCAAGGCGCGCCTGACCACCTTTTGTTTTTGGTGGTTACCTGCGACGTTCTTGAATGACCTGTCGTTTAAGAACGCCGCAGGTGACTAGGTGAGAGAGGTGAGCGCATGGCGGATAACGAAGCACTGTTTACGCCTGAGCTGGTGTTTTTCGATTGGGAGTGTGCGACGCCGGGTGAGGTGTTTGCGCGCCTCGAGGGCGAGCTTGCCCCGCGCGGCTACATTGCATCCGGTTGGCTCGATGCCGTCCGCGCGCGCGAGGATGCCTATCCCACGGGCCTTGCCATGCCGGCGGCCAACATCGCCATCCCGCACACCGATCCGGGGTTTGTGGCTAAGCCCTATATCGCGGTGGTGAAGCCCGCATCGACCGTGACGTTCAGTGCTATGGCAGGCATGGGTTCCCCCGTGCCGGCGCAGGTCATCATCAATCTGGGCATTGCCGAGCCGGGCGGCCAGGTCGAGGCCCTGCAAGCGCTTATGAATATCTTTATGGATGCCGACGCCGCAGCCGATGTGCTCGGCCAGACCACGTGCCAAGGCATGGTCGATGCCATCCGCCGCCGCTTTTAGGGTCGGCACTTGGGGACTGTCCCAAACTGCCGGCAGAAAAGGAACGTCCCTAATTGCCGTCTGCCAGAGCGGTCCCCTTTGCACCAAAATGGTGCAGATTAACCTGTCCCCCATGCACCAGGTGTGCCGCGGGGGCTGCGTTGTGACACAATGGCGTTTGTTCGATTCGTGATGCGAAAGGCCAAACATGGCAAATAAAAAAAAGAACCCCGAGGCCGCACCGACGCCCGAGCAACAGGCTCGCGCCGCCTCCAGCTCTCGTCAGAAGCAGCGCAAGACCTGTGTGTCCAAGACTGCCAAGATCGTCCTAGTGGTCATCGGCGTGCTGGCAATGCTGCTTTCCGTCTCGGCCATGGCGTGCTCCGGCCTGATGTCACAGACTGAAAGCGCCAGCTCGGGCTATAAGCTCACTGGTGGCGTGGCTGCTACCATTAATGGTACCAACCTCACCGAGGACACCGTGACCAAGCAGATCATGAGCATGCGCACATCCCATGGCTACACTAAGGACAAGGACTGGGCGCAGTATCTGGTCAACAACGATCTCACGCCCAAAAAGTACCGCAAGCAGCTCATCGACTCCTACACGCAGCAGATTCTGCTTCAACAGGCGCAGAAGGAAAACGGCGTGACCGTCTCGGACGAGGAGGTCGAGAAGGCCTGGAAGGACGCTTGCAGGAGGTCCGGTGGCGCCAAGGCCTTTAAGAAGACGCTTAAGACCTATGGCTACACCGAGGATACCTACAAGGACTCGCTCAAGGAGAGCCTGGCGCAGCAGAAACTCAAGGATGCAGTAGCACCCACAAGCAAGCCCAAGGACAGCGAGATTGTCGATTACATCAACGAGAACCTGTCCAAATACAATGACGCCCGTCGCTCGTCGAATATTCTGATCAAGGTCGATTCTGGTGCATCTGACGAGGACAAGGCCGCCGCCAAGGCCAAGGCGCAGGAGTGCCTGGACAAGATCAACTCCGGCGAGCTGAGCTTTGAGGACGCTGTGAAGCAGTACTCCGACGATACCGGCTCCAAGGATAAGAAGGGCGATGTGGGCTGGGACAAGCTCACCACCTTCGTCGACAGCTACCAGAAGGCGCTCGAGGGGCTCAACAAGGGCGATGTGAGCGACGTCGTCGAGTCAACCTATGGTTACCACATCATCAAGTGCACCGACTACTTCCATGTCGATAGCCAAGTCGATGACATCAAGCAGGTACCCAAGGACATCAAGAAGTACGTCTCCAACGTGGTGAAGACGCAGGCAGAGAGCGCTGCGTACAGCGCGTGGCTGGAGCAGTACAAGAAGGACGCCGACATCACCGTTAACCCCATGCCCAAGGACGTGCCATACAACGTCAGCCTGAAGGGCGTCACCAAGAGTTCGGCCGACGATTCGTCGAAGACTGAGTAATCATGGGGCGGCGCTCGTGCGAGTGCCGCCCGCACTATTGAGGAGGATTTGCAGATGACCAACGAAGAGCTGCAGAAGGAAATGATTGCGGCCATGAAGGCTAAGGACAAGGTTCGCCTGTCCATCATTCGCCAGGTCAAGGCCGAGGTGAAGAATATCGAGGTCAACGAGCGCCGCGATGTGACCGAGGAAGACGTCAACAGTATGATCAAGCGTCTGATTAAGCAGACGAGCGAGACGCTGGAGATGTCCATCAAGGCCGGCACCGACCAAGAGCGTACCGACAATCTGACCGAGCAGGTCAAGATTCTGGAGAGCCTGCTGCCCGCGCAGGTTTCGGGCGAGGAGCTCGAAGCCCTGATTGATCAGGTTATCGCCGAGCTGGGCGCCACGTCCAAGAAGCAGATGGGCCAGGTCATGGGAGCACTCGGCAAGGCCACCGGTGGCAATTTCGATAAGCCTGCCGCGGCAAAGATCGTCGGCGCCAAACTTGCGTAATTTGTTACGCGGTTTTACCAAACCGCGTAGCGGCTCGACGCTGCAAACCCGTACACGCGGCAATCTGACGTTCAATTTCAAGGGCGCGACCATAAGGTCTGCGCCCTTTTCATTTCACGTCACCTTGCTCGCGTGTACGGGTTTTCGCTGACTTATGCTCAACAAGGGCGGTTGTATTATTTTCGGCGCTCATTGGGGACAGACTTAAATGAGTACCCAATGAGCGGGTGCTCATTTAAGTCTGTCCCCAATGAGTGGGTGGAAGGTTGCGGGTTCTTTACGGGAATGTAGTGTGGGCTGCGGAAACGTGGTTCTTTCCGTACAATAGTGCAACTCGTGTAAACGCAGGGAAGGGACATTCATGGCAGACATGATCGAGATCAAGCATCTCAACAAGTACTTTGGCGACCTGCATGTGCTCAAAGATATCAATCTCACCGTTAAGCGCGGCGAGAAGCTCGTAATGATCGGGCCTTCCGGCTCGGGTAAGTCGACGCTCATCCGTTGCGTTGATTATCTGGAGGAGCCCACGTCGGGCGAGGTCGTCATCGACGGTACGCCGCTCACCAAGAAGAATCACCTGGAGATGGCTCGCAAGTATAGTTCCATGGTGTTTCAGCAGTTCAACCTGTATCCCAACATGACGGTGCTCGGCAACCTGACGCTCGCGCCCATCAAGCTGCAAAAGAAGAGCAAGGAGGAGGCGACCGAGATCGCCATCGCCGCACTCAAGCGCGTCGGCATGGCTCATAAGGCCGGCGAGTATCCGCAGAATCTCTCGGGTGGTCAGCAACAGCGCATCGCCATCGCCCGTGCTCTGTGCACCAAGCAGCCCATCATCCTGTTTGACGAGCCGACCTCGGCGCTCGACCCCGAGATGGTCCAGGAGGTTCTGGACGTTATGATTGAGCTCGCGCAGGAGGACATCACCATGATCTGCGTGACGCACGAGATGGGCTTTGCGCGCCAGGTGGCCGACCGCGTCATCTTTATGGAGGACGGCCGCATTCTGGAGGAGGGCACGCCCGAGCACTTCTTCGATAACCCCGAGAACCCGCGCTGCCGCGAGTTTCTGTCCAAGATTTTGCACTAGGCGCGGTGATGGACATGACGGATATGACGAGGGCGGCCGTGTCGCGCCGTCACTTTTTGCAGCTGGCGGGCGCCGGTATGCTTGCGCTGACGGGGACCGCGCTTACCGGTTGCGGCACCTCCACCAGCGGCGAGGGCTCCGACAAGGGGTCCAAGCTTGCGGCCATCAAGTCGCGTGGCCATCTGAATGCCGGCGTTAAGAAGGATGTTCCCGGCTATGGCTATTACGACACCGCCAAGGGCCGCTTTGAGGGTATGGAAGTCGATTTGTGCTACCAGATCGCCGCTGCCGTCTTTGGCGTGAGCTACAAGGAGGCCCGCGCCCAGGAGCTTGTCGAGTTTACCGACGTAACGCCCAAGACGCGCGGCCCGCTGATCGATAACGGCCAACTCGACGTGGTCGCGGCGACCTACACTATCACCGACGAGCGCAAGAAGAGCTGGGATTTCTCGACGCCGTACCGCACCGACTACGTGGGACTCATGGTCAAGAAGCGTTCGGGTTTTACCTCGATTGAGGACCTGGACGGCAAGGTTATTGGCGTGAGCCAGGGTGCCACCACGCAGGGCCTGATCGAGCAGATGATCAAGGACAACGGCTTTAGCTGCAAGCCCGAGTTTAGGGCCTTTAGCGGCTATCCCATCATCAAGAGTTCGCTCGACGCCGGCAATATCGACGTCTTTGCCATGGACCGCTCCACGCTGGCCGGTTACATGAACGAGACCGTTGAGCTGCTGCAGCCCGAGGTCAAGTTTGGCGAGCAGGGCTACGGCGTGGCGACCAAGAAGGGCTGCGACCTTTCGGCTGTGGTCGATCAGGTAGTTTGCGATCGCCTGGCCGATGGCTGGCTCGACCAAGAGGTCAAGACCTGGGGTCTTGTATAGGCGCATCGTCCAAGGAAGGAATCAAATGCTCGAAGGATTGTTTGACGCCGACCGCTGGTCGACGACATTTCAAAACATGGGGCCCTTCTGGGAGGGCTTTGGCGTGACGCTGCAGGTGGTCGTTGCCGGCCTGCTGCTATCGCTGGTGCTGGGCACGCTGCTGGGCGTGTTCTCTACCACTCGCTCGCGCGTGCTGCGCGCCATAAGCCGTGTGTATGTGGAGTTTTACCAGAACACCCCGTTGCCCGTGCAGGTGCTCTTTATGTACATGGCTGGTCCGCAGTTTTTGCAGGCCATAACCGGTGCCGACCAGCCGGTGCGCATCGCGCCGTTCGTGCTGGGCTTCTTGGGTGTGGGCCTGTATCACGCGGCCTACATTTCGGAGGTCATCCGCACTGGTATCGAGGCGGTTCCGCGCGGTCAGATGGAGGCGGCCCAGAGCCAGGGCTTCACCCGTGCGCAGGCGTACTGGTACATCGTGCTGCCCCAGACATTCAAGATTATTCTGCCGCCGCTGTGTAACCAGGCGCTCAACCTGGTCAAGAACACGTCGGTGCTGGCGCTTGTGGCCGGCGGCGACCTTATGTACCGTTCCGACAACTTTGTGAGTCTGTACGGTTACCTGCAGGGATACATCGTCTGCTGCCTTATGTACTTCATCATCTGCTTTCCGCTCGCCATGCTGGTGCAGTGGCTCGAGCGCCGCTCCAAGGAGCGTCCGCGCGGCGTGAGCCTGGCCGAGCTGGGACTCGACAACGTAGAGGAGGCCTAGCGCATGGAAATCTTCAACGCGACCAACCTGCTCTACATTTGGGGCGGCTTTGTTAAGACGATCGAGATCTCGGCGCTGTCGATCTTTTTCTCGCTCATCTTTGGCACGGTGCTGGCGCTCGTTAAGAGCTATGCGCCCCGCCCGTTCCGTATTTTGGTGAGCGCCTATATTGAGCTGTTCCGTTGCACGCCCAACCTGCTGTGGATCCTGTTTATCTACTTTACGGTGCAGGGTTTGGACATTGTGATTTCGACCATCGCCTTTACGCTGTTTACCAGCGCTGTTATGGCCGAGATTGTGCGCGGTGGCCTCAACTCGATTCCGCGCGGCCAGTTTGAGGCAGCGCAGAGCCAGGGCTTTGGCTTCTTTGCCACCATGCGCTACATCATTCTGCCGCAGACATTTAAGACGATCATTCCGGCGCTGTTTAGCCAGTGCACGACCGTCATCAAGGATAGCTCGTATCTTTCGGGCATTAACGTGGCCGAGCTCATGTACACGGCAAACGTCGTGATGGCCCACGCGATCGACCTGTCGCAGGTGCTTATGCTCTACGGCCTGGTGTTTGCGATGTACTTTGTGCTCAACTTTGGTATCTCGTTGCTGGTGAGGGCGTATCAGAGGCGAATGGTGGCAGCGTAGAATGTGGCAAAGGGACAGTCCCTTTGTCACATAGAGAAAGGAATCGCGATGAGCGATCTGGAGAATAAGAAGAGTCCTGTGGTCATTACCATCGCGCGCGACTTTGGCGCCGAGGGCCACGAGATTGGTCGTATCCTCGCCGATGAGCTGGGGATTCCGCTGTACGATAACGAGCTGCTGGTGCGTGCTTCGCTGCGCGCGGGCGAGTCGCTCGACAAGATGGCCGCCTACGACGAGCGTCTGGCCGTGGAGAACATGGCGTTTCTGCCCGACCGCTACGATGCGCGTTCGTACTCGGACAAGTTGTTCCAAAAGATGAGCCAGGTGATTTTGGATCTGGGCGAGACCGAGAGCTGCATTATCGAAGGTCGTCTGTCCGATTACCTGTTGCGTAACAACCCCAACCACATTGCCGTGTTGGTGACCGCTCCCTTTGAGGACCGCGTCGAGATCGTGCGCAAGAAGCGTGGCCTTAACAAGAAGAAGGGCGCTAAGCTGGTTAAACAGCAGCAGAAGGCGCGTGAGGCGTTCTATAAGCGCTACAGTGCCGGTAAGTGGAAGATGACGAGCGGCAAGGACATCGTCGTCAACCGCGCCAAGCTGGGCCGCGAAGGCTGCAAGGACGTCATCGCCGCAGCCTACCGCTACAAGGTGGCCCAACTCGAAGGCTAGTCGACCAAAACCACCACAAAGGGGACAGGCACCTTTGTGGTGGTAGGGCGATCGGCATAGAAAAAGTCCCCGCCGGGCGTGTGCTCGACGGGGACTTTGCCGTTTGATGGCTAGCGCTGCAGGTGATTACTCGCCCAGCAGGCTCTTGGTGATGGAAGCGGCGGCCTTCTTGCCGGCGCCCATCGCCAGAATGACCGTAGCGGCACCGGTGACGATGTCGCCGCCGGCCCAGATGCGGGGATCGGTGGTCTGGCCGGTCTCCTCGTCGGCGATGATGTAGCCCCACTTGTTGAGCTCCATCTTGCCGCCGATCTTCTTTGCGAAGGGGTTGGCGTTGGTACCGATAGCCGAGATTGCGACGTCGCAGGGAATCTCCTCGATGGCGCCCTCGATGGGCACCGGGCGACGACGGCCGGACTCGTCGGGCTCGCCGAGCTCCATCTTCTGGACCTTGACGGCGCACACGGAGCCGTCCTCGCCAGCGACAAACTCGAGCGGGGAAACGAGCGGCAGAACCTCGACGCCCTCGGCCTTGGCATGGTGCAGCTCGGCGCGACGGCAGGGCATCTCGTCCTCGGTACGACGATAGGCGATGATGGCGTGCTCGGCGCCCAGGCGCTTGGCGGTACGGACGGCGTCCATAGCCACGTTGCCGCCACCAAAGACGACGACGTTCTTGCCGTGCTTGGTGGGGGTGTCGTACTCGGGGAACTTGTTGGCCTTCATCAGGTTCACGCGGGTGAGGTACTCGTTTGCGAAGAAGACGTTGGGCAGGTTCTCGCCGGGGACGTTGAGGAACTTGGGCAGGCCAGCGCCGGTCGCCACGTAGATGGCGTCGAAGCCCTGCTCGAACAGCTCCTCGGCCGTGGCCATGTTGCCCACGACGGAGTTGTACTCAAACTTGACGCCCATGTCCTCCAGGCCGTCGATCTCGCGCTTGACGACTGCCTTGGGCAGACGGAACTCGGGGATGCCGTAGACCAGCACGCCGCCGCCGGTGAAGAAGGCCTCAAAGACGGTGACGTCAAAGCCGTTGCGGGCGAGCTCGCCGGCGCAGGTGATGCCGGACGGGCCAGAGCCGACGACGGCGACCTTCTTGCCGTTCTTGGGGGCCATCTTGGGCGTGGAGGCGAGCTCGGGGCGGTCACCCAGGAAGCGCTCGAGCTGGCCGATGGCCACGGGCTCGGACTTCTTACCACGGATGCACTTGCCCTCGCACTGGTTCTCCTGCGGGCAGACGCGACCGCAGATAGCGGGAAGCATGGAGTCCTCGCGGATGGTATCGAGAGCGCCGCCGAAGTCCTTCGCGCGGATCTGCTCGATAAAGCGGGGGATGTTGATGTTGACGGGGCAGCCCTCAACACAGAACGGCTTCTTGCAGTTGAGGCAGCGCTCGGCCTCGGCCAGCGCCATCTCCTCGGTGAAGCCCTTGTCGACGGGGCGGAAGTCGCAGGCGCGCTCGGCAGCCGGCTCCTCGTTATCGGGGGTACGGGGCGACTTCATATCGGCAACGAAACGACCGTTAACTAGTGGCATGCGCAGCTCTTTTCCTCATAGGCCTTGAGGGACTCGCCCTCTTCGGAACGGTAAGCGGCCTGGCGGGCACGAAGGTCATCCCAGTCGACCAGGGTGGCATCGAAGTCGGGGCCGTCGACGCAAGCGAACTTGGTCACGCCGCCCACCTCGACGCGGCAGCAGCCGCACATGCCGGTGCCGTCAACCATGATGGGGTTGAGGGACGCGGTGATGGGGGTGTCGTACTTCTGGGCGGTGAGGGTCGAGAACTTCATCATCGGAACGGGGCCGACGCAGAAGACCTGGCTCACGGCCTTGTCCTGCAGCAGGCGCTCCAGCGGAGCGGTAACAACGCCCTGCTCGCCGTAGGAGCCGTCGTCGGTGGTGATGTGGATGTGGTCCTCGTCGAGGAGCTCGCGGAACTGGTCCTCCATGAGCAGGAGGTCCTTGGTGCGGGCGCCCATGATGGCGTGAACTTCGTGACCGGTCTCGACCAGGTGCTTGGCGACCGGGAAGGCAATTGCCAAGCCGACGCCGCCGCCAATGACGGCGCAGGGGCCCTCGGCCATCTCGGTGGGAACGCCCAGCGGGCCCACGACGTCGCGCAGTGACTCGCCGGCCTCGTAGGTGGAAAGCATCTCGGTGGTCTTGCCGATCACCATGAAGATGAACTCGACCCAGCCCTCGTCACCGTTCCAGCCGGCCAGGGTAAACGGGACACGCTCGCCCGTCTCGTTGGCGCGAACCATGAGGAACTGTCCAGCGTGCGCATGCTTGGCGATTGCGGGCGCCTCGATGCGGAACTTGAACACCTTCTCCGAGAACTGCGTCTTCTCCAGGATCTTATACATAGAACCCCTCTCTTGTTAGGGCCGCCGAACCGTGCCTCCACGGAAATGGACGGTAGCCCGAATAAAACCGTACGCGCACAGGCGTTGTGCAGACATACGGTGCAAATTATACCCTCATGGACATGTCACTTACGTGTGTCTTCGGCTGTTGGGAGCAGGGTTTATCCACTTTGGCCTACCAAAGGGGGAGAGGTTTATTTTGGTCGGTTTTATCAGGTAAAACGGCAAATGGGGCCGGCCTCGGGTTGTGATGAGGCCGGCCCCATTTGGGGTGCTATGCATGTATGTCGGCGCGCGGTTGATTGCGATGCCGCAACTGGGGCGTTTCCGCAGGTAAAACCTGCCAAAATAAACCTGTTCCTAAATGATAGGTTTTAGTGCTTGCCGTTGGCGGAGGCGGCGCCGTTGACATGGTCGCGGGCATAGACCACGCCGTGCACGATCGCCAGGCCGGCGGCGTCGGCCGCGCGGGCGCAGGTGTCCTGGAAATCCTCGGCCTCGCGGGCGCGCAGCTGCTTAAGAACGTAGTCGGCGACGGCCATCTTGCCGGGAGGGTTGCCGATGCCGGTGCGGATGCGGCTGAAGTCGCGGCTGCCCATCTTGTCGATGATGGAACGCAGACCGTTGTGACCGGCATGGCCTCCGCCCACCTTGACGCGTACGTCACCGGCGGGAATGTCGAGCTCGTCGTGGATGACGAGCAGCTCCTCGGTCTTGATCTTGTACTCGCGGCAGAGCTTGGAGATGGGCCCGCCCGAGGTGTTCATGTACGACTGCGGCTTGACCAGCACAATCTGGCGCTTACCGCCCTCTTCCTCGGGATCGTTGATGTTGATGAGCGCGACCTCGGCGCCGGCCTGGTTTTTCCAGTACGTGACGCCGGCCTGACGGGCCAGCTCGTCGATCGCCTTAAAGCCGGCGTTGTGGCGGGTCTCGGCATATTCCTCGCCAGGGTTGCCAAGCCCGGCAACCATGCGAATCTTAAGCGGCTGTGCAGCTGCCATGTTCGTCCTTTCGTTGATTTGTCGCCTGCTATGGTGAGCGACCCTGTTGCCGCTGTCAAATGGAGGGCAATTGAGGTTGTTTGGGGGCGTTTGGAAGGCCGTCGAAATCCGAGGTGGACAGTTAGTTCAGATACGTATAAGTTCTAGGACTCGAATTGCTCAATTCAATGCTGATGCGTTGTTTTGGAGCTTTAGTTAGCCCATATGACGCTGTTTTGAAGTCTATCCTGCCTTCAAATAGGGCGAATGGTATAGAGATGGCTGCAAAACAGCCTAATTCAATGTGTCTTTCTATACGTATTTGAACTAACTGTCCAGCCCTGCACGACGGCGCACGGGTGATTCGCCGTTTAGACCGGCGCAAGGCCGATTCCGGCCCGCAGAGCGTTGAGCCAAGCGGCCTGACGCTTGCGATAGCCCTTGATGCGATATCGGAATCGGACTCCCGCGAGTCGATGCATCGTTTGGGCGAAGGCTTCGAGTGCAACAAGGTCTTTCATTTGGTCGCGATTGATAACCAGGACGTGGATGCCCATTGCCTTGAGACCATTATTTCGATTGCCATCGTGGATGCGAGCGTTTTGAAGCTCATGCCCGATTCCGTTGTATTCGTTGTCGACTCCGGCTGCCGGGCAATACAGGTCGCAGATGGCGTAAGGGATGCCGGAGGACATGTTGACCGCAAGAGTGTCGAAGTCGATTCGATAGTTGAGTAGCAGGCCTCCCATGGGCAGATTGCAACATCCGAAACCGCCAAAGCGCATGGGTGCTCCGAGAACGGCAAACATTAGGGATTCGGCTGGGGATGCGGATCCAGCCCGGGCGAGTTTAACGGCCGTACGAAACGAGGCGTACGAGCTACTTTTGGCGAACCGTGCGACCGCCTCGAGCTCTTCGATGGTCGTTGCGGGCTCGCATTTGTAGTGTGCCTGTTCATAGCGGGTTTCGTTCAGTTGCTCGGCCACCGACTGGTTGCCCAAGCAATCAAGATCGCCCGTCGCTGCGCAGCCATCGCCCTTGGGCCAGATGTTGTCATGGGCAATAGGGTATGTTGCCCCGGGAGGAAGGGAGTAGGTTCCGAGCAGTTCCATGAGAAGCATCAAGGTTTTGGCGACTGATTCATTTTTGGAACAAAGCATGGCTGTCACGGCAGGAGACGTTGCGTAGACGTCGGCCTCGACGCGCATAATTGCACCTTCAGGAAGCGGAGCGGAGAGAATATGCTGAAGAAGTCGCTTGTCGGGGCGTCTGTTGTCTTCGTCTGAAACGAGAAGATCGAGCAGCTCGGAATCATCTTCATTCCAGGCATCGAGTATCGAAAGTGCGCCAAAGTCTATCGCGTCATTATTGGGAATGCAGCTAGCCAAGGCCTGTGCTTGCTGTTCACTATCAACGGAGTCCCAGGGTAGGGCAGAGTACGCCCGTCGTGCGCGACGAATTGCGCGGAGGGCGGAGAAATGTGAAATCACGGTCGTCATAGCTATAACGTACTAAGTTGGCGGCAGAATGCGAACCCCATACCGTTCTTTTCGCTCAGCGGGGCGCTGCGCGCCATGAACGGCTGGGTGTTATGAAATCGATGGAATCGGTTGAGGGGATTGCAGGGAATTGAGCTCTGCCGCGAAGGTTGATGATAGCTACTGGACAGTTAATTCAGATACGTATAAGGTGGCGGGCGTTCGAGGCGTTTCTAAGGCCCTTGAGGGCGATTTGAGGGTAAATATGCAGCGGTTGTACTCGAAAACGATGAGCTTTGGACGGCATGGCATCCGCTGGGGAGCTCAGAAGGCTCCGAACGGTCCTTTGGAGCTTTAAAAAAATACGTATCTGAACTAATTGTCCAGGGCGGGTTGGCGAGGGATAGAAAAAGGGTCGGAAGCGAGCTTCCGACCCTTTAAAAGTGTCAAAGATGATGCGACGCGCGGCAGGCTACAGCGCGAAGTCGCCGCCGACGAGCGTGGAGACGGGCTCCTCGTGGTAAACGGCGGAGATGGCCTGAGCGAACTCCTCGGCGACCGAGATGGTCTTAATCTTGCCGCCGACCTCGACGGGGATGGCGTCGGTGACGACGCACTCGACGATCGGGGCGTCGTTCAGGCGCTCGATGGCCGGACCGGAGAAGATGCCGTGGGTGGCGCAGACGTAGATGTCGCCAGCGCCCATGGCCTTGAGCTCCTTGACGTTGGCGCACAGGGTGCCAGCGGTGTCGATCATGTCATCGTTGATGACGCAGGTCTTGCCCTTGATGTCACCGATGATGCCCATGACCTCGGCGGCGTTGTGGCGCGGACGGCCCTTGTGGGCGATGGCCAGGTCGCAGCCGAGCATGTCGGACAGCTTCTTGGCGGCCTTGGCACGACCCACGTCGGGGGAGACGACGACCAGGTTGTCGGTGTCGAAGTTCATGGCGTTGTAGTACTGGCCAAACAGCGGCAGTGCGGACAGGTGGTTGACCGGGATATCAAAGAAGCCCTGGATCTGACCCTGGTGCAGGTCGAGGGTGATGATGCGGTCGACGCCGGCGCGCTCGAGCAGGTTGGCGACGAGGCGGGCGGTGATGGGCTCGCGCGGGCCGGCCTTGCGGTCCTGGCGGGCATAGCCGTAGTGGGTGATAACGGCGGTGATGGAGCGGGCGGATGCGCGCTTGGCAGCGTCGGTGGCGATGAGCAGCTCCATGAGCATGTCGTTGACGTTGCCGCCGGCCACGGACTGAATCAGGAAGACGTCGGCGCCGCGGACGGTCTCGTCGTAGCGGGCGTAAATCTCACCATTGGCGAACTGCTTTAGCGTAAGGCCCGAAAGCTCGACCCCAAGGTACTCAGCGATCTTCTGAGCGAGGGGACGGTTGGAGGAACCGGAATACACGCGGATGGACTTGCGCATATTCTCCGACTTCTCGGGATCATTAATCGGCATTACCCTTCTCCTTTATACATCGAATGCCATATAGATGCCTTGTTGCATTGTAACCGCGCGACGGGGCTTATTGAGTCTTGATAACGTCTTTACCGTCAACGGACACGAACCGACCACTCATCCGGTCGCGCAGGTCACGATAGAAAAAGGAGCCGTCCCCATGGGAACAGCTCCTTTTGTGCTTGGTAAAACGTTATGCCTCGTCGTCCTCGTGCAGGCGGCGGCGGTAATCGGCGGCCCAGCCCTCAATATTTACCTGACGGGCGCGGCCCAGGCCGAGCGCGTCTGCCGGGACCGGCTCGGTGATGACGGAGCCGGCGGCAACGAGCGCGCCGTCGCCGATCTGAGCGGGTGCGACCATCATGGTGTCGGAACCGATGAAGGCGTCCTTGCCGATGACGGTCTTGTGCTTGTGAACGCCGTCGTAGTTGCAGGTGATGGAGCCCGCGCCCACGTTGACGCCGGAGCCCATGGTGGTGTCGCCGATGTAGGACAGGTGCGGAACCTTGGAGCCCTCGCCGATCGTGGACTTCTTGATCTCCACGTGCGTGCCGGCCTTGGAACCGTCGAGCATGTGGGTGCCCGGGCGCAGGTAGGCGCGCGGGCCGCAGTCGACGCCGTTCTCGATGACGGCCTCGATGGCGATGGTCTCATCGATGGTGCAGCCGCTGCCGACGGTGGTGTCGGTGAGGCGGCTGTTGGGGCCGAGCTGGCACTCCTCGCCCACGGTGACGTGGCCGATCAGGTGCGTTTGCGGCCACACGACGGTGTCGCGGCCGATAACGGCATCGGGGCCGATCCAGGCCTGCGTGGGATCGATGAAGGTAACGCCCTCGGCCATCCAGTGCTCGTTGATGCGGTCGCGCGCGATGGCGGTGAGCTGCGCGAGCTGGATGCGGCTGTTGACGCCCAGGCCGTCGCGGTAGTCGTCACAGTGGAAGATGGAGACCGCCTGGCCGTGACCCTTGAGGATCTCGAGCATGTCGGGCAGATAGTACTCGGACTGCGCGTTGTCGTTGCCGATCTCGTCGATATGCGCGGCGAGCTGCGCGCCGTCGAAGGCGTAGCAGCCGGCGTTGCACTCCAGCAGCGTGGCGGCCTGCTCGGGCGTGCAGTCCTTCTGCTCGATGATGCGCTCGATCTGGCCGTCGGCGCCCAGCTTGATGCGGCCGTAGCCGAAGGGGTCGGGCGGGGTCATGGTCATGACGGTGCAGGCGAGCTCGCCGGTGGCGACGGTCTGCGCGAACTTGGCGACGGTGTCGGCGGTGATGAGCGGCAGGTCGCCGTTGAGCACGACGACCGGGCCCTCGGCGATGCCGCAGGCCTCGAGCGCGACCTTTACGGCGTGGCCGGTGCCCAGGCGCTCGGTCTGCTCGACGCACTCGACCTTGGTGGCGCTGTTGGCGTAGGCGCCGTCGATAAGGGCGCGCATCTCGTCGGCGTGGCTGCCGATGACGACCACGACGCGGCTGCAGCCGGCCTTGATGGTGGCGTCGACGATCCACTGGACCATGGGCTTGCCCAGGATCTTGTGCGAAACCTTGCAGTGGTTCGACTTCATGCGGGTGCCCTCGCCGGCGGCGAGGATAATTGCGGTTGCGTCCATGTGATCTCCTGTTACGTTATAGAGACGTGTGTTTGGAAACGATACACGGCGCAATATGATACCGCAGGCATATGATGAGCGCGTAGCGATTGGCGCGTGACGGCCGATGTCGCTGCTGCCGGCGTGGTGTTTGCGCTGGCTGTGCATGGCGGCGGCGCTGCGGCGTTGGCGTTTGAGCGAGAGGATGGGGGTGCCCGTGGACATCATGCGAGGGGAATCGGGCAACGAACCCGTCGCGGCATTTTCGATGTCGCATCCGGCGGTGCCAGCGCTCTACATGGTGCTGACGCTGGGGCTCACCATGTTCTCGATGCAGCCGGTGCTGATTGCGCTGTCGCTTGCGGGCGGGCTGGCGTATGGATTTGCGACGCGTGGGGCTGCCCGCACGCTGGGCGCACTTCGCTGGCAGCTGCCGGTGATTTTGATTATCGCGCTGGTCAATCCGCTGTTTAGCGCCTCGGGCTCGACGGAGCTGTTCCGTATTGGCATGCGCGCGGTGTATCTGGAGAGCATGGTATACGGCCTGTGCATGGGCGGGCTGTTTGTGGCGAGCGTGCTGTGGTTTGAGGCCGCGGCGTCGATGCTCGAATACGACAAGGTACTCGCGCTGCTGGGCAATGCCGCACCGGTGATTGCGCTCATGATCTCGATGTGCATGAGGCTTATCCCGCAGTTTTTGCGCCGCGGTCGTACGGTGCTGGCGGTGCAGGATGCGATTGATGTGCCGGGCCGCGCGCCCACCGATCCCGTGCGATCGCGTCTGCGGGCGTCGAGCGTGTTGATGGGCTGGGGCATGGAAGATTCGCTGGAGCGCGCGGACGCGATGCGCTCGCGCGGGTGGGGTGCCGCGACACGTCGTATGACGTATGCGCGGTATCGACTGGGGCGCAGCGACGTTGCCGCGCTGGTCGGGCTCGTACTGTTTGGCGCTGCCGCGGTGGCGGTGGCGTGGACCGCGACGACGCAGTATTCGTTTTATCCGCAGCTCTCGGTGCCGGCGCCGTGGCCAGGCTATGTCGTGTACGCCGCCTGGATGGTGTTGCCTTGCGCGTTGCACGCGATTGATGAGAAGAGGTTTGGCTGATGGCTCGGTTGGATAGGGGACCGGTGTCGGGCGCGGCATACGGCCCTGATATGCCGGCGATTGAGGTGCGGAGCCTGAGCTTTGCCTACCCCGATGCGGATGCTGCGGTGCTCGAGGGACTCGACTGGTCTGTTCCCCAAGGTGCATTTGCGCTGCTTGTCGGCGGTACCGGATCGGGTAAGTCGACGTTGCTGTCGCTACTCAAGCCCGAGATCGCTCCGGCGGGCGAGCGCACTGGCGAACTGCTCGTGCTGGGCGAGAACGTCGCCGACATGGATGTGCGGGCATCGGCGGAGCGCGTGGGCTATGTGTTCCAGGATCCCGAGAACCAGATCGTGTGCGAAACCGTGTGGCACGAGATGGCGTTTGGCCTGGAAAACTTGGGGCTAGCGCGTGATGAGATGCGCCGTCGCGTAGCTGAGACCAGCTATTTCTTTGGGCTGGAAGATTGGCTTCACCGCGATACTGACACGCTTTCGGGCGGTCGCAAACAGTTGCTGTCGTTGGCGGCCGTTCTGACGCTGCGCCCGCGCGTGCTGCTGCTCGACGAGCCCACGTCTCAGCTTGATCCGGTTGCGGAGAAGAATTTCCTGCACGCGCTGTTTCGTGTGAATCGCGAGCTGGGCTGCACGGTTGTTGTGGCGACGCATCAGCCGCGCCCAATGCTCGAATACGCGACGTGTGCGTACCGGATTGAGGATGGCCGCGTGCACGAGGCGGCGGATATGGCATCTTTGGGACGCCGAGAATCGCTGTTTTCCGATGACACGTTGGGGTGGGGTGCCATCCGATGTGCAAAAAACGGAGTATTCAGCAGGCGTGAGGACAATTTGGGCTCTCTGGAGCCGCCCGGGGGCGTATCGAGCGCGAAAAAAAGTTTGGAATTGGACAAATCGTCCGAATTTGTGGCGCAAACGTCGCTCGAGAACGGCTTGGAAGCCTTCTCGCGCACGGATGGAAGCAGAATACTCCAAAAAATGCACGCTGGGTCGGCTACCACCCTGTCGGAAGGTTGGTTTCGCTACGATCGAGCGTCCGGCTGGGTGTTGCGTGGGCTCGATGCGTCGTTTTCGGCCGGTGCGGTGCATGCGATCGTGGGCGGCAACGGATGCGGCAAGTCGACAATGCTTTCGGTGTTGGCCAAGACGGTCAAGTTGCAGCGTGGACATATGGAACACGGGGCGGCCTCGGCGGCGCTGCTGCCTCAGAATCCCAAGGCGTTGTTGGTTGCCGAGACGGTGCGCGACGAGCTGATGGAATGGGCTTCGACCTGCGGGTACGGCGAGGATATGGCGCGGGAGCGCGCGGTGAGTCTGGGGCTCGCGGGCTTAGGGGAACGCCACCCCTATGACCTTTCGGGCGGACAGCGCCAACTGCTTGCGTTGGCAAAGCTACTGCTAATCGGCCCCGAACTGCTATTGCTCGATGAGCCCACCAAGGGTCTGGACCTGGCCAGCCGCCGCATCATCGCCCGCGCCCTGCGCGACCATGCGCGGGCTGGCGGCACCGTCATCATGGCCACGCACGACCTGGATTTTGCCGAGCAGGTTGCCGATGACATTGCCATGATGTTTGACGGTGAGATTGCCTGCATGGAGCCGCCGGCCGACTTCTTTGCCGACAACGTGTTTTATAGGGCGTGATGGGATGGCGGATTATCGCATCGTGCGCCTACTCGCAAAACTGGAGATACCGCTGCTGCTGGCGGTGCCAGCCGTGATGGCTGCGGCGTTGCTGGCGGGCGTTGAGCAGGCGGCGCTCGCCATGCTTGTCGTGGTGGCACTGGTGCTTGCGCTGTTCTTTGCGGGCTACGAGGCGTCGCGACCGGGTCTGCGCCAGATTATGCCAACGCTGGTTCTGGCGGCGTTGGCCGCGGCGGGGCGCATCTTGTTTGGCCCCATTCCCGACTTTAAACCCGTGAGCGCCATCGCCATTATCGCCGGGGCGACGCTCGGTCGTCGTAACGGCTTTATGGTCGGTGCGCTGGCGGCGCTGACCAGCAATTTCTTTTTTGGACAGGGCATGTGGACGCCATGGCAGATGTATGCCTGGGGTCTGGTTGGCTATGTTGGCGGCGCGCTGGCGCATGCGGGCGCGTTCGACCGTGCGGATGGCACCGTGCGCATGCCGGCGCTGATGGCGTACGGTTTTGCTTCGGGCCTGCTCTACGGCGTGGTAATCAACGCCTACGACATCATCGGTTTTGTGCAGCCGCTCACGTGGGCGGGCGCCGTGGCGCGTCTTGCCACGGCGGTGCCGTTCGATATCACGCACGGCCTTGCGACCTGCGTGTTCTTGGCCGCCCTCTACAAGCCTTGGTGTCGACGGATCAACCGCGTCGTCGTGAAGTACGGACTGTAGGGCTGGTTGCGTTCCCTTACGAACTTGCGGTGGAATAGTTCTCGTTTTTGGCTGTTTGGGGCCGAAGCAGGAACTATTCCACCGCAACTTATAGGGGGACGAGGTCAGATGATCCCTTTTCCTCCGTCCCCAGGGGATCAGCTGGGGTTAGAGCTCTAGCGTGAGGGTGACGGGACAGTGGTCGCTGCCGAAGATGTCGCCGCGGATGCCGGTGTCGCGTACGTTGCCGGCGATCGCGTCGCTTACCAGGAAGTAGTCGATGCGCCAGCCTGCGTTGTTCTTGCGGGCATTAAAGCGGTAGCTCCACCAGCTGTAGACGCCCTCGACGTCCGGATTGGCCGCGCGCCAGGTGTCGGTAAAACCGGCGTCGAGCAGCTCGGTAAACTTGCCGCGCTCCTCGTCCGAAAAGCCTGCGTTGCCGCGGTTGGACTTGGGGTTCTTAAGGTCGATCTCCTCGTGAGCCACGTTAAAGTCGCCGCAGGTTACGACGGGCTTGCCGGTTTCGCGCTCAAGCGCGTTCAAAAAGCCGCGATAGGCATCGTCCCAAGCCATGCGTACATCGATGCGCGCGAGCTCGTTTTGGGCGTTGGGCGTATAGACGTCGACAAACCAGAACTTGTCGAACTCGAGCGCGCAGACGCGGCCCTCGGTTGCAGCTTGGGCGACGAGCTCGGCCGCCTCGCCCTCGCCGGCGTAGGGCAGCAGCGCGTCGGCGCGCAGCACGCGCTGCGGCTCCTGGCGGCTAAAGACCGCGGTGCCCGCGTAGCCCTTGCGCTGGGCGTAGCTCCAGGTTTGGTGATAGCCGGGCAGATCGATATCGACCTGGCCCTCCTGCAGCTTGGTCTCTTGCAGCGCCAGGATATCGACATTGAGCTCCTGTGCGATCTGGATAAAGCTCGGGTCTTTTTTGAGCACGGCGCGCAGGCCGTTGACGTTCCACGAGGCGAACGTGTAAGTCTGAGACATGGTGTCCTTTCGACGGGGTTGGCAGGCTTAAGATTAGCGCAACAGGGGCGGGGCGGGCTCCGCGGGCGACGGCGCAATTGCAGCCGCCCCGACCAACATGGACGGAGGACAAACATGACGCAAGCGATAACAGATCCCAGGCAGGCCTCCGCCGCGCTGGCGGAGCTGTTCGGCACCCACAAGCGCGTGGTCTTCTTTGGCGGCGCGGGTGTTTCCACGGCAAGCGGCATTCCCGATTTTCGCAGCGTGGACGGCCTGTATCACCAGCAGTTTGCCTATCCGCCCGAGACCATGCTGTCGCATAGCTTTTACGAGGCGCATCCGGCCGAGTTCTTCGACTTCTACCGCACCAAGATGATCGCGCTTGGCGCCAAGCCCAACCGCTGCCACACCAAGCTGGCCGAGCTGGAGCGCGCCGGCAAGCTAAATGCCGTGGTGACGCAAAATATCGACGGCCTGCATCAGATGGCCGGCTCACAGCGCGTGTTCGAGCTGCACGGATCGGTCCATCGCAACATTTGCCAGTCGTGCGGAGCGGTCTATAGCGCCGAGTGGATTTGCTCGCGCGAGCACGAGGACGCCGCGGGCGTGCCCGTGTGCCCCGCGTGCGGTGGTCGCATCAAGCCCGATGTGGTGCTCTACGAAGAGCCGCTCGACGAGCATGTGTTGACCGGCGCCGTTGCCGCCATCGCCGCGGCCGATGCCCTCATTGTGGGCGGGACCTCGCTCGTGGTGTATCCGGCGGCGGGCCTTACGCGTTACTTTACCGGCGATACGCTGGCCATATGCAACCTTGCTCCCACCGATCAGGATGCAAATGCCGACCTGCTGATTTCTTGCGACATCGCTGCCGCGTTTGCGTTCTAGCCCGTGTGCGCGGATACAATAGAAAGACTGATTGCAAAGCGACCCCGCCGCCAGCTCCCCAAGCTCGGCGGCGTGGGCATTTTAGGAGGATGTTCATGGCGAACGACAGCAAGACATGGCGGTGCGGAAAGTACGAGCTCAGCTTTGACCGTCCGCGCATCATGGGCGTCCTCAACGTGACGCCCGATTCGTTTAGCGACGGCGGGGAGCACTTCGACCCGGATGCCGCCATCGAGTACGGCCTGGCGATGCTTGACGCCGGCGCCGACATCATCGACGTGGGCGGTGAGTCCACGCGCCCCGGCTTTACCCCGGTTAATCCCGACGAGGAGGCTCGCCGCGTGCTGCCCGTGGTGCGCGCGCTGGCCAAAGAGGGCGCCATCGTCTCGATCGACACGCGCCACGTGGCGGTTGCCAAGGCGGCCGTGCGCTGCGGCGCCTCGATCGTCAACGACGTGACGGGCTTCACCGACCCCAAGATGGTCGAGTTTGTTAAGACGAGCACCTGCGGCGTCATCGTGATGCATGCCGGCGAGGTCGCCGCGCCCGCACGCACGCACGCAACGGTGCAGCTCGATACCTCGGCTGCGGCGTTTGTTGCTGAGAAGGCGCGCGAGGCGGCCGCCGAGGCTGCGCGCGAGGCCGAGAAGCCTGCCCGCCGTCGCCGTGGCAAGCTGCTGGGCGAGCCCAAGACGGAGGCCAAGCTGCCGGGTGGCGTGGTGCAGCCCTCGCTGCCGTTTGGCGATCCGGAGCCTGCGCCGGAGCCCACGGACGAGCAGAAGCAAGAGACGCCGGCCGCCGAGCAGGCTACCCCTGTCGCCGAGGCCGCCACGACCCCTGAGCCCGCGCCGGAGCCGAATGATCACCTGGCGGCCATGATGCGCCGCAGCGCCCGCCGCGAGGAGGCCTACGTGCCCACCTCTCAGCTCCGCCGCTTTACCCTGCCCGATTCGGCACCCATCATGCGCCGTGTCATGGGCTTTCTGTCCGACCAGGCCCGCACGCTCATCCATGCCGGCGTGTCGCGCGACCGCATCTGCATAGATCCCGGCCCGGGCTTTGGCAAGACGGCCAACGAGGACATCGTCATCCAGCGCGAGACCGCCAAGATGGCGTCGCTGGGCTATCCGCTCATGTGCGCCGTGTCGCGCAAGCGTTTTGTGGGCGCTGTCTCGGGCGTGACCGATGCCGCCGCGCGCGATGCCGCCACGTTTGGCGTGTGCCTGGGCGCCATCCAGGCCGGCGCCAACATCGTGCGCGTGCACGACGTCGCGGGCTTTGCGCAGTTCCTGAATGGTTACTGGGCTGTTGCTAAGCCACAGCCGCGTCGCGCGTTTGTGGCCGTGGGCTCCAACCTGGGGCATCGTTGCGACAACATCCGCGCCGCGCGCGATATGATCGCCGAGATTCCGCTCACCTGCGTGTCCAACTGCTCGCGTATCTACGAGAGCGAGCCGGCCTACGAGACGCGCCAGGACGCGTTTGCCAACGCCGTCATCGAGATCAAGACCGAGCTGGCGCCGCTGGTGCTGCTCGACGAGCTTATGAAGATCGAGGCCGAGCTGGGGCGCGACCGCTCCAAGAAAGCCAAGGCCAACGGTCCGCGCACCATCGATCTGGACCTGCTGTGGATGGACGGCGAGACCCACGGCGGCAAAAAGCTGCGCCTGCCGCATCCGCTGATCGGCGAGCGCGACTTTGTACTGGTGCCGCTCGAGGACCTGATGCACGACCCGGCGCGGTTCTTCCGCTACAACGGCGTCGAGGTCAAGGAGCCCGAGGATCGCGTGGGCCACATCGTGGGCGAATTGGGGCGTATGTAGATGATCGAGATGAATGCTGTAGCCGTCGGTACCGAGCTTGACGCCGCGCGCGACGCGGGCCGCGAGGGTGCGTCTGCGGGCTGGTGCGCTTGGAGCGCGGGCGAGGCGTCGTTGACGTTTTCGCTGGTCGTGCGCCCGGACGTGAACATGCAT
The DNA here is from genome assembly GCA_902496115.1 of uncultured Collinsella sp. Lineage (GTDB taxonomy): Bacteria > Actinomycetota > Coriobacteriia > Coriobacteriales > Coriobacteriaceae > Collinsella. Next base: position 139,088 of record CABUZK010000001.1, on the reverse strand, counting down.
GCCTTCCACGGCCTGCCGTTTGTGGCGGCGATGGGCATGATGGACGCGCTCGTGGGCACGGCGTCGACGCCGGGCCTGGGCCTTGCCGGCAAGGTGGGCATCCAGTGGCCGAGTGACATCGTGTGCGGTGCGCCTGCGTTTGAGACGTCGTTCGCGCGCGTCACCGTCAACGGTGGTGCCGGTGCCGCGGGCATGTTCGGTGCCGTGACGGTGGATATTGAGCGTTCGGCGCTGAGCGAGCTCGGTGTGGATGCGGCCGACGAAGCGCTGGTCGAGGAGTTGGCTGCCGCCGTGCTGACCCGTGTGGACGCCTGGGCGGCTGTTGCCAACACGCCGCAGGGCGCTGCCGGTCCGCTGGCCCCCGTGTTGGGCGAGTATTTCGATATGGTGCCGCTGCTGGGCCGCCAAGTTGCGGCGGTGTCGCCCAACGGCCTGCCGCTTGCGGTCGGCGTGTTTGCGGGCCTGGACATCTGGGGCCGCGCGACTATCAAGACCGATGCCGGCGAGCAGGAGTTTCCGCCCGAGGCCGTACGGATTCGCGGGCTGTAACGCGGGGCGCCAGCGCTCAAAGATAACGATGGCAACGAAGCCCTCTTCGGCCTGCACCGGGGAGGGCTTTTGCGTGACTGTGGAGCGGCATCTCGGTCCTATTCCTCAAAATCGAAATAATTTCGATTTTGAGGAATAGGCTTGGCGAACGTTTGCGGGGCTGTGACATCGGGCGTGCTCGACTTAAGCCCCGTCTTACCCCAGCTCCTGCATGCGGCGGTAGATTTCGCAGATGCCCTTGATGGTGAGCTGTCCGTCGACCACGTCGAAGGCGTCGGTCGAATCGGCGACGATGCCGGCGAGACCGCCCGTGGCGATAACGGTGGCGTCCTCGCGGCCCAGCTCGCGCTTCATGCGCGCGACCAGGCCCTCGGCCATGGCGGCGGCGCCCATCACGGCGCCGACCTTGATGCACTCCTCGGTATCGCGGCCGATGGCGTGCTCCGGCGCCTCGAGCGGAACGCTGGCGAGCTTGGCGGCACGGGCGGCAAGCGCGTCCATGGAGATGCGGATGCCCGGCGCGATCGCTCCGCCAATGTAATAACCGTCCTCATCGATGACGTCGATATTGGTCGCGGTGCCAAAGTCCACCACGATCGCCGGCGCGCCGTAGAAAGTTTCGGCCGCAACGGCGTTGGCGACGCGGTCGGCACCCACGGCTTGGGGGCGCGCCGCGCGCAGCTTGGTCACCGCGGCCGTCTGCGGCCCGATGACGATGGCATCCGCGGCAATGCGGTCGGCCACGGCGTGCCACTCGCGCGAGAGCTGCGGCACCACGCCGGCAAAGGCGATCGCGTCGACCGCATCGAGCGAAAGGCCGTACATCTTAAAGAAACCCATCAGGCGCACGTGGATCTCGTCCGCGGTATAGGAGCGGTCGGTGGGCATACGCCACGACTGCACCAGCTCGTCTCCGTCAAACAGACCCATGGCCGTCTGCGTGTTTCCCATATCGATAGCGAGCAGCATGTCTACTCCCAGTGTTGGCATAAAAGGACGCGCACCATTGTATACGCGCCGTCGACGGCGCTCGGCTGCGATTCGGTTACAGTGATATGGGCTGAGGGGTTTAAATATGAAGGAATTATGCTCTACGAGATTTTCCTTGCCGTTTACCGAACTCACGCGTAATATTCTTTCTTGCGCACATGAGGCGCCCAGACATTGCGGGGTGGAGCAGTCTGGTAGCTCGCCGGGCTCATAACCCGGAGGTCGTAGGTTCAAATCCTGCCCCCGCGACCAAGAACTTGCAGCTCGTCGGCCTAGCCGGCGAGCTTTTTTGTTATTGCGGGATCGTTTCTTCGGTTCAATTCTCAGCCTCTCAATCAAAGATCTCGATCTGTAACACCAAGACCCGATTTGGGCGGCTAGGTGTTACAGATCGAGATATACCGGCGGTTTGGACCGCGTTTGTCTAAATCTGTAACACGAGGGACGGATTTTGCCGAGTAACTGTTACAGATTGAGATCTTTCGGCAGACTAGATTGGTTTGTCTCGATCTGTAACAGGTAGGGGTCAAAAGTGGGCCTAGCTGTTACAGATCTAGATTGTTGAGGATGGGTCGAGAGGAATATCTCGATCTGTAACAGTAAGACCCGGTTTTGCCGCGTAACTGTTACAGATCGAGACAAACCGGCAGACGTCCCGTCCCATCCACCTTCCGCCATCTGATATTCGCCGATTTTCGTTGTGCCGCTATACCCCCATGCCATATCCTCTAGACAACTACGCGGCATCATCGCCGCCACGCCCACAAGAGAGGAATGTCCATGACCGCACCTGCATCCAAACTGCTTCAGCCCATTACGGTTGGCCCCCTTGAGCTCAAGAACCGCATTATGTTCCCGCCGCTGACCACCGGCTACGAGGAGCGCGACGGTTCCATTGGCGAGCGTAGCCTGGCTTTTTACGAGCGCCTGGCCCGTGGCGGCGTGAGCTACATCGTCATCGGCGACGTCGCTCCCGTTATGACCGCAAGCCCCACGCCCAAGCTGGCGACCGACGCCCAGATCCCCACGTTTAAGGCGCTGGCCGACGCCGTCCACAAGCACGGTGCCAAGGTCGCGCTGCAGCTGTTCCACCCCGAGTACGACGTGCCCGGCGTCGGCCGCATGGTCATGGGATCCATGGCCGCCGCCAAGGCCGCGCAGGAAGCCAAGGCCGCCGGTGACGAGGAGACCTTTGCCGCCAAGATGGCCGAGTCCAACGAGATCCGCAAACAGGCCTATGCCAAGCTGCACCACGACATGCAGCACTTTGTGAACGAGGCGAGCGTAGAGCAGCTCACCCAGATCAAGGAGGCCATCGCCGCCTCGGCCGCTCGCGCGCAGCAGGCCGGAATCGACGCCATCGAGGTCCACGGCGACCGCCTGGTGGGTTCGCTGTGCTCGGCCATCCTCAACAAGCGCACCGACGAGTACGGTGGCTCGTTCGAGAACCGCGTTCGCTATGCGCTCGAGGTCGTCGCTGCCATTAAGGAAGCCGCGCCGCAGCTGATGGTGGAGTACAAGCTCCCCGTGATCATGGAGAACCCCGACGGCACGCCGCGCGGTAAGGGCGGCCTGCAGCCCGACGAGGCCTGCGAGTTTGCCAAGCTGCTCGAGAGCGCGGGCATCGACATGATCCAGGTTGCACAGGCAAACCACACCGGCAACATGGGCGACACCATTCCGCCCATGGGCGCCATGCCCTACAACTGGACGCTGCCCGTGGCCGAGCGCGTCAAGGCTCTGGTCTCCGTGCCGGTGGCAACCGTCGGCCGCGTGGTTTCGGTCGAGGCCGGCGAGAAGATCCTGGAGGATGGCTCTGCCGACATCGTCGCCTATGGCCGCTCGCTCATGTGCGACCCCGACATTGCGCTGAAGGCCGCCACGGGCGAGCCCATCCGCGAGTGCCTCAACTGCAACAAGGGCTGCGTCGACGCGATTCAAAACCGCAAGTACATTTCGTGCGTGCTCAATGCCGAGAACGGCGACGAGGCGACCATCGCCATCAAGCCGGGCGAGGGCGACAAGAAGATCGCCGTGGTGGGCGGCGGTATCGCTGGCCTGGAGGCCGCACGCGTGGCGGCCAAGCGCGGCTACGATGTGACCGTCTACGAGGCGAGCGATCATCTGGGTGGCCAGATCGTGCTGGCGGCAGCACCCCCGCGCAAGGACGAGATCATGCGCTCGGTCGAGTATTACGAGAAGATTCTGCCCGGCCTGGGCGTGAAGGTTGAGCTCAACCATGCCGCTACCGCTGAGGACCTCAACGCCGCCGACGCCGCGATTGTGGCTGTGGGCGCGCACGACGTGGTCATCCCCGTTCCGGGTGCCGATTCGGACAAGGTCGTCTCGAGCTGGGACGTGCTGGCCGGCAAGGTGGAGCTTACGGGCCGCGTCGCCGTCATTGGCGGCGGCCTGGTGGGCACCGAGACTGCCGAGTACCTGCTGCAGCACGGCTGCGAGGTGGCGATCGTGGAGATGCTCGACAAGATTGCCGCGGGCGAGTCCGAGACCATTCTGCCGCTGATTATGAGCGACTTTGCCGAGCATAACGTGGAGCAGCATGTTAAGACCCGCCTGACCGCCATTACCGACGAGGGCGTGGAGGCCGTTCGCACCACCGAGGACGGCGCCGAGGAGCCGGTGAAGATCGCCTGCGATTACGTGGTGATGGCCGTGGGCTCCAAGGCCAACGCGTTTGACCTGGACGGCGTGACGGTGCCCGTGACCTGCGTGGGCGACTGCTCGGGCGAGCGCACCGCCGACATCGCGAGCGCCATTCGCACGGCGTATCACGCGGCCAACGAGCTCTAAGCAAGAAAACTATCGCGTATTGAGTGGGCGGGGAGTGACGTATCGGTGCTCCCCGCCTTTTTGTCGATAAGAGTGCCTCTGACCAGCGGGTTCAGAAAATCCGAATCTCATGCACCAGAAAATCCGAATTATATGAACACGAAAATCCGAATCGCAACCACCCGAAAATCCGAATTTGCTACAGTGGTATAGAAGAATCAGAAAGCAGGAACTGGAAATCTGCGGAGGTGGCTCATGGCAGGTGAGAGGCCACATCGGGACGGATACATCCCACGTATCGTGGATGCGAAAATCGAGCGCTACCTTCGTGTCTTTGGCGCGGTCGAGATTGCGGGCACCAAGTGGTGCGGCAAGACGTGGGCCGCGCTCGAGCACGGGGCGTCCGCCTCGTATGTCGACGAGAATCTCGACCTCGCGCGTGCCGACCCAGCGATGATGTTGCTGGGAGACCGTCCGCATATTATCGATGAGTGGCAGCGCGTTCCCCAGATTTGGGACTACGTTAGACACGAGGTTGACCGCACCCGGGGTACGCGCGGCGCCTATATCCTCACGGGTTCCGCCACGCCCGCGTTTGGCTCAAAGGCGGAGGCGCCCGCGCATAGTGGAGCTGGCCGCATCGGCCGCGTCCGCATGCACCCCATGACGCTTGCCGAGACAGGTGAGTCCAACGGCAAGGTGAGCCTGGCGGGCTTGTTTGAGCATCGTTTTGAGCCCTGCCGGTGCGATGGCGATACACCGGGGCTTGTCGAAGCCGCTTGCCGCGGCGGCTGGCCCGAGGCGATCGATATGGTTTCGGCTGACGCCCAGCTCATCGCCCGCGAATATCTCAACACCACGTTTTCGAGCAGCTTCTCGGCGGTCCGTCTCGACCCCGATATTGCTCGTCGAGTCTCCGCATCGATCGCGCGCAATCTGGGACAGGCAACCACGTATAAAACGATTCTTATGGATATGTTCGGTGCCGAGGAGGAACCCGCAGCGTTTGCCGATGAGACCAAGGTGCGCAGGTACCTGGATGCCCTCAAAGGCATGTTTATTCTCGAGGAGGTCCCCGGTTGGGTTCCCGCCGCGCGCGACAAACGGCGCTTTACCGTCAAGCCCAAGCGCTATCTGGCAGATCCGAGCCTTGCTTGCGCCTTGCTAGGTATGTCCTCGCAGGCGTTGCTTGCCGACTGGCAGACATTTGGTCTGGTGTTTGAGAATTTGGTCATACGCGACCTTTCGGTCTACGCACGTTCGCTCGACCTGCTGGATAGCACGCCCGTGCGCTATTATCGCGACGATTCGGGCCTTGAGTGCGATGCTATCGTGCAGCTAGCCGACGGACGGTGGGCCGCCTTTGAGATTAAGGTAAGTGAAGATAAAGCGAGCGCCGGCGTTGAGAGCCTCAAGCGCGTTCGCAAGAAGGTCTGTGGAAATCCTCGTTCACGCACACGCGAACCGGAGTTTATGGCCGTGATTGTGGGGGTGGGTGAGTACGCCCGCGAGGTCGAGGACGGTATCTACGTGATACCCGTGCGCGCGTTGGGGTGTTAAGGGACGGCATGCCGTGTGTCCGCTGCCCGGTGCTGCGGATTGGTGCAAAGGGGTCAGGTTTGTTTGCACCATGTTGGCGCGAAGTAACCTGACCGCTTGCACCAAGGGTTTGACTTTTAAGACATCATTAAGGCTTGCGTTGTGGAGCAAGCCGCAGGTCAATGCTATTCTTTTACCTTATCGTATGGTGTTGTATTCTGCCTGAATTCTCTACCTGCGAACAACGGATAAACGCGACCGAGCGGAAAAGGATGGCAAGCCCGCAAGCAGGGCAAACGTAAGCGATGAGTGGCATGGACCGACATAGCGAGCTCCAGCAGCACATGACGGCGGCCGAGTACCGCCAAGCTGCCGACGAGCACGTGCGGACCCTCAAGGATTTCTGGAAGGATTTCCTGGTGAGCGGTCTGTTTGTGCTGGCTGCCATCGTTGCCATCTTTGCATGCCTGGCCTGGTTTGCTGCGAATAACCGAGTGAGCGCCACGGGGAGCACGATCGGGGCGAAGGCCGCGCGCTATAGCCTTACCGCCACCGGCGAAGGCGAGCCCGACGCCCACACGGGATATTACGAGCGCACGGACGCCGAAAAGCAAAACATCACGAGGCTCGATACGACGGACGCCATGACGGTAACGCTGGAATCCAACCTCAACAACGAGTCCGCCGGCTCTCTGTATCCGGGTGCCCGAGGCAAGATTACGTTTACGGTGAAGCCGCTGGTGGATGACCTGAACGGGGTCACGATTAACTTGTCACGCGTGCTTAAAGTCACGGGCAATGTCGTTGTTGAGGACGGAAAAACGCTGACGTCTGATGCGCAAACGCTCCTTGGCTTGGCTAAGGGCCATTTGCTGTTCTTTACGAGCTGCCAGAACGGGTATTACTCGGGGCGCGTAGTCGATAGCAAGATCAGGATTGACAAGAGCGAATTTTGCAAGAAGGGGTCGAGCGAGACCACAGAGTCAAAAGAGGTGAGCCTGTACTGGGTATGGCCGGAGTACTTCCAGAACTTTGTCCTTACGGGCAACACCAATTACTACAAGAATCTGTTTGCAGCGGTGGACGACGCAAAGTCTGACTACGGCGCTCTGCAGGCAGATATGAACGCGCATAAAACGAACTACTTCTATGGCGCGGCAAACGGCACGAGTGCTGCCAACGCCCCCGCGGTTTCGTCTAGCATGTCCTTCGGCGACACCGCCATCTGCTCGGCGCTGTACAACAATGCTGACGAGCAGATCGGCAATAAGGTCGAATACATCCAACTTAGAATTAGCGCTCAGGAGGGCGTGAGCTCATGAGCACCATGCAAACGCGCCTCGGCGATGCCCGCAATTGGATAGAAAACCACCGTGCACAGGCCCTTGCGGTCTTGGTGCTCTTGGCGGCAATCGTTCTTATCATCGGCTTGTCGCTCTCGTGGTTTGTGGGCAGCAAAAGTCTGTCCACGGTGGGCAAGATCCAAACGCCCGCGCAGCTCAAGATCATGGGCCCCAACCAGACAAGCATTGAGCCCATCGAGATTTCGTATGACGAGTCACGGGGCGATGAGAAGAAAGACGACGGCACCGTGACCGTTCGTCGCGCGTTTTGTGTGCAGAGCGACAATGACAACGATCCCGCTGCCGGCGGTCAAGCGTTTGAGCTGCAGATTGCCAACACAACGAATATCACGGGGCTGACGATCAACGTGTATCACGTGACGGTCAATAATCCGAACGATAAAAACGGCACCGTGGTCGGCCTCGACGGGCTCAACCGCACCTACTCATGGAGCAAGAAGAGCAGCACCCCGATTGAGTTTGCTTTTATCAACCCCGCGGACGGGACAAGTGTGTTGGCTAAAGAGCTTGAGGCAAACGACCCGACGTACGGCTCGTACGTGAATGTCCAGAAAAACGCCCGTCCGCTGTATCGGTACCACAAGTTCGCAGGGAGTGGGCTCGATGGCTGGAATGGCAAAACAGCCAACGCCGCCACGAACTTCATCATCGAATGTACGTGGAATCCAGGCGTTGTGACCGTAAACGGAAAGACAGTCTCCAACGTCAAAGAGACCGACATGGTTTACCTAATTGCTCGCGGCATGAGCGGCACTAATAACTAATAAGTAGGAAGGGAGGGGTGCCAGATGCGGAAAGACAAGAACGAGCAAAATGAAATCGCGAGGCCTGTTGGCAAGCACTTTGCACAGGTTGACGATTCTAAGGCAGAGCCTTGCTGCGCGGAGACGGCGGCCCCTGCTTTCAAAGTGCGTAAACGCCTATGGGCAGTTGCGGTGCTGCTGTGTGCCGTCGCGATTGCGATGGGAACCTACCTTACCTACACGGCCTTTTTGGCGGGTGACTTTCTTAAGTCGGTCGCTGTCTCGGGCACGTCGCAGGCGCTGTTTGCTTCGGACATGCTCACGGGTTACACGAATGAGACGCTGAATGACGAGGGTATTGCCGTCCGAAGCGTCATCGCCGACACGAGTGGGGAAAACTGCTCCTTTACCTTTCGCATTTACAACCATCTGCTGGGCGACAAGAACAAGGTCAACGACAAGGACGTTAACGCGACGCTGAGCGTGGAGGCGACGGGAACGACAGATTGGAGCATAAGCGGTTCGCCCACGCTGACGGCGGGCGGCACGGTCGACCTTTCCTTCCCTGCCAACAGGGCAACCATGTATACCTATAAGGTTACGTTTTCCAAGGCGGATCTCAACAAAGCATCCTTCACCGTTAAGGCCAAGGTCGGCTCCAATAGCCCCGGCACCAACCTTAAATGGCTCGCCGCCAAGATTGCGCCTTCCGAGCGTGCAGAGGTAACGGCTTCGGGCGTTTCGGGCGAGTGGGTCGACAAGAACAAGGATGATACGAATGTCGGCGACTTCGACGCCTACAACTATCGTGTGACCGTTACGGGCGCTACGACTAAGGTAGAGCTCACGTGGGGAAGCGGGGTCGAGCTCGATCCGTTCTTTGAGGCGAACCACAAGAACTGTGTTAAGCAGGAGACCGTCAGTGGCCACTCGGTTACATACGATGCGTCCCCCGGCTCGGAAATCATCACCTTTTACCGGAAGGGTGATTCGAAGCCGACCAGCTGGGAAGCCATTGACGTTTCGTGTTCGGCCGCGTAGGGCTAGCCGAAGCAATCCGCAAGCATAGATTTTGAGACCCCGTACGGGGCATGAGATAGGACGAGGTAGGACCAGATGAGAACGGCAAAGCGCATAACAACCGCATGCCTGACTGCGATCATGATTTTCCAGGCGCTCGCGCCCTCCACGGAGGTGTTCGCGCAAGAGCTCGACGCCGTTATGGAGGCGTCCGTTTCCGCCGCACGCGCCGCGGGCAACACGGCGCGCTCCGTACAGGATGCTGTGGCCACCGCGCTGCAAGATGCCGATCAGGCCGCATCTGATGATGTCGCAACGACTCCGGGCGCCGACGCGGGCGCCACCGAGGGCGGCGACGGTTCTACCAACGCTGGCGAATCGCAGGACTCCACGACCGATGGAACCACCAGCGGCGATGCTCCAGCGGAGGGCGACGCGTCCCAAGACGATGCGGCTGCCGATGAGGGTGCTGCTGACGAAGAACAAGCGGATGACGCGGACGCGGATGCTGCTGATCAGGCAAACACCGCCCCCACCATCGCTACTGTCGAGGATCTCAGGCACGCGTTGGGTGACGGCAATGTCATCACTGACGACTTGGGCGCCGTCACGGCCATCACCTTCGGATCCAACGCCGACCTTATCGCCATCTCCAACACCGACCCCGCCATCTACCAGAACGCGAGCATCTCCAAGACCGGCTTGAGCGGCGTCGACTTCGACGTGTGCAGCGCGCAGGCCGTGGGCGACCTGGGCAATCTCGCGTTCCAGGGGTTCGGCAGCGATGCCTACCCCTTCAAGGGTACGCTCGACCTGGGCGGCAGGTCCCTTACCGCCAACAAGACGCTCTTCAACAACATCGAGCTCAACGATAACAACGGCACCGTAAAGCTCGCCTGGAAGGGCACCGATGTTCAGCCCATCGTGGCCGCAAAGGTCACGGGCGCGGGCAAGACGCTCAGCGCTGCCATTACCGTAGACAAGCCCGAGAGCGGCGATACGAGCGTCGTCAAGCTCACTTCGCCGCTCGTGGGTGAGGTTACGGGCGAGCTCACGCTTGACGCCACGTATTCGACAAGCGCGAATAGCCCCCTGGCGATTGGCATGCAATCGTCCACGGGCAATCTGGGCCTACTCGCGAACACCCTTACTGCAGGCGCATCTCTTACGATCGCGGGGCTGAATGGCCTGCCGAAGAGCTTCAACGGCACCCCCACCATCGATGCTACGGGCGCTGGTGCCAATGCCGGCGGCCTTATCGGCGAGGCGCGGGAGGGTGCCACCGTCGCCCTACCAACTGGCATCGATGTCTCGGCGCTGAGCGTCGCAGGTAAAAACGCGGCGGGCGGTCTTATCGGTAAGGCCACCAACCTCACGCTCAACATCGCTGATGGCGTAACAGTTAAGCCGGCGTGCAACGTCGGCGATAAAGACAGCGCTTGCTCCGGTGGCGTCATCGGCGACGTGAGCTTTGCGCAAGGATTTATCGTTAAGCCCAATATGTTCGACCTGGGCAAGCTCGTGACGCTTGGCGCATCGCAACGCGCTGGCGCCCTTTTTGGTGTGTCCGATATTTCTAATGGCGACATCGTGGTGCAAGGCGGAACGTATAAGAGCAAGTTCACCTTACCGGAAGAAGTTAGCTTCAACGGCAGCTACGGTGGCCTTGTCGGCAAGGTGTTTGCGACGGCAAAAGGCGTCGATGAGCTGCTGCGCGCCTTTGTGGTCCAAAAGGATGCGGATAAGAAAACGTGCTCAATTGAGTTTGAACTTGCGGGCAAGCTGTCGGATACGGGCGGTGTTGTTGGCTATGTTGGCGATAGCGCGGATTCCAATTCGCAGCCTGTCGCCGTTGTGCTCGACGGCGTGACGGTTGCGTGCAAGGGAGATGCTTCGGCGCGAACGGACGCCGGAAAGTTCGGTGGCGCCGTGGGCGTTGTCGACACGCGCAATGTCCTTGACATGCGAGATTTCAAACTTACAAGCGACAATCCTATCGGTAAGGCGCAAAGCAACCGTGCCGCGGGAATTGCGGGCTCCGCGTGGAATGCTGTAGTCAAATTCAGCGGCATCACGGATCTGTCGGGCGCAAGTTTTGCCGAAAACAGCACGACGGGCCAGCTCGTATGCGAGAACCACAACGCGCTGATCTTCGCTGCCGGCAATGGCTCTAATGGAGAACTGACCGACAGAGGTGCTAAGGGTTGGACCTTCAAACGTAGCAATACTGCCTCAAAGACAGACGACATCGCGACCTACGGCGAGGTCATTCGCTTGGGTAAGGGCTTGGACGGTAAGGGCCTGGGCAATAGCTTTATTGCGCTCGATCCGAACTCGCACAAGTTGACCTTGCCGACGTCGCTGACATCAGACGGCGGTGCCTACACCCTAACCTCTGTTGAGGATTTCGCCAAACTTGCAATCACCTGGCAAACCAACGGCTACTACTCCATGGTCGAGGGCGTTTCTGAAAACAACCCGAACATCTTGCAGTCCTTGACCATTACGGTGAACGGCACTATTGATCTCAAGGGCACGGGCCTGACGGGTTTCACGCAGGATCGTGCAGACGGCTCGCAAGTTTTCTCGGGAACGTTGAACGGCGGCGGCACAAATGGCAACGGCACAATCAACCTTGCCGTCGGCGAGCCATACGGCAAACGTGGTGAAGCTGTGCTTGACGGCAATGACACGAGCAACGGCAACGGCAAAATCTACCGCCACGGCCGCTTGGGCTTGTTCGCGGCCGTCAACGGTGCAACCATCTCCAACGTCACAATCGCTGGCTCCATGAAGTTCGATAACGGTTCGGCTATCGATGCCGGATCGCTTGCGGGTGCCATCGTCGGCAACCTGTCATTGTCTGGCGTAACGTGCAAAACGAATATCGCGTGCGATGATACGTTTGCAAATGACGTGAACATTGGTGGTATTGCGGGAAGCGTGTTGGCGGCTTCTACGGTTGCGTTTAAGGATAACAGCAGGGCTCAAGCGACCATCGCTGCAACTAAAACGCTTAACGGCAATAGTCGCATTGGCGGCGCCATTGGTTATGTGGGCGATTATGGCTCGTCATTCAATGTTGCGGGCCTCGAAGTCGCCGGATCAATCGAAACCGGCAATTGCACCAGCGGCAAGATTGCCCAGGTCGGCGGTCTTATCGGCTGCATCGCACAGAGCACCTATGGGGCTGATGGGGCAATAGCCAACTCGGCCAAAAAGGACGTTAACATTACGGGCCTTTCGTTCAACTCGTTCAAGATGGGAGTCGGAAAGAACGGCGATAAGCTCAATGGCGTGGGCGGTCTCTTGGGTTATAGCTGGGGCAACGCGGTCGTAACTATCGGAGATGACAACATTAACAAGAGTGAAAACTCCTATGCTTTGAAAACGACCAACGCTTCTATAATCGCGACTGTGGATGATTCCAAGGAGCTTGGCGGCCTTGTATACGCAGCCAGCGGTCACTGGATTATCAACAACTACGCCATCGATCTCTCGGGCACAAAGATTAATGCAGGCGCCGCTCAGACGCTCGGCGTTCTAGTTTGCCGCGGCTGCAAGGTGGATGATAAGACGACATATGGCGTCGAGAGCTACCTAGGCCTGTACTTGGAGGACAGAGCTTATTGGGATACCGCCTATAGGGTGCCCACCGGCGAGGGGGCCATCGTTGCGTCGGGCGTAACGTCCTTCGATGAATGGGTTGGCAGCGGTGTAAAACCAAACAACGGCAGCAAGCTCATGGACGCCGACTGGAACACGGTCGTTTCGCTACACACACAGAAAAACAAGCTGGACATGGACGGCGATTCCACAAAAGACAACGGCTACCATAATCGCTCGTCTTTCGGTCGAAGCCAGAATACGAACGGCAATACCCGCTACTTCTACAACCTCGACATAGCCTCTAAGAATTGTGAAGGCGGCTTTAGTGGCAGTCAAATCGATACAGCGGACAAGCTGCTCTTATGGTCTGCTTTCTGCTATGCTCCCGCCGGTATTCGTTCGACAATCGTTCCCGATGGTACGACAGGGCTCGATGATTCCATAACCATAACGGGCACAATCGATTTGGCCGGCTACAGCTACTATCCCACTCAACCGATCGGCGAGGTGACGGTTAATAATGCGGCCATCACCTTCTACTACTCCAAGATCAAGGCCGAGCAGAATGGCAACAAGCTAAACTCCGATGCCACCCAGCACGAGAACATGCACTGCGGTCTTTTTCAAACGGTGGCAGACGGCGATCTCACAGTAAGCAACGTCACTTTGGGTGGTACCGTTGGGCCCGTTATCAATGACGGAAAGAGCTCTACTGACGCTATTGGCGCGGGCGGAAGCTCATCGGGCGCGCTCGTGTGCCGCTACGTGTATGGGTCCAGCGACGGCAATGGCACCAAGATTAGAAAGATCTCAATTGATGATCTTACACTCAACAATCTGATTGTTGACGGTGCCAACAGCGCCACGGACGCTAACGCCTATATGCCTCTGCTCATCAACGAGATGCAGAAGTACGTGAGCCTGAACGCGAAGAATATCAAGACTACTGGGTACACGAGTGGCACCAAGGCGGCTACGTCGCTGTTCGGAAAGCTTGGTGTAGGCAGTGAGGCCGATCAGGTGACGGCGAAGTTTGAGCAAATCAGCTTGCCCAGCCAAGAGAACAATACGATCTTCACCCATGCGAGCCTGCTGGAGAGTTTTGGCTACGGAAGCACGGGCACGGGCTCTGCGGACTACACCTTTACTAGGGCTGATGCCGATGCGGGCAAGGTGACCTACGGATCCGAGATTGATGGGAGTACGGAGTACCCGGGCAAGCAGCTTTGGTATTACGACGAAGCGACGTATGGTGCCGTGAGCGGCTATGTGACGGTTGATGGTAAGAAGGACGGTGACGTCAGGCCTTGGTTCGGTGACTACCTTCCTTATGTTTACAAGGGAAAAGCCGCCGAGGATGGCGTCCAGTATCACGAAATTAAAGTCAACCAGCGCATTCCAAAGCTGGTAATGGGATGTGGTACCTACGGCGATCCTTATTCCGTCACAAACGCGGCGGAGATGAATGCCATTGCCAACTACATTAATAACATGACGGCGCTTGACGGCTGGGAGGTCACCATTGTCGCCGACCAGGGTAGGCTCTGCACTCGCCGCAGCAGCGATCACTCGACCGACAATGAGGTTACGTACGTCTACAAGCAGGCGAACGGTACCGATAATAAATGGGAGAAGAAGACCGGAGACGCGTCGACCAATTCCCCGCAGACGCTGAGCGACGAAACCATGCACCGCTATATGCAGAGCGCGTATTACAGCATCGAGCCTACTGAGGGCAATACGATTACTCTCGACGGCGCATCGTTTGGCGGTTTTGGAAATAGGGCCAACCCGTTTAGGGGCGTCATCGTTGGCAACTTTGGCAGTGATAATAAAAACGCAACCATCAAGATAGAGAATAACGAGGGTTCGCTTCGCGGCCTTATTCCCTATAGTTACGGCAGCGTGGTGCGCGATCTGAATATTCGCTATGTGAACGCGTCGGCGACTATTACTTATTCTGCCAAGGATGCCGACGGCGTTCCGACGGCGTTTTTCGGTGGCGTTGTCGGCTGCATCCTTGGTGGCGATAACATTATCGATGGCGTGGTCGTTAATGGGACGACGGCCGAAAACCCTACAACGGGATTTACCGTCACGGGCGGTGGCGACAAGCCGCATCTTGTTCCCATTGGTGGCTACGTCGGTGCCATTGCGGGTGGCGGCGTGATTTTCCGCAATATGGACAAAAGCGGAAAATCTTCCTGGCGTGCTGGAACTGGTGACAAATCTCGTGGTCTGGGAAAGGGCAACTTTGATCTCTACAACAATCCCTACGTCGGTCGCGTGATTGATGGCTATGCCTTTAGCGAGGGCTGTAAGGTTGAAAACGGTAACGCTAACTACCAGATTAACGAGCTCACAAAAAAAAGAACCCCCTGTGTCACCACCACGGGCACCGACAACAAGTACCTCGGCACTAACGCCGAGGCTCCTGTGACCATGGTGAAAAACGCCCAGGGCCTTTTGGTGCTCTCGGCCATCATCAGCTCGGGTGCGGGTGCTGGCGCGGCACATACCAACTACTCCAATAATGGCGTGTTCCGCGGTTCCAAGGCTTACTGGGGCAGCGATTCGCAAGACCCGGCGATATGCGGCTACCTGTTTGGCAACAAGGAATATGGCAAGGTACGGAATGCTAACTACGCAAATGTGGGCAAGCCTGAGAGTGCTGCCGGCGATTTCGAAATCGCCAAAAACGACGACCAGAAGGCCCCCGGCAAGCAGGGGTGGCACGGCCCGCTCGACCATGATGACGATGTAAATTCGCCCTACCTGGTGGCGTCCTACGCTGCCGACTACCAAACGGGCTATGTGTGCGCGTCGAAATCGATCGGCATGAGCTTGGAGTTCAAGCAGGGCGACACCTACGATATGACCGACTACGGCACGGGGTACGTGGGCCTAAACGGCCGCTACTATTCCAATGCCTGCAATTCGAACCAGCCGGGCACCGACCGCGACCGTATTACGCCGCACGTAGCCACGATCGACGGTAACGGCGCCACCATCACGGTGGGTACCGAAGGCACCGCCTACGGCGTCGTCGAATACGCCGACGACGACTATAAGGTCTCGGGCGTGGGTGGTCTATTCAGCACCGTGATGTTCACCTCCACCAATGTGGGGCAGAGCGTCACCGCGAACGACGGCGCGCAGGTCAAAGACCTCACCTTTAGCAACTGCAACGTAGCGCTCACCTATATCGACACCAACGGCGAAGCCAAACCAGGAGAAGCGCCGAACGACCTTACCGGTGCCGGCCTTTTGGCGGGTGCAACGGCCAACTACGGCGACGGCACGTGCGGCATCTACCGCAACGTGCAGATGAAGAACTGCACCGTGTCGGGCGCAAAGAGCGTAGGAGGGCTTCTTGGCAGCTCGGGCCGCGCCAGACGAACTACGAGCGAAGACAGAACCTATATGGTCGAGTTCGGGGACGGGTGGGGCCCCGCGTATCTCTATGACTGCTCATACACTGGCCTTAACGTCACGGGCGAGAAGAATGTCGGTGGCTATGTGGGTACGGTCGCCTCGGCGTGCGGTGTGTGGACAACCGCAGGCACAGGGGTGAGCGAAAGGACCGTTGGCAAAAACTCGACCATAACTGCCACAGGGACAGTGCCCTACGTGGGCGGCGTGCTCGGCTATGTCGAAAGAAGCGATATCTCGGTCAACACCAACATCGGCACCACCACAGCGGCCCAGTCGTCGTGCACGGCAGTCATCTCTGGGGTAAACGTGCTAGCCACCGGGTCGAACTCCGATGACCATATGGGCGCCGGCGGCGTGGTCGGACGCGCCCGTGGCGGCGTTATTTCTATGAGCAACGTGCGCATTGATGGCGGAAACGGCACCGAGAACGCCGTCATCGGCGATAAGGCCGGAACGAACAATAGCATCTACAATGCGGGCGGCCTGATTGGTGAGGTTACGAGTAGCGGTAGCCCCAACAAGTACTGGTTCGACGACTGCAGTGTCAAGAATGTCAGCATCGCCGGCACCGGCAAATGCTCGGGCGGGCTTATCGGCTACTTCTTCAGCAATGTGAATATAGCCTGCAACAACATCGCGATCGAGAACGCTACGATTAAGGGTAACTGGAGCGGCGGTCTGCTGGGCGCGAATAACGCGAGTAACAGCGGATCCGTCGTCATTGACGTTACCAACACAAAGGTATCCAACACCACGTTTAGCGAAAGGTCCAACGGCGGCATTATGGGCGACGGGCGCGGCCAGTTCCATCTGTTAAACGTGCTCATGGACAGCAATAGCTACAATGCGGGCAAAACCCAGGGCGTACTCTTGGGCGAGGTTGACACGGGGGATGGTAAGTACAGCCTTTCCGCAGCGGGCGTGGAAGTAAAGCCCGGTAGTGGCAAGACCACGAGCGACCTGCCGCCGATGGTTTACACGACCAATACGAATACGGCTGCTGTTAACGAGAAAACTTATATTGCCTTCGGCGACTACAACGGCACGGCTGCCGCGCCCAACGAGAACAAAACGCTTTACGGCGCAGGCGATACTGCTACCACGGCAACGAGTCCGTACGTGACCACGAGGCCCGTGAGCACGCTGGCGGTGCGTGCCTCCGACGGCGACACCACCGACCGCTACCTGTTTGGCGACGGCGCCGCCATTGACACCGCGACGACCATCCAAAGCCAAGCGGGTGCCCGCGTTCCCGGCCGCTACACCTACACCAACATCGCCGGCATCAATGATGCCGGCGCATACCAAAACACGAGCACCTATAGCGCGGACAGCTCGCGTAGCACCTATAACGCTAACAACATTACTTCGGGCAAGAAGGCCAAAACTGACTTCCCCGTGCTCGTGATTCCGGGCAACGATACCACGACGGTGGAGAGCTACCTGAACATCGTGACCAATGGCGGCTTCTCCGATGCCCGCCGCCTCAACGGCAGCACCGCGCATGTGACCGCCACCGCCGAGGTCTTCTCGCTCGCCGATAACGGCACCTTCGTCAAGGACGTAGCCGCCTCGCAAGCGCCCACGCTCAAGGTGCTCAACAATGGCACGAGCTCTATGGCATTCCGCGCGAGCACCGACTGGGACAATGAGCAGGGGCGCTTCACGCTGCTTACGGTCACCTTTAGCGAGGCCGGCCAGAGCTACCGTGTACAGGTACCCATCATCGTCAAGCGCATGCTCGAGATCGACTTTACCGCCACCTACTCCGAAGGTGCGAACTTCAAGGCTGCCGACTATGCGACAAAATACGACAAGCACGTACTTGTGAGCAGCGGCGACACCATGACCGGCTACCTTACCTGGACCTATGGCAGCGCTCGGGGCAAGCCGGTCGATTACGGCTGGAACACGCTGCTCGAAGCCGGCGGCTCTATGGGTCCGCTCAACAAGAGCATTACCTTCGGTGCCACGCTGCCCGAGGGTACACAGCTCACACTCGTGGACACGGCCAACAACAGCCGCGAATATCACTACACGGTGGGCACGGGTGGCGCGACGTCAGTCAAGCTCACCGAGTTTGTGGACGCTGGCAACAAGGCTTACTACACCGAACCGTGGCTGAGCGAAATCGTTGGCGTGAAGGCCGATGAGGCCAAGGAGGACAAGGACGGCGCTTGGGTCAAGCTCGCCGATGACGAGGTCAAGGACAAGAGCCAGGCCGAACTCGCGAAGATGGCTGGCGCCAAGGTCGATGGCGCGTACTACCGCGCGCGCACTTCTTCCGACGCGACGGGCACGTTCTATACCCTCTCCGTTGATAAGGAAGAGCCCAAGAGCGAAAACTTCTACTTGGTGGTGCGCACGCCGGCGGGGTCCGCGGGCGTCAACGGCTACACCGCCACCACGGTGGACACGAGCCTCAACGAGCACATCAACTACCTGCTGCGAGGCAAGAAAGCAGCCGACGGCAAGGCTGCCGAGGATGGGCACCAGAATACGCCCTCGACCTACAGCGTGGCATCAAACTACACGCACAGCCTCGTTGACAACAAGCGTAACCTCGTCGACAACAGGGACAGCATCAACCGGATGGAGCTCAAGGAAGCCACCTATTCGCTTTCCATGAACGTGAGCGACACCGTGACGTTTGACTCGAGCCAGCAATACACGAGCTCTGACGCGCTGTATTATCAGCTCGATTCGTCGCTTGTCACCTATCACGATGGCGTCATCGCGGGCTCGGTAGGATACCCCACGGGCACGCAGGGCACGTATGAGTTCTACGTTAAGGTGGGTGATAACTACTACACCTGGGGCGGGTCGGGTTGGAATCTGGCCGGCACGAAGGAGACCCCAGTGGTGTCGGGCCTTAGTTGGACTGCGAACGGTGGCGACATGTCACTGGTGCTTACCGATGCTGAGGGTAATCCCATCGATATGTCGGGCCTGCGCGAGATCGCCAAGAACCATGTCAACGCCTTCACCGTTACCATGAGGGCCGCGCTCACCATGACGGAGCCTGCCTGCCAGGCGGGTATCGTGGCCTCGCAGAACAGCGGCACCGACCGCTACACCAAACCCAACTACCGCGCGTACCTTTCCACGCATGCCGACACGCTCAGCACCAGTAGCAACTCGGCATACAACGATGGCGGCGCCGGCTACTACCGTATGGATGTGGGCTCATCGACCATCGCGCTCGAGGCGTCTAAGAAATCCCAGTTGGGCATCAACATCGATGACCTCAAGTCCGCTGACGGCGAGATCGCTCTGGTGGGTACCTACGACCTGAGCAAGCTCACGGGCGCCGAGGCTAAGATCGACGCCGCAAACACGGTGACCTACACGCTGAGCCTGGAGCAGCGGCAAGATAATGGCGGCTATGCTCCGGTCGGCGATATCTCGAACTACATTACGGTGCTCGGCAGCGATTACCTAGGCACGGGTGCGGCATCCGCCGACGGCAACAGCTATGTGTTCACCGACACCAAGACCAACGGCGCGTTCCTCACGCGCGACGGCAACAGCCTTGCCTTTAAGCATGCCTTCCGCGTTAAAGTGAATACGAATGTTGAGGGTGAGAACCAAACTTACGCAAACTACCGCTTGGTGCTTACGGCCAATATTATGACCGGCAACGTTGTCGACGACACACCGGTCAACGTTAGCAACCTTGATGGCTATTCGCACTCCGACTACGTGACGTACACGCTAGCGCGCATCAACACCGAGGGCATTCGGCACGAGACGAAAACCAACTAGCTACGCGAGGGGCGGCAACCACCCGGTTGCCGCCCTTTTTCTTGTTCGCTTGGCCTACTGCTGCCCCAGCTCTCCACCAACTTTCCAGCTGTCCACTTAACTTACCACTCAAGGTGGAAAGCTGGAAAGTTAAGTGGAAAGCTGGTAAGTTAGGTGGAAAGCTGGAAAGTTGGGAGGTTCGGCATGAATGAGGAGTGGTTGGCGCAGATTATCCATCATCTGCGGGCAATAGGAAACGACACCCAGCAGTACGAAGTAAAAGAAGCCAAGGGCGCGCTCCCCAAAAGCATCGTCGAGACGCTTTCGGCATTTTCCAACGCGCAGGGCGGCTTTATCATCCTCGGCATTTCCGAAAAGAACGGGTTTATGCCCGTCGAGGGTTTTGATGCCCGCAAGATGCAAGACGCCCTCTCTTCTGCATGTGAAAAGCTGACGCCCGTTGTGAGGCCGGATATCCAAGTGCTCCCCTTCGAGGGTAAGCTGGTGCTTTGCGCGCGCATCAATGAGATGCATCCACGCGATAAGCCCTGCTACATTGCGGCGCGCGGCATGTACGATTCGTCCTTTATCCGTACGGGCGACGGCGACCGGCGCATGACTCCCTACGAAATCGATCGCTTTATGGAGGGGCATGTTCAGCCTACATATGACGACGAGCCGGTCGAAGGTGCCACGCTCGATGACCTTGACGCCGATCTTTTGCAAGGGTTTATAAAACGTCAGCGCGAGCTGCACCCCAGGATTTTGGGTAACAGGAGCGACGATGAGATTCTCCTTGACCTGCATGTGACCAAAAGGGTGGACGACGCAATCGTGCCGACGCTTGCCGCAATTGTCGCGATGGGACGGTTTCCGCAAAAGTTCTTCCCACGTCTTAATGTGACCTTTACGGCGTACCCCGGGACTACAAAAACGCAGCGAGTAAGCGATAACAAGCGTTTTGTGGATTCTCAGACCATTTTGGGTTCGATCCCTTTCATGATTGAGGACGTGCTTGCCGCCGTTGCGAGAAACACTCGAAACGCCGCGGTTATCGAGGGTGCGTTCCGGAAAGATGTGCCCGATTATCCGCCCGTGGCGCTGCGCGAAGCGGTAGCGAACGCGCTTATGCACCGCGACTACTCTTCCGCCGCGCGCGGCTCACAAGTGCAGGTCAACCTGTATATCGACCGCGTCGAGATTCTCAATCCTGGCGGGCTGTACGGCGATGTAACGATCGATTCGCTGGGAGTTTCTGGAGTTTCGTCATCCAGAAACCAGTTCCTTTCAAATATCCTCGAGACCACGCCGTTCCCAGGTGGTGGCTACGTGGTCGAAAATCGCGGCACTGGTTATCAGGAGATAGGTGAGCAGCTCGAGCGGGCAAACATGCTGCCGCCCGAACCAAAGAACTCGACGGTTTCTTTTTCGCTGACGTTCGATAAGCGAAAGATAATGCGGGCGGAACAGGTGACGTCTGCGGGGCATGTGGACGAGGCAATCTTGGATTACCTGGCAACACATTCTTCGGCCTCGACCAAGGAGCTCACCGACGCTTCGGGTTTGAGCAGGAGCGCCGTTTCCAACCACATAAAAGGCTTGATTGGTGCGGGCAAGATTGAGGCGATGGAGCCTCCGCGCAGCCCGCGACAGCGGTATCGACTTGCGAAGTAGGGCTGTCCGTCGCCCATGCCTCGGTCTCCCAACTTCTTTCCAGCTTTCCACGTAACTTACCACTTAAGGTGGAAAGCTGGAAAGTTGGGAAGCAAGTGGAAAGCTGACATGTTAGGTGCGGACTGACGAGGGGTTAATAATTAAACAAACCATACCAGCCAAACAAAAAGATACCAATTTGGTTGGTAAAACACCGTCAATGAGTCGCGAGCTAACTAGCTGCGTAAATAAAACCTAAAGAACTGTTGCAAATGAATAGCAAATGACCAGATACCGCCGTTACGATTTTCAATTAACTGTTACGCGGGAACAGCAAAATGCTACTATCTAACAAGCACGTAAGAAAGCAGATTAACGGTTAAGGCTAAGAAGTGGCAGGCATGTCAGAAGCAACAAGGACTCGCGCGCATGCGCCCGAGGTTAGGCAGCGCGCCGTCGAGATCCTCCAAGAGGGGGTCGGTCACCGCGCCCTCGCCGCAAAGCTTGGCATTCCCCAGGCCACGGCTCGTCAGTGGGCCCGCGCATATGCCGTGGGCGGTGCCGACGCCGTGCTCAATGCGGGCGCTCGTCATCACACCTATTCGTACGACGTAAAGCTCGCCGTGGTTAAGGACCGTTTGGAAAACGGCCTGACGGTTCGCGAGGCCATGATCAAGCACAAGATTCCCAGCGAGTCTTCAGTCAAGGCTTGGTGCCGCCAGTATCGCGAGAGCGGTGAGTCCGCGCTGGTCGATAAGCCGCGCGGCCGCAAGCCGCGCGTTAAAAAGGCGGAATAGCGAACGGGATGGTGCGCCCACAGGGGCGCATTTTTCTTGCCGCCCCTCTGCTCCAATGCGGACGTGCCCTTACCCCGTACGCCTAAAACTCCCCAGTTGACCGAAAACCCGCCGCCGCTACTCCTCAATTGAGCTATAACGTTAAACAATTGCAGCGTTTTTGCATGGGGGAGTGATGGTATGACGCTACTGTATTTCCTTACCCTGTTTCCGCTGGTACCGGCGCTGGGCATGCTGCTCGCGCGCGGTGACCGCGCCCGCGATGCGGTGGGGCTCATAGGTTCCGGCATCATTATGGCGGTGACAGTTGTAGTCGCCGTCATGTTTTTTGGCGCGGGCCCGCAGAGCTTTGAGGTTGCCTCCGACACCTCGCATGTGCTCTCGATCATCAGCTCCGCCATCGATGTCATTCTGTGCGCCGTCATCCTGTACAACGCGTTCAAATATAGGAACGCGCTCACCAATAGGAACGCGCTCACCACGGTGCTCGGCATAGTCCAGCTGGTGGGCTCGCTCGCCTTTGCAGCCATGACGCTGCCCGCGGCCGAAGCCGTCACGGCAACGCCGCTCTACCTGGATTACATGAGCGTGATCATGGTCCTCGCCGTCGGTATCGTCGGCAGCCTTATCTGCGTGTATGCCCTGGGCTACATGAAGGACTTCCAGGCCCACGACGAGCACGAGGCCGCGCTGCGCGGGCAGACCGCGCCCGACCGACGCCCGCAGTTCCTGGCGCTTATGTTCCTGTTCCTCTCGGCCATGTTCGTCATCGTGACGAGCGACAACCTTGAGTGGCTGTTCTGCGGCTGGGAAATCACCACCGTGTGCTCGTTCCTTATGATTGGCTACACGCGCACGCCCGAGGCCATCAAGAACGCCTTCACCCAGATCATCCTCAACATGCTGGGTGGCATCGCGTTTTTGGCCGGACTCATGTACCTGCACGTTAACGGCATGCCGCTGACCATCTCGGGCATGATCGAGCTTTCCGGCGCCGGAACCGCACGATCCGCGCTGCTGGTGATGCCGGTCATCCTGCTGTCGCTCGCCGCACTCACCAAGGCCGCACAGATGCCGTTCCACACTTGGCTGCTCGGCGCCATGGTCGCCCCCACGCCCACGAGCGCCCTGCTGCACTCGTCAACCATGGTCAAAGCCGGCGTGTTCCTGATGGTCAAGCTCAGCCCGCTCTATGCCATCTATCCCGTGACCGGCTTTATGGTCACGAGCGTGGGTGCCATCACGTTTTTGCTCGCTGCCCTCATGGCCATCTCGCAGAGCAACGCCAAACGCGTGCTCGCATACTCCACCATTTCCAACCTGGGCCTCATCAGTGCCTGCCTGGGCGTCGGCGCGCCCGAGGCCGTGTGGGCCGCCATCTTCCTGATCCTGTTCCACACGGTGGCCAAGTCGCTGCTGTTCCTGTGCGTGGGCACGGCCGAGCATCATATCGGCAGCCGCAATATCGAGGACATGGACGGTATGTTCAGCCGCATGCCGCACCTGACGCGTCTGATGATGCTGGGCATCATGGGCATGTTCGTGGCGCCGTTTGGCATGCTCGTGTCCAAGTGGGGCGCCCTGGTGGCGTTTGCGCAGACCGGCAACGTGCTCATGATCATGGTGCTTGCCTTTGGCTCAGCCGCGACGTTTTACTTCTGGGGCAAGTGGCTTGCCAAGCTTTCGGGCGTCGACCCCACGGCTCAAAACGTTGAGGTCAATGTCCATAAGACCGAATGGATGGCGCTCAACACCATCGCCGCGCTGCTGATTCTGTGCTGCGTGGCGTTCCCGGTTATCTCGAGCGGTCTGGTGTCGCCTTACTTGGCCATGGTGTTTGGCCGCGTGCCGTACGTTATCGGCAAGGACGCCATGTATCTGATGGTGGTTATCGTGGCGTTTATCGCCGTGGTGCTGCTGACGTCGTTCCGCGTGAGCAATAAGCCGCACGTCAACGTGTACCTTTCGGGCGTGGGAACCGACAAATATCGCCATTTCCGCGGCTCGATGGGACACGAGGTGAAGGCCGAAAAGCGCAATTGGTACTCGGAGGACGCTCTTGGCGAGAAGCGTATTGGCCCCGCAGGTAGCGTCGTGTGCTGCAGCATTATCTTGTTTGCGCTGCTGTGTTGCGCGTGGATTGGACCCGAGCGGCTTGCCATGAGCGCGCCCTCGGTGCTGCGCGGCAAGTATTTTGAAGGTTCGGGCGTCGTGGGCATCTTTATTGGTACCGTGGCGTTTGCCTTGCTGGCGCCTTTGGTTGGTGGCCTGATCGACGGCATCGACCGCAAGCTTTCGGCCCGTATGCAGGGCCGCGTGGGTCCGCGCCTGCTCCAGCCTTTCTACGACGTTGCCAAACTCCTGCGCAAGGCCCCCGCCAGCGTAAACACCATGGACGATACCTACATGGCGTGTGCGCTCATCTTTACCGTGGTGGGCGGCGGCATCTTTGTGTCGGGCTCCAACACGCTGCTGTGCGCTTTTATGGTGACGCTCGCCGCGATCTTTGTGGTGCTGGCGTCCGCCTCGACGCAAAGCCCGTTTGCCCAGGTCGGTGCCGACCGCGAGCTGCTGCAGGTCATGAGTTACGAGCCCGCCGTTCTGCTGATGAGCGTGGGCCTGTACCTTGCCACCGACAGCTTCGATTCCATCGCCGTGACGGGGCAGTCGGCCCCCATCATCGTGTACAGCGCGCCCATTTTCCTCGCGCTGCTCGCGGTACTTACCATCAAGCTGCGCAAGTCGCCGTTCGATCTTTCGTACTCGCATCACGCGCATCAGGAGATCGTTCAGGGCGTCGCCACCGAGATGAGCGGCGGCACGCTGGCCAAGATGACCCTTATGCACTGGTGCGAGACCGTGCTGTTTTTGATGTGGGTGGGCATGTTCTTTGTTTGGGGCAACCCGGTGAGCTGGGTGGTAGCCCTGGTCGTGATGGCCGCGACGTACTTTGTCGAGGTGCTTATCGACAACACCTTCGCACGCAGTACCTGGCGCAGCTGCTTTAAGCTCGGATGGGGCGTGGCGCTGGTGTTTGGCCTGCTCAACCTTATGCCCATCCTCGTCGACGTGTTTATTTAGGAGGCGGCATCCATGGATCATAAAATGTCGCGCTCGCCGTGGGTTATTCATTACGACGGCTCGAGCTGCAACGGATGCGATATCGAGGTGCTGGCCTCGCTCACGCCGCTGTTCGATGCGGAGCGCTTTGGCGTGGTCAACACCGGCAACCCCAAGCATGCGGACATCTTTTTGGTGACGGGGTCGGTCAATGCCCAGAACCTGCCCGTCGTGCGCCAGATCTACAACCAGATGCTCGAGCCCAAGTGCGTGGTGGCGTGCGGCATCTGCGCGTGCTCGGGCGGCGTATTCCGCGATGCCTACAACGTGATCGGAGGCGTGGACCGCGCGATTCCCGTGGACGTATACGCGCCCGGGTGCGCCATTCGTCCCGAGACGGTGATTGATGCCATCGTGGAGGCGTGCGGCATCCTGGATCAGAAGGAGGCCGTGATGCGTGCTGGCGGTGACCCGCTTACCGTGGGCGGTGCTGCTACCTGGGATGGCGGCGTTGAGCTGGGCGAGGACGGATTTGTGGCTGCGGGGGCCGGGGCTGACGGTGCCGGTGACGCGCCTGCCGGGAAGCCCGCCGCGCCCGTCGCTGGCGACGCATCTGCTGAGACGCCCGCCGCTGCAAAGGAGGCCGAGTAATGCAGAAGGCTATCTATACCACCGTCGGGATCGACGAGCTCCTGTCGCATGTCCAGGCGCTCAAGGGCGTCGGCGCGCGCTTTGTGCAAATGCATGCCGAGCGCAACGTCGACGACGGCACGTATCGCCTGGTCTATACGTTTATCAACGTTCGTGCTGCACAGGAGCAGATCGCTCAGGATGGCAGCTATGCGATCGAGAACCTGGTGGTCGAGGGCATCGACCAGTACCAGGAGATTCCGTCCATCAGTTCGTATTATCCGGCGGTATTCCCGTTTGAGAACGAGGCGCACGACCTGTTTGGGCTTGCCATTACCGACATGCAGATCGACTTTAAGGGCTTTTTCTACCAGGTCTCAACGGCCGAGCCCATGAGCGTTATCACACCCGAGGTGAAGGCCGCGCGCGAGAAAGCCATGAAGGTCCGTGCCGCCGCAGAGGCCAAGGCGCGCAAGGCTGCGGCCGAGAAGGCCGCTGCCGCTGCTGCTGCGGGGGAGGGCGCCGCGGGTGCCGGCGATGCTGCGGGCGCTGCCGTCGCCCAGTCCGCTGCGGCTACCGGCTCCGATGCTCAGCACGATGGGGCTGCTGCGAAGGCCGCGCTCAAGGCTGCCGAGATGGAGGCAAAGCTCGCAGCCATGGATCCCGAGAAAGCGGCCAAGGTCCGCGCGGCACTTGCCGCCAGGGCCGCCCGCGACAAGCAGAAAAAGGAGGCGTAAGGTCCATGGCACATCGCTCCGTTATTCCGTTTGGCCCGCAGCACCCGGTGCTGCCCGAGCCGCTTCATCTGGACCTGGTGATCGAGGACGACCGCGTCATCGAGGCAATTCCGCAGATCGGCTTTGTGCACCGCGGACTCGAGAAGCTCACCGAAAAGCGCGACATGCACCAGTTTGGCTACATCGCCGAGCGCATCTGCGGCATCTGCGCCGTGGGCCACAGCTACGGCTATGCCAGCGCCTGCGAGCGCATGCTCGACATCGAGGTGCCCGGCCGCGCGCAGTATATCCGCACCATTTTGCACGAGCTTTCGCGCATCCACTCGCATCTGCTGTGGCTGGGCCTGCTCGCCGATGCCTTTGGCTTCGAGGCGCTGTTCTATCGGTCGTGGACCCTGCGCGAGCAGATTCTCAAGATCTTCGAGAGCACGTGCGGTGGTCGCGTGATTCTGTCGATCAACGAGATCGGCGGCCTTAAGCACGACATTGAGGACTCCGAGCTGGCGGGTATTGTCCAGACGCTCGATGCCATGCGTCCCGACTACGAGGCCCTGGTGCATACGTTTTTGGACGACAATAGCTGCGGCGAGCGCCTGCATGGCGTGGGCGTGATTAGCAAGAAGGACGCGCTGGATCTGTCGATGGTCGGCCCGTTTGGGCGTGCCTCGGGCGTGGACTACGACGTGCGCATGTTCGGCGACGGTGCCTATGCGGACCTGGCTGCATTTGAGCCCATCATTGCCACCGACGGCGACTGCTATGCCCGCTGTCAGGTGCGTTGTGCCGAGGTTACGCAGGCCATGGACATCATCAAGGAGCTTGTGGGCAAGATTCCGCACGACGGTATCGGCGGGCGCACCAAGCTTACGCCGGCCGACGGCGCGCGCGGCGAGGTTGTGATTGAGCAGCCGCGCGGCGAGGCGTACTACTATGTGCGCGGTAACGGCACCAAGAATCTGGACCGTTTTCGCGTGCGCACGCCGACGTCGCAGAACCTGGCGGGTCTGACGCATGCGTTGCAGGGCGTGCTCCTTGCCAACGTGCCCATGATTATCCTGACCATCGACCCCTGCATTAGCTGCACGGAAAGGTAGGCGCGGCATGAGTTTACTGACATTTGCCAAGACGGCCTTGGGCTCTATGGTCAAGCAGCCGGTCACGGTGTGCTATCCGCAGGAAAAGCTCGCGGCGCCCGAGCGCCTGCGCGGGCACATCGTTAACGACATGGACGTGTGCATTTGCTGCGGCATGTGCGCGCGTCGCTGCCCGGCGGGCGCGCTTGCGGTCGATCGCAAGGGCGGTACCTGGTCGATCGATCCGTATGCCTGCGTGGTATGCGGCGAGTGTATCGAAAGCTGTCCCAAACACTGCCTGACTATGGACACCGCCCGCACCCCAGTCGCAGCGAACAAGACTCCCACGGTAGAAACCAAGCCGGAGTAGCGCGAAGACGGGGCCGGTGGGGCAAAAATGCCCCACCGGCCCCGCGCGCGAATGCGCGGTTGTGCCGTCGCGAACAAAACTATGCCAGTTTACGGGGCTGGATAGCGAACCTCCGACCATACCGAAAATCGCAAAAACAAAACCGCAGGTAGATTGCTTGCTGTTTTTTAAAAATAGGGGGTATGGATGAGGACTCCGACTTTAGCCCCGTAATCCGGCATAGTTTTGAAATAGCACCATATCCGTAGAAGCCCTTGATCTCCCGTGGACAGAGGGAAACGGATCATTTTTGCCTTGCGAGGGCTGCCGCGTGACCCGTCTGCCACGAAATGGGCCTATCTACTACGTTTAGGCGGCAGCCCTCGACCACGTCAAGTAATGCGAAATGAAAACCGCAGGTAGAACGCTTGCGGTTTTTCATGAAAAGCGGCTATGGTCGGGGGTATCGAGTCAAACGTAGTAGATGGCCCGATTTCGTGGCGAGCGTTACCAACTGATCCCCCGGGGACGGAGGAAAACGGATCATTTTTGCCTGATGGCTCCGAGTCGCACCCGTTTTCCTGCGAAAACTCTCGTGTCTCATCTTTGGTGAGACATTTGTCTCACGCCCAAAATCAAATCTGGAACGTGTGTCACCTGCCCTAATTGTGTCTCATTTCGTAACTTTAGGCTGATGCAAGGTCTGAGCCTGCGAGAAGGGAGACGCGATGAGTAAGTACACGAGGGGTCTCTTGGCGGTGATGCTGGCCGTAGTGCTGGTGTTGCCGGCTGCAGCATTTGCCATGCTGCCCGAAGCCAACGCCAGATCCAGTACCGGAATGGACGGACCGACAATGAGCGGAAAGGTCGTCGTCGATCCCGACACCAGCGGACGCTGGGAAATCTGGGCGGCCGGTCACAACGGTAATAAAGTAACGACTCAAAACATCGGCCGAATCTGGACCGACAAGACGGTCGAGGCAACTGAGGAAAACGAAGAGTCGGATTTTCTGACCACGCTTTCGGCGATGTCCTCGACGTCTAATTCAACCGTGACAGTCACCACGCCACTTGACATCGTGATGGTGTTGGATGCCTCCGGCTCGATGGATGATCCTATGGGTGGCGGAGATCGCACCAAGCGTATCGATGCACTGAAGAGCGCTGCGAACAGCTTTATCAATACCATCGCCAAACAAAACGAGGCTATCGAGGGCGTTGATAGGCAGCATAGGGTTGCCATTGTTAAGTTTGCGGGTGATAAGACTGATAAGGTCGGCAATGACACGTACTATCAAGGCCAATACAAGTACAACCACTCGCAGGTAATGAAGGGTTTGACCGATTGCTCCGGCGGCAACGTGAAAGCTCTTAAGGATACAGTTGCTGGAATCAAGCCAAGCGGTGCTACGCGTGCCGACTATGGTCTGGAACTGGCCGGGGATATCACTTCTGGTCGCGCAGATGCCAAGAAGATCGTTGTGTTCTTTACCGACGGCAAGCCAACGAGCTACAGCGAGTTTGATTCTGACGTCGCCAATGCTGCCGTGACGGCTGCCAAGAAGATGAAGGATGGCAAGGCCACCGTTTATACCATCGGCATCTTTAGTGGAGCGGACCCTGTTGCCGATCCCTCGAAAAAGGGGACAAGCGACGTCAACAAGTTTATGCACGCCGTGTCGAGTAATTATCCCGATGCCACGTCGTATGCGAGCGACGAGCTTGGCACACGCGCGGAAAACTCCGACTACTACAAGTCGGCGACCAATGCAGAAGAACTCAAGAAGGTTTTCGACGACATCTCGCAGGCCATCACATCGGAGGCGCCTTATCCGACCGAAATCCATAAGGGCTACGACGAGACCAAGTCCGGCTACATCACGTT
Source organism: uncultured Collinsella sp. (assembly GCA_902496115.1). Classification (GTDB taxonomy): domain Bacteria; phylum Actinomycetota; class Coriobacteriia; order Coriobacteriales; family Coriobacteriaceae; genus Collinsella. The sequence continues at coordinate 109,121 of CABUZK010000001.1, read as the reverse complement.
TACCGACGAGCTGGGCGACTTTATGCAGGTCGACAGCTTCACCGAGGTCGTCATCAACGGCACGCCGTTTACCAAGGCGAGCAAGACGGTCAACAAAGAGACCAATACCGACACCTACGAGTTTGCCGGCAAGGCAAAAGACCTGCTCATCACCGTGCAGCGCGCCGGCGATGACAATCCCCAGAAGGGCGATATCGTAACGGTCAATATTCCTGCGTCGTTGATTCCGCTGAGTCACTTTAAGACCGTAGACGGCAAGCTTTCGGTCGACAGCGCTCAGCCTATCCGCGTGAAGTACACCTCGAGCGTGAAGAGCACTGCGCTCGACAACCTGTTTACGCCCGAGAAGGTAACGGGGCTCAAGGATTACATCGAGAACAATACGACCGTTGCCAACGGCGCCAAGACCGTGAATTTCTACGCGAACAAGTGGGCTGCCGGCGATCTGGGCAATACGGTTGCGACCTTTGAGCCGGCCGACACCAACCGCTACTACTACTTCCAGAAACAGACCCCTATTTACACGGATGAGGAATGCACGAAGCCGGCAAAGAATTCGCTGGCAGATACCGGCACCTATTACTACAAGGATGAGTTTGAGGAGCAGGGCGAAAACGGCGAGGCCAAGCCCGCCTCTGCCGTCATCGAGTTTATCGGCGGCGACGCTGCGAAGTTTGACGGCGCTATTGTTGCTGACGAGGACGGCAGCCTTTCGTTTAGCGTGGGAACCGCGCGCCTAGCCTTTATCGACGAGCTCCACACCACCAAGGAGAGTGTGGGAGGCAACAACACTGGTACCGTGACTGACGTTCTCAATCCCAAGTGGAACAACGTGTCCGCCAAGGCGACCGCGACGCATGTCAATTCCTACCTGGGCAACAACGGCAAGATTAGCTTTGCGTACAACATGACGCCGGCAACGGTAGAAACCAAGGCCAGCTTTGGCCTGACCAAGGTGCTCGAGGGTCGCGACTGGACGAATGCTGACGCGTTTGAGTTTGGCCTGACATCCGAGAGCGGCGCCCCGATGCCTGCGGCTAGGACTGCGACCGTGCGCAAGGCTGACCTGGACCAGGGCAAGGCTGCCATCGACTTCGGCACGATCGAATACACCGAACCTGGCACGTACGTCTACAAGGTCAGTGAAAAGCATGCCGGGACCACGATTGACGGCATCGCCTACAGCAAGAACGTCGCGGAGATCACCGTGACGGTAACGCCCGACAAGAAGGGCGAGCTGAGCGCTGGCGTGAAGGTGACCTCGGGCGAGACCGAGTTTAAGAACGTTTACGCCACGAATCCTGTTGAGTCCAGCGTCACCGACCAGATTACCGTGACCAAGTCTCTGACCGGGCGTGACCTTACGGCCGACGAGTTCAGCTTTGAGCTGCTCGAAATCATTGACAAGGAAGTTAAGCCTGTCGAGACGGTTAAGAACGACGCCGGCGGCAAGGTGACGTTCAGCGCCATCAAGTACACCGAGATTGGCCAGCACACCTACATGCTGCGCGAGGTCAAGGGCGACGCCGGCGGTATTGACTACGATGACGCGTTCTACACCATCGTGACGACCATCGCCGATAACGGCAAGGGCCAGCTGGTTGCCACGCACGAGCTGAAGGACGCCAAGGACGTCAAGAGCATCGAGTTCAAGAACGCCTACACCACGAATGCTGCCGAGGCATCGCTTGCGGGCATCAAGAACCTGCAGGTCGCCGACGGCTTGACCCCGGCTGACATTACCGGCAAGTTCACCTTTACCGTGACCGGTGAAGAGGGCGCACCCATGCCCGCGAACGCGAGCGTGACCAATGATGCCAAGGGCAAGGTCGACTTTGGCAAGATCACCTTTACGCTCGACGACCTTAACAAGGCTCTGGGCGAGAAGCCCGAGAAGCGCAAGCACACCTTTACCTACACCGTGACCGAGTCCGGCGAGGTCGCTGGTGTGACCAACGACGCCAAGCTGTCGCGCGGGGTTTCCTTCACCGTGACTGATGACGGCAAGGGTAATCTGATCGTATCCCGCAAGCCGGACGGCGATGTGGCATTTACGTTTACCAATACCTATAACGTGACGCCTGTCGAGACGAGCGTCACCGACCAGATCACCGCGACCAAGGTCCTGATCGGGCGCGACCTCAAGGAAGGCGAGTTCTCCTTTGAGCTGGTCGAGGGCGACGAGGTCGTCGCCAAGGGCACCAACGCTGCCGACGGCACGATCGCCATGGACAAGATTGCCTACATCAAGCCCGGCAAGCACACTTACACGTTACGCGAGGTCAAGGGCGGAACCACCAGCAAGGGCATCACCTACAGTGACGCCAAGTACACCATCGAGACCACCATCACGGACAACGGCGACGGCACCCTCAAGGCCGAGCATGTCCTGAAGGACGCCAAGACCGCAACCTTCAAGAACACCTACAGCGTGACCCCGACCGATGCAGACCTCGACTTTGACCTGAGCAAGGCCATCGACGGTCGCGAGTGGACGGATGGGGACGAGTTCAGCTTTACCATTACCGCCCCCGATGGCGCCCCGCTACCTGATCCTGCAACCGTAACCGTGAGCAAGCACGATGCGAAGGACGGCATTGCCGCCATCAAGTTCGGCAAGATTCGCTACACGGCTGCCGGAACCTACAAGTACGAGATCCGCGAGAACGCGGGCAATACGGTCGGCATGACGTATGACTCCCACGTCGCGACCGCCGAAGTGACCGTGACCGAGGACGGCGAGGGCAACCTGACCGCCAACGTCACCAAGAAGGAAAACGGACGCTTTACCAACATGTACCGCACTGAGCTTAACTACGCCGCGGCCGGCGGTCTGTGGATCAGCAAGTATCTGGACGGCCGCCCCATGACCGAGGGCCAGTTCACCTTTACCGTGACACCTGCTGACGACGCTTCGGCTCGCGCGCTCGGTCTGCTGCCCGGGGCCAACAGCTTCAAGTCCCCCGAAGCGGCAGAGGCAACGGTCGGACTGATCGACATTCTGGCTGGTCATGAGGTTAAATTTACGCAGGCTGACGCCGGCAAGACCTTCAAGTACACCGTGGCCGAAAAGAACGACGGCCAGCCCGGTTACACCTACGATGACGCCGTACGCACGGTGACGATCGCCATCGCCGACGACACCGCCGGTACGCTCACTGCTACGACGACCGTTTCCGGTGGTCCCGAGGGCACGCATGAGACGGTCCACAAGAGTGGCGAGAACAAGGTCGAGAAGGCCCTGGTGCCGTTCCACAACAGCTACGGCGCTACGACCAACACGCCTGGTGGCACCGCCGCTCAGGTCGTTGCCACCAAGACTCTGACCGGTCGCCCGATGGCCGACGGCGAGTTCTGGTTCGGCATCGCCTATCAGGGTGAGCTTGTGGCATACGAAAACCTCAAGCCCAATATCGGCGGGCACGTGAGCTTTGATAAGCTGCACTACGACACCAAGATGCTTGCTAATCTTGAGGCTGCTGGGCTTGCTTATCGTACCGATAAGGACGGCAAGCTTGCCTGGACCATTAACTACACGGCCTACGAAGATTTATTCGGGCTGCCGAATGGCGTTTCTGCTACAACGTGGAGCTTTGGCTTTAAGGTTATCGTCGTCGATAACGGTGACGGTACCCTGACGGCAACGGTCGACTACGGCGGCGTCGAGCCCTTGTTCGAGAACGTCTACGGCGCCGAGGCCGTCGATGCCGCGCTCACCGGTACTAAGAAGCTCCAGGTTGCCGAGGGCCTGGCCCCGGCCGACATCACGGGTAAGTTCACCTTTACCGTGACCGCCGACGAGGCAGGTGCCCCGATGCCCGAGCGCACGACCGTAACCAACGACGCGGCCGGCAACGTGGACTTTGGTAAGATCAACTTTACGCTCGAGGATCTCAACCGCGCTCTGGGCGTGACGGACGATGCGGCCGATAAGGCCGAGGCGGACGAAGCTGACGAGGCCGACGCCGACGAGGCAGAGGCTGAAGAGGCCGACGCAGACGCTGACGCCAACGCCGACGAGCCCAGCGACGAGTCCGGGTCCGCAACCCCCACCGCTCCGCGCTCACACACCTTTACCTACACGGTGACCGAGTCCGGTAGCGCCCCTGGCGTGACCAACGATGCTAACGCCACGCGCAAGATTTCCTACACCGTGACTGACGACGGTGCCGGACACCTGAGTGTCGTGCACGAAGGCGACGACGGTGCTGCCTTCACGTTCACCAACACCTACAGCGTGACGCCTACCGATTCTTCCGTGACCGATCAGGTCAAGACGGTCAAGCGTCTGACCGGACGCGACCTTGCAGCTGGCGAGTTCACGTTTGATCTGCTCGAGGACGACGTGGTTGTCGCAAGCGGCACCAACGACGCCAACGGTAACGTTGCGCTGAGCCCGATCCGCTACGAGGCGCCCGGTACGCACACGTACACGCTGCGCGAGGCTTGCCCCAACGCGCTCGGCCTGTACAAGGGCGTCACCTATGACGGCACGACCTACACCGTCGTGACCACCGTCTCCGACAATGGTGACGGCACGCTGACCGCGACGCACAAGCTCGAGGGAACCACCGAGTCGGCTGGCTTTACCAACAAGTATCACGCCATGCCCACGCAGGTTTCCATCGGTGCCGTCAAGGTGCTCGAGGGACGCGAGCTCAAGAAGGACGAGTTTAGCTTTAAGCTCGTTGGCGAGGACGTCGAGTCCACCGTCACCAACGATGCCGACGGCAAGATCAACTTCGACAAGTTCGAGTACGACGAGCCTGGTACGTACGTTTACACCATCAGCGAGGTCAAGGGCGACGAGGCCGGTATGACCTACGACAAGTCCGTCTTTACCGCGACCGTCAATGTGGTCGACGACGGCGAGGGCAACCTCAAGGCGAACGTCGCCTTTACCAAGGGCGACAAGAGCGTCGAGGGTATCGTGTTCAACAACACGTACAAGAAGCCCGAGACGCCCGTGCCGACGCCCGATCCCGGCACGCCCAAGACCGTGACGAACATCGTCAAGACGGTCAAGGGTTTCCTGCCCACCACGGGTGACCAGCAGGCCGCTGCACTGCTCATGGCATTCGTCATTGCCATGGCCGGCGTCGGAGCCCTGGTCTGGGGTATCCGTAAGCGCTAGGCACGCTGGTAGTGCCCGGGGCCAAAAGGCCCCGGGCGGCCGGCAGGGCTAAATCCCGACCTACTCCTACCCCCAGCCGCCACGGAGGCATCTCCCTCCTCCGTGGCGGCGCTTTTGTGCGCCGGGGGCGCCACGAAATCGGCCTATCTACTACGTTTAGTCCCTTACCCCCAACCATGTCAAAAAACGCGAAAACAAAACCGCAGGTAGAACGCCTGCGGTTTTGTTCAAAACGAAGGTATGGTCAGGGGTATCGAGTCAAACGTAGTAGATGGGCCGGTTTCGTGGCGAGCGCTGCCAAATGATCCCCCGGGGACGGAGGAAAACGGATCATTTTGGTCCCACGAGGCTTGCGGAGGCGCTCGTACAGGGCCGTCCAAAAAAACTATGCCGGTTTACGGGGCCGGATTCCGAATCCCCAACCATGCCGATATCTGTGAAAATAAAACCGCAGGTAGACAAGCCGTCATTTGGCGGAAAACGCGGGTATGGATGGGGATCCTGAGTTTAGCCCCGTAAACCGGCATAGTTTTGAAATGGCATCAAATTGGCGGCAGCCAGCGGCTAGCCTCGCAGATAGGCGATGGCGATTTGGGTGCGGTTGCGCAGGCCCATTTTGGCTAGGATCGAGCTGATGTGGTTGCGCACCGTGCCTTCTCCCATATAAGCCGTGGCGGCAATCTCCCTGTTGTCGAGGCCGCGGGCGATGAGCTCTGCGACTTCGAACTCGCGGTCGGTTAGGCTGACAAAGGCCGCGGGCCGGCGGGACGTGTCTGCCTTGTTGCCCATCCCGTCAAAGTCAACATCTTCGATCGCCTTGCCCTCGAGCACGCGTTTGCCGTCCATGACCTGTGCCAACGCCGGCGGAATGGCGGCGACATCGGTCTTGATCAGGTAACCGCGGGCGCCCAGCTTGAGCGCCGACACAATGTACTCGTCATCCGAGAATGTCGTCAGAAACACCACGCGCGCCGAAGGGTCGCGCTCGAGGATCTCGCGTGCCGCCGAAAGTCCGTCACGCCCCGGCATCTGAATGTCGAGCAGCGCGATATCGGGTGCGTGTTCGGCATAGAGCGCCACCGCATCGTCGCCATTGGCGCCGGTACCCACCACCTCGATCTGCGGCTGGGCGCCCAGGATTATCTTGAGCGAATCGACCACCAAGCGGTCGTCGTCGACAACTATGAGCCTCATCGGTCCTCATCTCCTTGCTGTTTGGGAACGGTGGCAAACACGCGCCAGCCGCCGGCGCCGGCGCGCGGACCGGCGGTGAAGGTGCCGCCAAGCGCCTCGACGCGCTCGCGCATGGAGCCGAGCCCCATGCCCTCCGCGGCGCCGCGGCTGCTTGCTTGGACCCCGCCCGTGCCATCGTCGGTAACGATGAGCTGGTAAAACGACGGATGCTCCATGCATCGTACAGTGACAGCATGGGCGCAAGCGTGGCGCATGGTGTTGGAGAGCGCCTCGCGTAGGACCGCCGCAAAGCAGTTGGCGACGTTTGCGGGTGCATGCTCGGCCATAACTTCAAGCTCAATCTGCGGACCGCCGTCCGAGCGCGCGCCTTCGACAATGCGTTCGAGCTGCACGGAAAGGTCGACGGCGTTGTCGTTGAGCGCATGGACGCTGGTGCGCACAAGCTGGAGCGCCTCGTCAACCGTGCGTTTGACGTCGGCGAAATCGGCGGCAACCCTGGGCTCGTCGGCGTGCACGACGCGCAGGGCCTCGGTCTGCAGCGAGGCGCGCGTGAGCTGGTGGCCGACGTTATCGTGGATCTCGCGCGCGATACGGGCGCGTTCGGCGAGTGTCGCGAGCTCGACTTCGTAGTCCTGGCGATCGGCAAGGTCGCGGTTGCGCGCTTCGAGCGCGAGAGCTCGTTCCTGCAGCTCGTCGCGGATGCGGCGCATGCGCTGCTGCTCGCGCTCCAACTGGGCGGTACGTAGCGATAACAAGGTGGCGGCAACTGAAAGGATGGCGGTCAGTAGAAGCGTTCGGGCGGTGAGCGCGTCGGCGCGTAGGTCCGCGACGAGTGCGAAGACAAAGGCGACGCCAATGCCCAACGCGACCCAAACGTGTTCACGGCGCACGCGCCGCGCAATGTCATAGAGGGCGAGAGGCGCAAACGGCACAAACGGCGGCGCAAAGACGGCCGCGATGATGTAAGCGTAACTCGCGGCCTTGCTTACACGGCGTGTGCGTTCCCCCTTTGCGACCTCGGCCAGCGAGGTGGCGATAACGCCAAGGCAAAACGCCGCGACCAGGCGAGCGTCCACAGCAAGGCCCGTGGCGGCCGCAATGCAGCACGCCAGAACGATCGATTTGTCGAAAAGCCTGTTCATACGGGTATTGTACGCGAAGCCGCGCGTGGTGGAGGGGCCGCCTGCGCAACCGTGACATTCCTCCCGCGCGGCAAAGCGGGGGCGTCGGCGGGCTGCACGGTCAAGCCCCGCACTCGTGACAAAGCTCACTGGCGCGCGCCGGCGACTCCTGCGATGATGCAATCGTACCGGGCCACAATCAACAGGAGGGCCGCCTCATGACAGACATCGTCCACGTCGAAAACCTCGTCAAGCGCTACGACGATCTTATCGCGCTCGATCACTTTAACCTGAGCATCGCCCCCGGCGAGATCTTTGGCCTGCTGGGCCCCAACGGCTCGGGCAAGACCACGTCCATCAACTGTATTCTGCAGCTGCTTGCCTACGACAAAGGCACCATCGAGCTGTTCGGCGAACCCATGACGCCCGCCCGCTACGACCTCAAGCGCCGCATCGGCGTGGTGCCGCAGCAGGTGGCGGTGTTCGACGAGCTCACGGTGCGCGAGAACATCGACTATTTCTGCAGCCTCTACGTTAACGACCGCAAGCGCCGCCGTGCGCTGGTGGACGAGGCAATTGACTTTGTCGGGCTGGGCGACTTTACCAAGTTTCGCCCCGGCAAGCTCTCGGGTGGCCTGGCGCGTCGCCTCAACATTGCCTGCGGCATCGCGCACAAGCCCGAGCTCATCTTCTTTGATGAGCCCACGGTGGCGGTCGACCCGCAGAGCCGCAACGCCATCCTGGAGGGCATCTGCCGCCTGCGCGACGAGGGCGCCACGGTGGTGTATACCAGCCATTACATGGAGGAAGTCGAGCAGATTTGCAGCCGCATCATGATCATGGACGGCGGGCGCGTGCTGGCGCAGGGCACCAACGACGAGCTCAAGCGCATGATTCAGATGGGCGAGCGCGTGACCGTCGAGGTCGGCGCTGTCGAGCCCGCTACGGTCGAGCGACTGCGCGCCCTCGAGCACGTGCTTTCGGTCGAGCTGTCCGGCGGCGAGCTCGTCTGCACCTGCGAAGCGAGTCCGCACAATCTGGTCGACATCCTTGACACGCTGCGCGCTGCTGACGTGGCACTCGGCCGCGTGTGGAGCGAGCCGCCGACCCTCAACGACGTGTTCCTCGAGATCACCGGCCGCGAGCTGCGCGACTAGGGGGCAGCCATGTTCAACACCATCATCACCACGGTCAAGACCCTGCTGCGCCGGCCGAGCACGTGGGTCTGGGGCGCTCTCTTTCCCATCGCGCTTTCCACGATGTTCATGTTTATGTTTGCGAATCTGAGCTCCGACGGCACGGTCGACCCGGTGCCGGTGGCCGTCGTAGCGGATGAGGCCTGGGACGCCTCGACCTTTAAGGACGTGGCGACGTCGCTCGACGAGGAAAGCGACGACCAACTGCTCGAGATCCACGAGTACGAAGACTTGGCCGCCGCCCGCAAGGCGCTTAAGGCCGGCGAGGTCGCGGGCATCTATACGGTCGACGACGCGGGCACGCCCAAACTCACGTTGCTTTCGAGCTACGACAGCTCGCGTGCCTCATCGGTGCTCACCGACCGCAGCATTCTGGAGACGGTGGCAAGCTCGTATACGCAAAATGCCGAGCTCATGTCCCAGATTGCCCAGGACAACCCGGCGGCGCTCGCCGACCCGGAGGCGGTTGCGCGCGCCCTGTCGCTCGAGGGCGGCACCCGTCGCGTGAGCCTGACGCGCACCACGCCCGATGGCACGGTCATCTACTACTATGCGCTCTTTGGTCTGGTGGCGATGATGTCTGCCGAGTTTGCCGCCTTGAGCGTCGTCGATCTGCAGCCCAATCTGTCCGGCCTTGGCGCACGTCGCTGTGTGGGTGGTCTTTCCAAGACGGCGTCACTGGCCGGTATCTTTGTGGGCTCGTGGCTGGTCTCCTTTGCCTCGATGGCGATTGCGATTGGCTACGTGCGCCTAGTCGTGGGCATCGACTTTGGCGGGCGCGAGGGACTGTGTTTGGTGGGCGGCGCCGCTTCCGCGCTTGCCGCCACGGGCTTGGGACTCTTTGTGGGCACGCTTCCCGTTAAGGGCGGCAAGGCATCCAAGTCCGGCATCCTCACGGGCTTTGCCACCACGTGCGCCCTGTTCGCCGGCCTCTACGGCGAGCCGGCGATGGCGCTTGCCGACGACGTCGCCCGCGCCTGCCCGGCTGAGTGCTGGCTCAACCCCGTCAAGCTCATCTGCGACATGTTCAACCGCCTGTATTTCTTTGAGGACCTGGGGCCGTTTGCCGTCCGCGCTGGCGCGCTCGTCCTTATGGCGCTGTTGTTCGTTGCCGCCGCCACGCTGATCTTTGGAAGGAGCCGCTATGAGCACCTTTAAGACTGCGCTTCGCATGGCGCTCGCACACCCGCTCTATCTGCTCATCTACACGGTGTTCATCTCGCTCATGGGTGTGTTTATCGCGGCATCGGTGAGCTGGAACTCGTCGCAGCTCACCGAATATAAGCCCTACGATGCCAACGTGATCGTGGTCGACCGCGACGACAGTGACCTTTCGCGTGCGCTTACCAAGCATCTGGGTTCGCGCTTTGAGCTGGTCACGGGCGTTGGCGACGACACCTACGACCTCGCGGACGCACTCTCCAAGAGCAACAGCGCCAAGGGCAGTGCCGACTGCGTGTTCTTTATCCCGGAGGGGTTTGAGGGCGACCTCGTTGCAGCCGCCCGCGCGGGGGAGTCTCTGCCCAAGCTCGACGTGACCTACGGTGCCGGCACCATGGCGGCGGCGCTTTCGTCTGCCGAGGCCTCGCGCTGGATCTCGCTTGCGGGCACCGCGGCGGCCCTAGAGCCCACTGCCTCCAACGGCTACGTCGCCAAGGCTGCCGAACATGCGGCCGCGAAGCGTGCCGAGGTCGAGATTGAGCAGGTCAAGGTCGACTCGACTGCCGCCGCCACGCTCGAGTCGTACTTCAGCTTTGGCGCGTACGCGATTATCTCGTCGGTCATCGTGTCGGTGGGGCTGGTGTTCTCGGGCATGAACGAGCCCGAGCGCGTGCGTCGTATGGATGCCGGCCCAATCTCCGAGCGCCAGCGTTCGCTTGCCGTGTTTGCGGCCGCCGCCGTACTCACCGTCTGCATCTGGTTTGTTTCGAGCATGATGGGCGTCGTGGGCTTTGCCGGCGCGGTCGCCGAGGTCGGCGTGGGCCGTGTGTGCCTGGCGCTGGCAGCGACGTTTGCCCTGGCGTGCACGCCGCTGGCCGTTGGCTTTGCGCTTTCGAGTCTGGGTGCGCGCGAGGAGTTGCTCAACGGTGTGGGCAACCTGCTCGGCATGCTCATGACGTTTTTGGGCGGCGCCTGGATGCCGCTGTCGCTCATGGGATCGGCCGTGCAGACCGTGGCGCACTTTGTGCCGACATATTGGGTGAACGACGCGATCAGCAAGGCGCTCGCCGCGGACCTGACGTCCGCCGTGCTGGGCGACATTGCCTGCGACCTGGGCGTCACGGCACTCTTTGCCGTGGCCATCGCCGCCGCAGGTCTGGCCCTCGCACGCGCCAAATCCCGCGCCTAGCCACCTAGTCATCGTACTCATTGGGGACAGACTTAAACGACCAAGAGTGGTCATTGGGGACAGACTTAAACGACTAGTCATTGAGGACAGTCTTTGCCGAACCGCCGGCTTGCCGGCCGGGTTGCCAAGGACTGTCCCCAGCTGCCGGCAGAAAGGGAACGTCCCTAACTGCCGGGTGGCGAAAGAGTGTCCCCAGCGACTAGTCATTTAAGAGCGTCCCCAATGACTAGTCTGAAATAAATCCCAAGCCTCGCTCCAAAAATAGTTCGCCAAGGTTTACTATTACCCTATTAAAGTAGCAACAGGCTAACAATGGGGGATACCATGGCGACGCAGGAAGCCTATGTCCAGGTTAAGGATCTCAAGAAACACTACGGCGACGGTGACGCGCGCCTGACGGTGCTCGACGGCATCGACACGTCCATCAATCGCGGCGAGATTTGCGTCATGCTGGGGCCCTCGGGCTCGGGTAAGTCGACCTTTCTTAACCTGATCGGCGGCCTGGAGGATGCCGATGCCGGCTCCATTCTGGTGGACGGCTGCGACCTCACCACGCTAAACGCCGGCGACCTGGGCGAATACCGACGCCGCGAGCTGGGCTTCGTGTTCCAGTTCTATAATCTGGTGCCCGATCTCACCATCAAGGAGAACATCGAGGTCACGGCACACCTGTCCAAAAAGCCGCTCAACATTGATTACCTGCTGCGCTCGCTGGGCCTCTATGAGCACCGCAACAAGTTCCCGCGCCAGGTTTCGGGCGGCCAGCAGCAGCGCTGTGCCATCGGCCGCGCGCTCGTCAAAAACCCGGGTCTGCTGCTGTGCGACGAGCCCACGGGCGCGCTCGACTATAAGACGTCTAAGGAAATCTTGCAGCTCATGGAAGATGTCAATCGCGAGTATGGCTGCACCATCATCATCGTCACCCACAACGCCGCCATTGCGCGCATGGCCAATCGCGTGCTGCGCCTGCGCGACGGGCGCATCGTCGAGGATGAGCTCAACGAGTCGCCCGTCGCGGCCGCCGAGCTCGATTGGTAGGCGGCGCCATGACACCTCTCGCAAAACGTCTCCCGCGCGAGCTGCGCCGCAATATCGGCAAGTACCTGGGCATCTTTTTGCTTATGTGCGGAAGCATCGCCCTTACATCGGGCTTTTTGCTTGCGGCCCACTCCATCGGCTGCCTTATCGACGGCATGCGCGATGCGTACACGATTGAGGACGGCCGCGTGACCACCTCCTTCGAGGCTACCGACGATCAACTCAAGGCCGCCGAGGATGCAGCCGGCGACGTCGGCGGCGTCACGCTCTACAAGAATTTCTCCATCGACGCCATCATCAAAAAGATCGCCGGCGACGATGGCACCAAGCGCATGCTGCGCACCTATGCGCACCGCACCAAGGTCGATATCGCGTCCTACTGTGAGGGCAAGGAGCCCAAGGCGGACGACGAGGTGGCCATCGACCGTGTCTTTGCCACCAACAACGGTCTCGCCGTGGGCGATAGGGTCGAGCTCGAGGGCCGCACCTACACCATCTGCGGCATCATGACCCAGCCCGATAGCCAGGCGCTGTTCCTCAACAATTCGGACTTTACGGTGAACACCATCACCTATGGTGTGGCCGAGGTCACCGACGCCGGCTTTGCCGCGCTCGAGGATGCCGGCGGTGCGCCCGCCTATACGTACTCCTTTACCTTTACCGATCGCGACCTCCCCACCGCGGATCGCATCGATGCGGAGCAGGATATGGTCGAGGCGCTGGCCGATGCCGATGCGCGCGTGGACGATCTGATCGATGCCGATTCCAATCAGGGCATTGGCTATGCGCGCGATGACGTGGACGGCGACTCCATGATGTGGATGACGCTGCTCGACATCATCATCGTGATCATGGCGTTCGTCTTTGTGGTCCTTACCGACGCCACCATCGAGGAGGAGAGCGCCATCATCGGCACGCTGCTCGCCAGCGGTTATCGTCGACGCGAGATCGTGCTGCACTACCTGGCACTTCCCGCCATCGTGGGCGTGGTCGCGGCGCTTTTGGGCACTGCACTCGGCGTTGTGTTCTTTACCGAGCCCATGCGCAGCCTCTATTACGGATCGTGCAGTCTGCCGCCCTTCCAGGTGTACTGGAGCTGGGAGATCTTTGTGAAGTGCGCCGTGGTTCCCGCCGCTGCGCTCATCCTCATCACGCTGGTGGGCCTGGTCCGCAAGATGGGCAAGACGCCGTTGCAGTTCCTTCGTCACGAGGCGAGCGGCAAATCGGGCACCAAGCGTGGCATGCAACTGCCGGAGCGCATGGGTTTTGTTTCCCGCTTCCGCCTGCGCATTTTCCTGCGCAACTTGGGCAACTTCGCCACGCTGTTCGTGGGCATCGCGTTTGCGTCGCTGCTGCTGCTCTTTGGCCTGGCGATACTGCCCACGATGACGCACTACGCGGACAACCTCGAGACAAGCCTGGTCGCCGAGCACCAGTACACGCTCAAGGCGCCGCTGGAGCTCGAGGGCACTGCCGAGGAGCGCGAGCAGTGGTCGGCGCTCGAGCGCCTGCAGTCGGTTGACGGCGCGCTGCTTTCTGCCGCTCAGGATGCCGATGACGAGCTTGACGACGCGGCCGATGCAGCGCAGATAGCAGTCGATGCCGCGACCGCATCTCCGTCTGCCGAGAGCCTGGCCGCGGCGCAGGACGCGCTTGCCAAGGTCCAGGACAAGAAGGATGCGCTCTATGCGCGCCTTGACGATCTTGCCGATGCTCTCGGCTGCAACCGCGACGAGGCTATCGACCTGATTGACAAGGCCTCTAAGATCGACACCGACAACGACGATATCCACCCGGTCAATACAACCGACAACGGCGCGGGCGCAATTGCACAGGCCGAGAAATACGCCGTTTACCAGCTGCAATACGACCGCGGCGACGGAAATGGCGAGGAGACGATTTCCGTCTACGGCATTTCATCTGATTCGCGCTATTGGAAAGACCTCAACGTCGGCGATGGGCGTGTCGTCTTTGGAGGCGGTCTGCTCGACAAGTTCGGCTGGAGCGAGGGCCAGAAGGTCACGCTCGACGACAAGTACGAGGGCGAGCATTATTCCCTTGAGTACGCGGGCAAGGACTGCGTTTGGGGCTCTAAGTCGGATATGAATGTCTATATGAGTATCGAAGACTTTAACGAGCTGTTTGACAACGATGCGGCCTACTTTAACGGCTATGTGAGCGATGAGAAGCTCGACCTTGATTCGCGCTACTTTGCCGGCGACACCACGCCCGATGACATGCGCGCCGTGGGCGACCAGTTCATCGGCATGATGAGCAAAATGATCGGAATGATGATCGGGCTCGCGGTGTTTATCTTCCTGTTGTTTATGTACCTGCTGACCAAGGCGGTGATCGACCACAGCGCCCGTTCGATCAGCTACATGAAAGTCTTTGGCTATCGCGATGGCGAGATTTCGCATCTGTACATCCGCTCGATCACGCTGTGCGTGGTGGCGTCGCTCGTGCTGAGCCTGCCGGTCATTATTGGCTCGCTCACGGCCATCTTCCGCTCGATGTTGCTCGCCTACAACGGCAATATCGAGATCTACGTGCCCGCTTGGTCCATGGCGGCGTGCGCAGGAATCGGCTTTGCGACCTACCTGGTCGTGGCACTGCTGCACACGCGCTCCATCAAGCGCGTCAGCTTGGCCGAGGCCCTCAAGGTGCAGGAGTAGTCATTGGGGACGTTCTTAAACGACTAGTCATCGGGGACAGTCTTTGCTGGCTCGCCGGCTCGTCGGCCGTGCTGGCAAGGACTGTCCCCAGCTGCCGGCAGGAAAGGAACGTCTCTAGCTGCCAGGTGGCGAGGCACTCATTTAAGTCTGTCCCCAATGAGTACCCAATGACTAGGTGCCGTACTTGACTTTAACTCTGCTTTAACTGGTACCATCCTCTATGTCTGTAACGCCATATAGACCGAGGGGATAGATCTATGACCGCAACTGCACCTGCAGCACCCGCTAAGGTATACTTCACCAACTTGCGCACGCATGCTCGCGAGAGCCAGCTCGACAAGCTCAAGCGCCTCATACGTCACGCCGGTATCGAGCAGATCGACTTTGAGAACAAGTTCGTCGCCATCAAGATTCACTTTGGCGAGCTGGGAAATTTGAGCTTTTTGCGCCCCAACTACGCCCGCGCCGTCGCGGATGTCGTGAAGGAGCTGGGAGGCAAGCCCTTCCTCACCGACTGCAATACGCTCTATGTGGGTAGCCGCAAAAACGCGCTCGAGCACATCGATACCGCCTACCAGAACGGTTTTACCCCGTATGCCACGGGCTGCCAGATCATCATCGCCGACGGCCTCAAGGGCACCGACGAGGCACTCGTCCCGGTCGAGGGCGGCGAGTACGTGCGCGAGGCCAAGATCGGTCAGGCTCTCATGGACGCCGATGTCGTGATCAGCCTCACCCACTTTAAGGGCCATGAGCAGGCCGGTTTTGGCGGTGCCATGAAGAACCTGGGCATGGGAGCCGGCAGCCGTGCCGGCAAGATGGAGCAGCATGCCGCCGGCAAGCCGAACGTCGCGACCGAGCACTGCGTTGGCTGCCGTGCCTGCGAAAAGATCTGCGCGCACAACGCTATCTCGTTTGACGACACCCGCGAGCGCGAGCTTGCCAGCGGCGCTACTCGCACGGTGCACGTGGCCGCCATCGACCACGATCGCTGCGTGGGCTGCGGCCGCTGCATTGCGGCATGCAACCAGGATTGCATCAAGCCCGGCTATGACGCCGCGGCCGATGTGCTCAACTGCAAGATCGCCGAGTACACCAAGGCCGTTGTCGACGGCCGCCCGAGCTTCCATATCTCGCTTGCCATGGATATTAGCCCCAACTGCGATTGCCATCCCGAAAACGACACGCCTATCGTCAACGATATCGGCATGTTCGCGAGCTTCGACCCGGTCGCCATCGACCAGGCCTGTGCCGATGCCGTCATGGCATCCGAGCCGCTGCCCAACACCGAGCTTACCGATAGCGCGGCCAAGATGGAGCACAACCACGAGCATCTGGAGGGCGATCAGGCCAAGGACCCCTTCTGCATCACGCATCCCGACACCGACTGGCGCACCTGCATCGCGCACGCCGAGAAGATCGGCCTGGGCACGAGCAAGTACGAGCTCATCGAGGTCAAATAGCGCCTATCTATTGGACAAAACAAGCGCCTTTGTAGCGTTAGTTGAGCAAAAGCCGCCCGCGAGCGCAACGCTCTCGGGCGGCTTTCCGGAAGTATGCGGCAAATTTCGAGACCGCCGAGCACACGACGTTTTTTGGCAACAAAACCCCTGATAAATTGTTGGTAAAACTGCGGTCTGGTCGGCAGTTCCAGATTTTTCCGCATACTTCCGAAAATAGGGGGTCAGATAAAGCCCCAGACGTTGCTTTTTGCCTAAAAATACTCGTCGAGGAAGTTGTTGACTGTGTTCCAGTAGAGCTCGGGGTCAACTTGCGCGCTCTTGGCGT
This sequence comes from uncultured Collinsella sp., assembly GCA_902496115.1. Taxonomy (GTDB): domain Bacteria; phylum Actinomycetota; class Coriobacteriia; order Coriobacteriales; family Coriobacteriaceae; genus Collinsella. The sequence continues at coordinate 92,625 of CABUZK010000001.1, read as the reverse complement.
GGGTGGCGCCATGGATGGTGAGCTTTTGCTTGACTTTGCTGGCGCACGCGTCGTAGTTTTGGTCGAGCATGTCGTACGGCACAAAGGTGTCCTGGTCGCCGTGGATAAACAGCATGGGAACCGTCGCGTGTTTGAGTTGCTCCACACTGCTCGCCTTATGAAAGTCGTAGCCCGCGTGCACGTTGCACACCAAGTTCGCTACATCGAGCAAGGGAAAGCTGGGCAGGCCGAACACGTCCTTGAGCTGCAGAGAAAACTCGTCCCAAACACTCGTATAACCACAGTCCTCGATAATACATTTCACGTTTGCGGGCAGAGATTCTCCCGCCACGTTCATAGCGGTTGCTGCACCCATCGACTCGCCAAAGACCAGGATGCGCGCCTCGGGGTCAGCTGCGACGATCCGCCCAATCCATGCGACGATGTCGAGGCGCTCGGGCCAGCCCATGCCGATATAGTCGCCGCCGGAGCGCTCGTGGGCGCGGGCGGCAGGCGCAAGCACGTTCATGCCGCGGTCGTGGAAGCGCTTGGCGTATCGGGCCATGCCGATGGGCTCGTTGGTATATCCATGCAGGCAGACGGCGTAATCGTGGGTGTTCTCCGAGGCGGCAAAATACCAAGCGGCAAGTTCGGTTCCGTCATCTGCGGTGAGGCTGCTGCTCTCGCGATTCTCTTTAAACCACGCCCGCGCCTCGGTTTCCTCGGCATCCGGCTGCTCGCCTTCTTTGTCGTTCTTGCTATCCTGCATCATCTTCATGGTGTAGGGCGCTTGGGGATTCAGGGCAAAGTCAAACAGAAAGTTGCCGGCAAATCCGAGCAGCGCAACGACAACCACCAGTGCAACGATGCCGGCTATCTTGAGCTTTCGATGGGAACGTGCGTTTTGAGCCATGCGGTATTCTCCTATAAGATGTTAATACATCAACATTTAATGCAAGCGCATTATGGACGTTCGCCGTTGATGCGTCAACAGGCAAAGAATGGGTAAACAAAGGGTCACGTATGGTGCAAATTTCGCACGTACCTAGACGCTTTGATATAGTGTTGAGAACTCTTTACGTTGGAGGATGTAACCGGCATGTCCGATTCGAGCGACAGTTCTAAGCCGCGACCCAAGACCGCGGCCGTTCCACACTACACGGTGGGCGAGGAGATCATGAACTCCGTCACCCACGGTGTCGGCTGCCTGCTGGGCATCGCGGGCCTGGTGCTCCTGATCGTATTCGCCGCCCTGCGCGGCGGGGGCCCGGCCCACATGGCCGCGGCAATTGTCTATGGCGCCAGCATTATCCTCGAATACCTAGCCTCTACGCTCTACCATGCGATTCAGCCCGCGGGCGCTAAACGCGTGTTCCGCATTATCGACCACAGCTGCATCTACCTGCTCATAGCCGGCAGCTATACGCCGTTTTGCCTCATCACGCTCGCAAACGACGGCGGCGCTGTGCTGTTCTTTGCCGTGTGGGCCATCGCCATCATCGGCATCGCCCTCGAGTGTTTTATGCGTGAGCGTCAACCGCACTGGGTAAGCGGCCTGGTCTACCTGCTGATGGGCTGGCTCGTCGTTTTTAAGCTGCCCGAGCTCGTGGCGCTGCTCAACCCCGTGGCACTTGCCCTGCTCGCCGTCGGCGGCGTGTGCTACACCGCGGGCGTGCCGTTCTATATCGCCAAAAACGTGCGCTATCTGCACAGCGTGTTTCACCTGTGGGTGCTCGCCGGCAGCATCTTCCAGTTCATGGCGGTGATCCTCTTCGTAATCTAGCGACCATGTCCGCGCGCCCGCGTCCTCGTTTGGGCGCCGGTGCAATTGCCGTATCTGTCATCAACGTTTTACCCTAACGTCCCGAATCTTGGAGGTTCGAGAAACTCCCGATGGACATAACCATCTCCCTTATCACCACCCTCGTTTTGACCCTCATCAACGGCTACTTCTCCATGTCCGAGATGGCGCTCACCACGGCTAAGCGCGCCGTGCTGGAGCACGAGGCCGAGGAGGGCGACAAGCGCGCCGAGCGCGCCATTAAGCTGGCCGCCGATTCCGACCAGCTGCTCGCCACCATCCAGGTCGCCATCACGCTCGTGGGCTTTGCCTCGTCTGCCGTCGCCTCGACGAGCCTGTCCGACCCGCTTGCCACGTGGCTCACGAGCTTTGGCATCGCGCCGCTCTCTGCCATCGCGCGCGGCCTGGCGCCGGTCATCATCACCGTTGCGGTCGCCTTCCTCTCCATCGTGATTGGCGAGCTTGTGCCCAAGCGCATCGGTCTGGCCAACGCCGAGGGCGTGTCCAAGCAGGTCGTGGGACCGTTGTCGTTTTTCCAAAAGATCGCCCGTCCGCTCGTGTGGCTGACCGGCGCTTGCTCCGATGGTCTGGCCCGCATCCTGCGCATCAAGAGCGCCGACGACCGCCAGAATGTCTCGGAGGAAGAGATTAAGTACATGGTCTCGGAGCAGGACGACCTGCTCGACGAGGAAAAGCGCATGATCCACGAGATCTTCGACCTGGGCGACACCGTTGCCCGCGAGGTCATGGTGCCGCGCGTGGACACTACCATGTGCGAGGACGACGAGACGGTCGCCGACGTGCTGTCCACCATGCGCCAGACCGGCTTTAGCCGCATCCCCGTCTATCACGAGGATCCCGACAACGTCGCCGGCATCGCGCACATCAAGGACCTGATCCAGCCTTCGCTCGACGGCAAGGGCGACCAGCCCATCGCCGACTTTTTGCGCGACGCCACCTTTGTGCCCGACACCAAGGACATCCTGCCGTTGCTGTCCGAGATGCAGACCTCGCACGACCAGATCGTAGTGGTCGTGGACGAGTACGGTGGCACGGCCGGCATCATCACCATCGAGGACATCGTCGAGGAGATCGTGGGCGAGATCGAGGACGAGTTCGACCCCGACAACAAGTACCTCACGCGCCTTTCGCGCCGCGAGTGGCTCGTCGATGGGCGTTTTTCGTGCGATGACGCGATTGAGCTTGGTTGGCCGCTCGAGGAAAGCGATGATTATGAGACCATCGCCGGCTGGATTTTGGAGCTTTGCGACTCGGTACCCGACATCGGAGAGGTGTTTGAGGTCGCGGGGTACAAGTTTAAGGTGCAGTCGATGCGTGGCCAGCGCATCTCGCTCATTCGCGTGATCGCTCCGGCCGAAACCGATAAGAAGGATTCCGAGCCCTCGGCAGATAAGCCGACGGTGTCGGGTGCGGGCTCTGCGGACCCGCACGACGGCGACGAGTAGGGCAAGGAAGAGTAGGGGAGAGTTATGGCAGGCCTGTTCAACATCCTTAAGGTCACCGTCAGCGAGGACAAGATCTGCGCGCATGTGCTGGTGAACCCCGGCATGCCGCTCATGACCTCGGAGGACATCGAAGCCACGGCGCGCGTGTACTACCTGGTGCCCGCGATTGCCAAGCATCTGTGCCTGGGCGATTCCGGTCGCGAGTTCCAGGACTGCATGGGCCAGACCGAGCTTTGCCATCTGCTGGAGCACGTGACGGTCGAGCTCATGAACGAGACCGGGCTTGCCGGCAGCATTTCGTGCGGCCGCACTCGTGTGAGCGAGCACGATGAGCGTGTCTTTGAGGTCGAGCTTTCGTGTCCCGACGACGCGCTGGCCATCGGCGCGCTGTCTTCGGCGACCTTTATGATGGATTGGGCCTATCTGCATGCGGACCAGCCCGCTCCCGATGTGGACGGTACGGTTGCGGGCCTGCGCAACCTGGTGCTGGGCATGCGTGCCGAGGCCGAGGGCAAGGATCCGCACGAGGCCGTCGCCGCCGCGAACGCCGAGGACGAGGCCGGGGACGCGACCGAGGGCGAGGCGCCTGCCGAGGCTGCCGTCGATCCTGTCGACGAGGCGCCTGCCGAGGCGGCTTCCGAGCCCGAGTCCGCGGAGCCCCAGGGCGTCCCGAACTTTGACGACGAGCCGCAGGAGGCAATCGATACCGAGGGCGCGACCGCTGAGAGCCACGAGGCCCCCGCGGCCGTCTTTGGCGGTGCGGCAACGGCTCCGTCCGGCTCGGCGCACGAGGGCAACCTGCCGCTCGTCGATGGCGCCGGCGAGGACCCGGCCGCCACGGTGGCCATGCCTGCCATGCCGCAGGAGTAGGTTCACTCGCTTATCACCATCATGTACCTGCGCTTTTACCGTACGCAGATGAGCGCGACGGCAAGTGTTGCGCTGCGGGTATAATGGACAGCATTCAAACGGTGGGCATCGAGGTGCCCGCAGGAGAGGAATGATCATGGGAAAGACTTTCAGCTTTGTCTCCGGTGCGCTTTTTGGTGCTGCCGCCGGCGCTATCATCGGCGTTGCTCTGGCCCCGCGCTCGGGTGCCGAGACCCGCGCCATGGCCGCCGATATCGCCAACGACGCCTGGGACAACATGCGTGACACCTACGAGCACAGTGCCGAGGAGGCTCGTGCCGCGGTCAACGACTTTGGTCCGATGGTCGACGCCAAGACCGATGACCTGCGCGCCAAGGTCGACCTGGCCCGCGAGCGCATGGACCAGCTTCGCGAGCAGCTCAACGACGCCATCTCGGGCGGCAACGTGACGCCCGCTGCCGACGTCGTGGTCGAGAACGTCACCGAGGCCGGCACCGAGGCCACGGAGTCCTCGACCGAGGCATAATGCGCGCAGGGGATTTTGTCGGCGTCAAGGTTTATCGTAAGCCTGCCGAAGACAAGCGCACCAAAAAGGACGGCACGCCGCGCAGCCCTAAAAAGCTCGGCAAGATTCACTTTCCCGTCTTTACCCCGGGCGGCACGCGCGTGGTGGGCTTTATGGTCCGCCAGTCCGATATCGCGGGTATGATCGAGCGCCCCGACCGATTTGTGGCGCTCGATGCCATCGGCGTCTATGAGGGTGCTGTCGCGGTCGACGACGTCAGGGGCACCTACGATGCCGCCGCGGCCAAGCGCCTCGATATCAACCTGGACGATTGCATCATCTGGGTCGGTATGGACGTGCGCACGGAATCGGGCGATGTCGTGGGCTACTGCTCGGACGTTGAGTTCAAACCGCGCTCGGGCATTGTGCAGACGTTCTATGTGACCGCCAGCGCCGCATCGAGCATGTTGGTGGGCGACACGCAGGTGCCGCCGACGATGCTGCGCGGCTACGAGAACGGCGCGATGATTGTCTCGGACGAGGTCAAGGCGCTCGGGTATTCGGGCGGCGCGGCCGCCAAGGCTGCCGAGGCCAGTGTCGTGGTGGGCGATAAGGTCAAGAAGGGCGCCAAGGTGCTCGATGACAAGGGATCGGTCGCCGTGGACAAGGGCAGCCGCGCACTGGGCAAGCAGCTCGGCAAGACGCGCGGTATGTTCAAGGCCTTTAAGGACGAATATCAAAAGGCGAGCGGGGGCTCGTCAAAAGCTAGCAAATAGCGACGTACCAAATGATGGGAGGCGAGCCGGAGACATGCTGCTCCGGCTCGCTGTCTTTATGGGGGAGGGCACATGCGCCAAAACGGATCTAACTTAAACGGGCGCTCGGGTGCGCGTCCGACGGCGCGCCGTGACCTGGGGCAGCTGCCCAGCGGTCAGCGTCGACGTCGCCGTAAGCCCGGCGCGATGTACCTCAACCATAGCCGTGGGTTTAGCGATCGCAGCGCGCGCATCGGCAACGGGCGCTCGCCGCGTCGACCGTCCCGCCTGCCCTATGCGCTCATCGCCGTGGGTTGCGCGCTCGTACTGTTTATCGCTGCCGTCGTGGGCTACGTCAACCGCAGCGTGGATGTCGTCCTCAATGGCCAGGAGACTGCGGTGCGCGTCGGCTCTACGCTGCAAAATCTCATCGACGACCAGGAGCTGGCCGATACCTACGATGCCGGGGACCTGCTGGCTGTTGACGACAGCGTGCTGACCCGCCATGGCGGCGAAAAGCTGTCGGTAAAGGTGGACGGCAAGCGCATAAAACAGGGCAAGTGGAAAAGCCGCGAGCTTACGGGCGGCGAGAAGGTGACGGTCAAGGACGGCCGCGACACGTATGAGAAGCACGAGGTCCAGGCGACGGTTATCGAGCCCAAGCTCAAGGTCGAGGGCACGGGTGCCATCGAGTATGTCAAGACGTGGGGCATCCAGGGCCGCTCCGAGGTGTGGGTCGGCGAGCAGTCGGGCAAGACGCAGGACCGTGGCGAGGTCGTGCCCGCCACCGATTGCGTGGTCGAGTGCGCGAGCGTGGCGCCCAAGGGCAACGAAAAGTACGTGGCGCTGACGTTTGATGAGGGCCCGAGCGGAGCGACCAAGCAGATCTTGCAGGTGCTCAAGGAAAAGGGTGTCACCGCGACGTTCTTCCTGTCGGGCGATGCGGCCGAGGCCTCGCCTGCCACGGCCAAGGCGATTGTCGATGCCGGGTGCGAAGTCGGCTCCAACAGCTACCGCGACGAGTCGCTCAAGGGTCAGGACCGCGACGCGGTGCGCGAGCAGATTTCGAAGGGCACCGAGGCGATCAAGTCCGCGACCGGCGTGAAGACGATGCTTTTGCGCGCTCCCTACGCAGCCTTTGACGAGCAAAACTGGATTGATGCGATGGACCTGGCGTCTGCCGTGGTCTCGTGGAATATCGATTCGGGCGACTGGCTGCTCAACGGTGCCGACGAGCAGGTCTCGACGGTGCTCGATTCGGTGACGCCGGGCAACATTGTGCTGCTGACTGACAGTGATGAATGTGCCGAGCAGACGCTCGTGGCGCTGCCGCAGATTATCGACGGGCTTATTGCCGACGGTTACAAAATCGTGACGTTGAGCGATCTGGTCAAGACGGACGCATCGCTGAGCAAAAAGCTCAACTCGCTGGCGAAGGTCACCATGCCCAAAAACGCCGTGTTCCCCCAGCTCGCCGAAGATGACGACACCACAGACTAGTTATTTAAGAACGTCCCCAATGACTATGTCACGGATGCGTCGGCGTTTGGTATGCCTGCGATGTTTGGAGCATAAATTTGGCGCCACGGCGCGATGCTGATGCTATAGTTACTGCGGATAACAAGGGTCAAGAGAAAGGTTGCAGGTGAAATCCAAACCTCGACCATACAGTCGATGACCCCATGCAGGTGCTTCTTGCGCATGCACGGGGTGTGAGCGCCGAGCGGCGTGCCGCCCGCGCATGCGTATACATATCTAAAAGTCCACGGACGGCGCGCCGGCATGGTCGCAGTCCGAAGGGATAATGATGGGGAGCACCAGTGAATTATCTGAGTGAGATGCTCAAACTGCCGGTTTTGGACGTCGATGGCGAAAAGCTCGGCGTTGTGAACGATTTTGGCATTGCTACCGGCGAAGTTTTTCCGCACGTGACGTCGCTCGCGTTCCGCGGACCCGGCAAGACGCCATTTATGATCAGCTGGCGCAAATGGGTCGACCGTATCGACGAGACGGGTGTACACCTTAAGTCGCCGGCCACCGAAATCCGTTTTTCGTACTTGCAGCCGACCGAACTCTTACTTGCTCGCGACGTGCTTAACAAGCAGATCGTCGACACGCAGGGCATGAAGGTCGTGCGCGTGAACGATATCAAGTTTTCCATGTCGGGCGAAAATCAGCTGCGCCTGCTGGGTGCCGAAGTTGGCGCCCGCGGTCTGCTGCGCGCGATCAGCCCCGCCCTTGAGCATGTTGTCGAGGGCTTTATGAAGCACCTGGGCAAACCGCTCGGCGAGGATATTATCGCCTGGTCCTATATGGACCTGCTCGATCGTTCGACTAAAAACATCCAGCTGTCGGTGTCGCACAAGACGCTCGGCGAGCTGCACCCCGCCGACATTGCCGACATTATCGAACAGCTCGACCCGCGCCTGCGTGCGCAGGTGTTCGCGCAGCTCGATACCGCCCAGGCCGCCGAGGCCATCTCGGAGTTCGATGACGACGAGCTTATGACCGAGATGCTCGAAGGCTTGTCCGATACGGACGCATCGTCGATGCTGGCCATGATGGACCCGGACGACGCCGCCGACCTGATCGACGAGCTCGATTACGAGAAGGCCGAGAAGCTGTTGCGCCTGATGGGCGTTCAGGAAGAGAAGGCGATTCGTAACCTGCTGGGCTATGAGGACAACACCGCCGGCCGCATCATGACCTCGGAGTTTGTCTCCCTGCCTGCCACGGCGACGGTCGCTGACGCCATCGAGGCGATCCGCAAGCTCGACGAGGACTTCGAGAGCGTCTACTACGTCTATACCGAGGATCCGAGTGGCATGCTCACCGGTGTCCTTTCGCTGCGCACGCTCATCGTGGCCGACCGCGACGCCACGCTGGGCCAGCTGGCCTATCGCGACCTGGTTTATGTGTCGCCCGACGATGACCAGGAAGACGTAACGGACGAGATGACCAAGTACGACCTGGTCGCCATCCCCGTTTGCGACGAGAACCGTCACATCTTGGGTATCGTGACCTTTGATGACGCCATGGACGTTATCGCCGAGGAGCACCAGGAGGACCTGCAGATCGCAGGCGTCGGCTCGGGCGATAGCGCGTCCGACGACTCGACGAATGTGCTCAGCTGGTTTGTGCATCGCCAGTACTGGGTTGTCGTGTGGGGCATTGCCTCGTGCATCATGGCAACAGTGCTGGGGACGGCGCTTGGCTCCGCGCATCTGGTGGTGTTCCCCATGTGCGCCATGCCGCTCGTGCTGCTGGCTGCCTCGCGCATGGTGTCGTTCGTCAAGAACTACTTCCTGGAGTACGACGGTCATGACGATGAGCCCAAGCCGTATTTGGGATTTTTCTTCCAGAGCACGGGCATGGGCCTGATTCTGTCGCTCGTGACCTACCTGTGCGCCCAGCTGGTGCGCACCGCCGCATTCCTCGATGCGCCCATGTTTGAAGAGCAGCTCTTTACCGGCTGCTTTAACATTGCGGCCATCGTTTGCCTGATTGGCAACATGAGCGCCGTGATTTACCTGATGGTGTTGTTCTGGCGTGACGAGCACGACCTCAATACGTCGGGCACCGCCATGAACGTCATTGCCGTCATGATTTCATGCGTGGCGTACTGTATCGCTGCAGTGCTGCTCACCATGTCGGTCATGGGGTAGGTGGTCGCGTGCAAAACACGAAACAAAAGGCGAGCACCAAGCAAAAGCTGACCATCGCGGCCATCTTTGGCGCCATGGGCCCTGGCCTTCTGGCGGCGCTTTCGGGTAATGACGCCGGCGGCATCGCCACGTATTCCAGCGCCGGTGCCAGTTATGGCTACAAGATGCTGTGGATGCTTCCCGTCATGACCGTGCTGCTCATCGTGACACAGGAGACTGCGGCGCGTTGCGGCTGCGTCACAGGCAAGGGCCTGGCGTCGCTCATTCGCGAGCGCTTTGGCGTGCGCAGGAGCGTGCTGGCCATGGCGGCGCTGCTGATCGCCAATACGGCCGTGACCATTTCGGAGTTTGCGGGTATCGCGAGCGGTCTTGCCCTCTTCGGCGTGCCGGCGAGCATCTCGGTGCCGCTGGTGGCACTGCTGGTTTGGATGCTTACCATGTCGGGCAGCTTCCAGCGCATCGAGAAGATTCTGCTGCTGGTGAGTTGCGTGTTTGTGACCTACATTGTCGCTGCATTTATGGCTGGTCCCAGCTGGGGCGATGTGGCGGTCGACCTGGTTGTGCCCAACATCCAAAACGACCCCAGTTACGTGTCGCTTGTGGTCGCAACGATTGGTACCACCATCGCACCGTGGATGATCTTCTTGGCGCAGAACAACGTGGTCGATAAGAATGCGGGCGAGGACGATATCGTGCTGCAGCGTATCGACACCGTGAGCGGCTCGATTGCCGCCGATGTCATTGCCGGCTTTATTATCATCACGACCGGTACGGTGTTGTTCCCGGCGGGTATTCAGATTAGCGATGCCGCCGATGCTGCCCGCGCGTTGGAGCCTATTGCGGGTCAGTGGTCCACGGTACTGTTTGCCTCGGGCCTGGTCGCGGCGAGCTTCTTGGCCGCCTGTGTGCTGCCGGGTGTTACGTCGAGTGCTATCTGCGAGGCATTTGGCTGGGAGCGCGGTGCCGATCGCAGCTGGGACGAGGCCCCGGTCTATCGCGGCATTATTACGGCCATCATTGGCATCTCTGCCATGCTGGTGCTCATGCCCGGCGTCGACCTGTTCCAGATTATGATGACCTCGCAGGTCATCAACGGCGTGCTGTTGCCCGTGGTTTTGGTGTTCCAGGTGGTTATTGCCGCCGATCGACACATTATGGGCGCCAACCGCAACGGCCGCGTGTGGAATGTGCTCACGTGGGCGACTATCGGTGTGATTACGGTGCTGACGGTCGTCATGTTTGTGCTGCAAGCGATGGGTTACAGCGCGTAGCGCCTCTTTTGGACTCTAAACAGGTCGCCGCCATGGGCTGCGGCCTGTTTTTTGCCCGCAGCTTCTTGGGGCCGGCTCAAAAAGAGCAATCTTGGGGTGTTTGCTGCGGGTGAGGGGCATGGAAACGACGCTCGAGGTGGCGCGGAGCCCAGAATTCGGCCGCGGGGAGGGGCATTCATCGGTCGCGTCAGGAGTGTCCCTGGGCGCCGGCACATAAGGAGCGTCCCTAACTGCCGGAGGGGGCGTCGGTTGTGGCCGACGCCCCCTCCGGGTGCAAGCGGATTTGACTGTGTTACTTGTCGGTGCCTAGCTTGTGCGGTTTGTAGGCGAGGGCGTTGACGAGTGCGTCGGCGGCGGACTTGACGGCTGCCGGCTGCGGATCGTTGACGTGGTCCTCGGGGTGCACGGGCAGGTCTTTCTTGACGGCATCGTGGATCAGGTTGAGGTACTCGGTCACGCCCGTGTTCGAAAGGTGCGTGCCGTCGCCGTCGAACAGGTCGTTGCGGTTGGCACTATATCCGTACCAGTCGATAACGCGAACGTTTTTGTAGCGCGTGGCGGCGTTGGCGATGGCCTGGTTCGTGGACCCGACCCACGGCTGCGGGCTACGCGTGTTAACAAATACGACGATGCGCTGATCGCCGGCATCGGCCATGATGGCGTCAATCTGGGCGTCGGTCACCAGGCCGTTGGTGCCCAGCGCAAAGACCACGATCTTGCCGGCAAGGTTCTGCTGGATATAGCCCTCAAATGTCGCGCGGCCCGCATCAAACTGGCGGCCCTTTTCGGCATCGATGTGGCTGTGCGGGAACACGCCGTCAAAGGAATCGACGGCGCGCAGCGACACGGAGTCACCGATCATCAACAGGTCGTAGGAGCCATCGGGGAAGCCGTCGTTGTCCTTGTCGGTGTCGTCGGCCGCCTGCTGGTCCTGGGGTTTTGCATTTTTGGCTCCCTTGTTCAGAACTTCTGCGCCCTCGCCGCTCAGCGCAGACGTCTCGGGCACAAAGATCAGGCCGCCCAGTGCAACGACCAACACGACAGCGCAGGCTGCGCAGACAGGGACGTGCGCGCGTGCCCAGTTGACGGGCGTGGTGGTGCCATCGCGGAATTCGGCGACGGTGCGGCCGAAGGCGCCCTTCCTAAACGGCGTTTCGATAAAGCGATAGGAGCACTCGGCTACGGCGACCACCACAAGTACCTGCAAGATGTACTGCCACCAGGGCGTATCGCTGATGTTGGCGACCGGGTTCATAAGCAGCAGCAGCGGATAGTGCCACAGGTAGATGCTATACGAGCGCTTGCCAACCCACACGAGCGGCTCGGCGGACAGTGCGCGGGCAACCATGCCCTGAGGCTGCACACATGCCGCAATAACCATGAGCGTGAGGATGGAGCATAACAGCGTGCCGCCGCGATATTGGAACGCGGTGTAGCCGTTGGTGAGCGCGACCATGGCGGCAAGGCCAACCAGGCCCACGACGCCCAACACATCGATGGATGCGGGCGAGGACCAAAAGCGCACGAGGGCGCTCGGCTGTGCCGGGGCGGTATCGGCTGATTCGTCGACCTTCTTGCCAGGCTTGCCCTCGGCGTTCTTGCCGTGCTTGGCGGCGCCAGCCAGGCGATTGAGCCCCAAACGATGAGCGAGGCGCGCAGGCGCCAGGTCGCGATCGGGGATAAAGGCCATCCAGGCGCCCAGCAGCAGCGAGAACACGCGGGTGTCGGTGCCGTAGTACACGCGGCTGGGGTCGGCGGCAGGGTTGTAAAGCACCATCATGGCGAGGGCAGATACCGCGGCAAGGCCAAGAACCACGCGGCGCGTGTTGGGCTTGCTCACATGCATGGATACCATGGCAAACAGCAGTGGCGGCCAAATCAGGTAGAACTGTTCCTCGATGGCAAGCGACCAAAAGTGCGTGAGCGGCGAGGGGTCGCCTAGAGCATTGAAGTACGAGACGTTTTGGGCAATCTGCCACCAGTTGTTGAAGAACAACAGCGACGGCAGGATGTCGGGGCGCATCTTGGTGAGCATCACATGGTTAAAGACGGTGCACAGCGCGCAGGTCACCACCACGACGGTCACCACGGCGGGGAACAGGCGGCGGATACGGCGGATCCAGAAGCTCTTGAGGTCGATGCGCCCGGTCTTTGACACCTCGTTGATGAGCAGGCGCGTGATCAGATAGCCCGAAAGCACAAAGAAGATCGTGACGCCGAGCAGACCGCCCTGAGCCCACGTGAGGTTGAGGTGATAGAGCACCACTGCGACGACGGCAAGCGTGCGCAGGCCGTCGAGGGCGGGGATATAGCGAGATTTGGGGCGCGTGGGCGCCTGTTCTTTTGCGGCGCTGTTGGTGTGGGTACCCTTGTTGGCGGGCGCGCGATGAGAGCCTGCGGCGTGGCGCGGCTCGGTGGCTTGTCGGTTAGCGCGCGAACGTTCGTGCGGCGCTTGTTGATCGCTCGCGTGGCGTGAGCTGCGCGAACTCGATCGCGGGAATTGTTCCATAAAACTTCATCCAATGACGAGAATAATCAGCACGCCTTCATTGTAGCCGCCTGCTCCTGTGAATGCTTGCTGCCGGCGCAAGCTCAAGCGCGCGTCCACATCAAAGTGAACTACAGTTATAGAGGTGCGAGAGCGCACGATTGACGGCCAACAGCGGGTGCAGAGCCCGCGGACGAGGAGGTTTCCATGGCAGATTGCGGCATCGTTGTGGTGTTCGGCAGCATGAACATGGACCTTTCGGTGGCGTGCGAGCGCATGCCGCGTGCAGGCGAGACCGTCGGCGGCAGCGGATTTATCACTAATGCCGGCGGCAAAGGCGCCAACCAGGCCGTAGCTGCCGCGCGCATGGGCGCGCGCACGCACATGATCGGCGCGGTCGGTCGCGACGCGTTCGGTGCGTCGCTCGTGGCGGGGCTCCAAGACGCCGGCGTGGACTGTGACTTTGTAGCGCATCGCGATGACGTGGAGACGGGAACGGCGACCATCATTCGCTGCGAGGGCGACAACCGTATCGTGCTGTCACCGGGCGCCAACCATGCGCTTGCGGGCGAGGACGTTGCCTGCGCGCTGAGACGTCTGATGGCCGATGAGCTCGACGGCGACGCCAGCGAGATTGCCCCGGCTGCCGGAAGCGTCTTTATCGCCCAGGGCGAATGTGACCTTGCGGCGACGGCCGAGGCGATTGTTTGCGCTCACGAGCTGGGGTTCTATACGGTCTTTAATCCAGCGCCTGCTTGCGAGTTGCCTGTGGAGGCCTGGCCTGCGGTCGACCTGGTCTGTCCCAACGAGACTGAGTGCCAGGCGCTGACGGGCATCTTGCCCGCGGATGATGCGAGCTGCGTCGCGGCGCTCAATGCCTTGCTCGCCAAGGGTGCCGGAGCTGCGGTCATCACGTTGGGCGGCGCCGGGTCGGTTACGCTTGGCGATGACGGCGAGCTGCTGCGCATGCCGGCGCTTTCGAGCGCGGTGGTCGATACGACGGCCGCGGGCGATACGTTTATCGGTGCGCTCGCCGCGGCTCGTCTGGAAGGCCTGCCACTCTTTGAGTGTATGGCGGCGGGCGCACGCGCCTCGGCGGTGGCGGTGTCGCGCTTGGGCGCGCAACAGTCGATTCCCACGCGTGCCGAAGTTGAGCGCGTGTTTGATTTAGACGATTTAGTACAAGACGGGGAAGCGGAGTAGAACAATGGCAATCAAGAAGCTGATCCTTGATCTGGATATGGGTGTGGACGATGCGATGGCGCTCGCCTATGCCATCGCGAGCCCCGAGGTTGAGCTCGTGGGCATTACCACGTGTTTTGGCAACGTGCGCGTCGACCAGTCGGCGCATAACTGCCTGGCGGTGCTCGACCTGTTGGGCCGTCCCGAGGTGCCGGTGTACCTGGGTGCCGACCGTCCTCTGCAGGCGACTGAGCCCTATACGCCGCCGGCGTCCACCGCGCTCATTCACGGCAAGAACGGCATCGGTGGCGCGAGCGTGCCCGCGTCGCCCTACGAGCCGGTGGGGGCGACGTCGGCCGATGGCAACGCTGCAGTCGATTATCTGATCGATGCCGCGCGCACCTATGGTCCCGATCTGGTCTACGTAGCGACCGGCCCGCTCTCCAACTTGGCCCTTGCCCTGGAGCGCGATGCGGCGGCAGTGATGTCTATCGGCCGCGTGGTGGTAATGGGCGGCGCCCTGACCGTGCCCGGCAACGTGAGCGCGGGTGCCGAGGCCAACATGGCAAGCGATCCCGAGGCGGCCGATGCCGTGCTGCGATCGGGTCGCAAGCTCACCATGGTGGGCCTGGACGTGACGCATCGCGTGGTGCTTACGCGCCGCGACATTGCCGGCTGGACGGGCTCGGGCACCATGGCGGGCTGCGCATTTGCGAGCATGGTCGAGCACTACATTGGCTCGTACGAGATGAACGCACCCTACCTGGGTGGCTGTGCGCTGCACGATCCTCTGGCCGTTGCCGTGGCGATCGACCCCACGCTCGTGGGTGCGCTCGGCTGCAACCTGCGTGTTGATCTGCTGGGCGAGTATCGCGGTCGCACCATCTGCGACGAGCACCGCCTGTCCGATCCGGACAAGAGCGCGCTTGTGGCGCTGACCGTGGATGCCCCGCGCTTCCTGTCCGAGTTCAAGACACGCATGACCCGTGTCCTTGGCTAAATGATTTCCCTGCCCCGTCCTAAATTGGCTACCGAGTAAATGCGCCCGTTGGGGGAATAGTCGTGCCACTTCGCTTGACAACAGGCTAAACTAGCTATTAAACATTTACTATTCTGTTTAGATTGAATTTGCGGTCGTTTAGTTGCCGAGCCACGGGGCGGTCAAGCCACGATGCTCGGCCGCGACCGATGCTAGGGGGAACGATGGCTAAAGCAAGCGTCCGCGAGATCAGCCGCATTACCGGCTTTTCGCCCGCAACCGTGTCCAACGCGCTCAACCGCAAGCGCAGCGTGAGCGAGGAGACCGCCAAGGTCATCCTGGAGTGCGCGCAGTCGCTTGGCTATCAGCAGTCGACGCAGCTCGAGAGCATCCAGTTTGTGCTTGCGCGCAAGACGGGCGCCATCCTGGACGAGAGCACCTTCCATCCCGCGGTCATCGAGGGCGTGGAGCGCCAGGCGCGTCGCCACGGCATGAGCACGAGCTTTGTCTCGCTCGACTTTAGCGACCTGGACGCCGTGCGCCCGCAGGTCGAGGGCCTGATCGCCGACCCGTCGGCCGCCATCGTGCTGATGGGTACCGAGCTGGGCGAGGAGGACTACGCCCTGTTCGCCGACGCTGCCGCCCACCTGATTGTGCTCGACGGCTGGAGCGATCGCCAGTACTTCGATGCCGTAGTCATCGCCAACACCGATTCGGTGCTGCGTGCCGTGGATTACCTTATCGAGAAAGGCCACAGGCAAATCGGCTATCTGGCGGGCGACCTTCGGATCCGCAACTTTAAGGACCGCGAGCGCGGCTATCGCCAAGCGCTTGAGGACGCGGGCCTCGAGGCCAATCCGGCATGGCGTGTCACGTTGGGCACCACGCTCGAGGGTGCCTATCGCGACATGGGCGTGTGGCTCGACAACGTCTCGCGCGACGATCTGCCGACGGCTTTCTTTGCCGAGAACGACGTGCTCGCCGTGGGCGCCATGCGCGCGTTCAACGAGCACGGTATTCGCGTGCCCGAGGATGTCTCGATCATCGGCTTTGACGACCTGTCTTTGGGCGCCTTCTCCAACCCGCCGCTCACCACGGTGCATGTTCCCAAGCACGAGGTGGGCGAGATCGCGGTGCGTCGCCTGGTGGGCAACATCCGCAACCCCAAGAGCTATACCTGCAAGACGGCCGTGTCGACCTACTTTGTCGAGCGCCAGAGCGTGTGCGAGATCTAGGCGAAGAAAACGCCGGGGCGCAGGGCGGCAAAGCTCGCTAAGGCAGCCATATCTAACGCTACTAAGAGAGGGTCCTTCGGGGCCCTCTTTTTGTTTCCCTTGTATGTTCAGTTTGTTTACATACCGTTTAGGCTGATTTCTCTACCGTTTACGGGACTTTCGCGCTAGACTATTAAACAAAAGAGTAAAACATTTAGTAAACAGAACAAAACGAAACATGCGTCTGTTTACTGAACATGTGATTAGGGGAGGACGTACATGGACAAGATCAAGCTCGGCTTTGTGCCCACGCGCCGCAGCATCTTTAGCGCGCCGGACGCAATCAAGTATCGCGGCCTGACGGCTGATCGCCTGCGCGAGATCGGCGTCGACATCGTGGATATCGACGACATCAATGACGAGGGCCTGCTGTTCGACGACAGCCACATTGAGCCTATCGTCAAGAAATTCCGCGCCGAGGGCGTCGATGGCATTATGCTGTGCCACGCCAACTTTGGCACCGAGTACGTTTGCGCTCGCCTTGCCCGCGAGCTCGGCCTGCCCGTGCTGCTGTGGGGCCCGCGCGACGAGCGCCCCGAGCCCGACGGCACGCGCCTGCGCGATAGCCAGTGCGGTCTGTTCGCCACCGGCAAGGTCCTGCGCCGCTTCCAGGTTCCCTTCACCTACATGACCAACTGCCGCCTGACCGACCCCGAGTTCGAGCGCGGCGTTTGGGACTTTTTGGCCGTTTGCAACGTGGTCAAGACCTTCAAGCACACCCGCATCCTGCAGATGGCCACCCGTCCATTCGACTTCTGGTCGACCATGTGCAACGAGGGCGAGCTGCTCGAGAAGTTCAACATCCAGCTTTCGCCTATCCCCATGACCGAACTTGTCCAGGCTGTGCGCGACGCCCAGGCCGACGAGCAGGCCATGGCCGCCATGCTTGCCCACATCAACGACAGCTTTGAGATCTGCATCCCCGAGGACAAGGTCCCTGCGGTCGCCGGTCTTGCCATCGCCATGAAGCGCTTGGTCGAGAAGTATGGCTGCAACGCCGGTGCCATTCAGTGCTGGAACGCCCTGCAGGACGAGCTGGGCATTATGCCCTGCGCCGCCAACGCCATCCTCAACGAGATGGGCATTCCTATCGTATGCGAGACCGACATCCACGGCGCCATCACCGCGCTGATGGTCGAGGCCGCCGACCTGGGCCGTCACCGTGGCATGTTCGCCGACTGGACTGTGCGCCATCCCGATAACGAGAACGGCGAGCTGCTGCAGCATTGCGGCCCCTGGCCCTGCAGCTGCGCGGCCGTCAAACCCAAGCTCACCTACCCGCTGGCTTTCGATCACCCCGGTGCGCTGACGGCCGAGGCCAAGCACGGCGACCTCACCCTTGCCCGCTTTGACGGCGACAACGGCGAGTACTCGCTGCTGCTGGGCAACGCCCGCGGCATCGACGGCCCGGCCGGCATGGGCACCTATCTGTGGGTCGAGGTCGACAATCTCAAGCGCCTCGAGGCCAAGATCGTCGAGGGTCCCTACATCCACCACTGCGTCGCTATTCACGCCAACGTGGTGCCGGTGCTTTACGAGGCGTGCAAGTACCTCGGCATCGCCCCCGATTTATATGATCCCATCGAAGAAGACGTTAAAGCCTACCTGCGAGGAGAGTAGAAATGGCAACTATCGAAGAGCTAGAGTCCCTGCGTTGGGACCTTCGCCGCGATTGCGTCGATATCATCATGGCTGGCGCCGGCGGCCACATCGGCGGCGACATGTCGGTGATTGACGCCCTCATGACCCTCTACGCCAACCACCTCAACATATCGCCCGAGACCGTCGACGATTCCAACCGCGATCGCTTCGTTCTCTCCAAGGGCCATGCTATGGAGGCCTACTACGCGGTGCTCTGCCACGAGGGCTATCTTGACCTCGACGACGTCAAGGCCCGCTTCTCCAAGTTCGGCAGCCCCTACATCGGCCACCCCAACAACAAGCTCAAGGGCATCGAGATGAACTCGGGCTCGCTAGGTCACGGCCTGCCCGTGGCTGTGGGCATGGCGCTCGCCGGCAAGATGGACGGCCGCGACTACCGCGTCTACACCATCATGGGCGACGGCGAGCTTGCCGAGGGCTCGGTCTGGGAGGGCGCCATGAGCGGCGGCAACTACCAGCTCGATAACCTGTGCGCGCTCGTGGACCGCAACCGCCTGCAGATCAGCGGCAGCACCGAGGACGTCATGAAGCAGGACTCGCAGGAGGAGCGCTGGGCAGCCTTCGGCTGGAACGTGCTCTCCATTCCGGGCAACGACGTCCGGGCCATCGACGCCGCGCTGACGCTTGCGGCCGAGACCTGCGGCAAGCCCACGGTCATCATCCTCAACACGGTGAAGGGCTACGGCTCGCCCGTTATGGAGGACAAGGCCGCCTGGCATCATCACCTGCCCAATGATGAGGAATATGCCCAGATCATCGCCGATTTCGCTGCCCACAAGGAGGCCATCAATGGCTAACAAGATCGCCAATCGCAAAGTTATCTGCGACACGCTGCTCGAGGCCGCGAAGACCGATAAGGATATCGTCGTCCTGTGCTCCGACTCCCGCGGCTCCGCATCGCTCACGCCGTTCTTTGATCAGTATCCCCAGCAGTCCGTCGAGGTCGGCATCGCCGAGCAGGACCTGGTGAGCATCGCCGCCGGCATGGCTTCGTGCGGCAAGAAGGCCTGGGCCGCCTCGCCTGCGTCCTTTGTGACCACACGCTCGTATGAGCAGTGCAAGGTCGACGTCTCGTACTCCAACACCAACGTCAAACTCATCGGCATCTCGGGCGGCGTGTCCTACGGCGCCTTGGGCATGAGCCATCACTCCGCGCAGGATATCGCCGCCATGAGCGCGATTCCCAACATGCGCGTGTATCTGCCGAGCGACCGCTTCCAGACCGCCGAGCTCGTGCGAGCCCTGGTCGCCGACAACAAGCCGGCCTACATCCGCGTGGGCCGCAATCCGGTCGAGGACGTGTACACCGAGGACGAGTGCCCGTTCCAGATGGATCGCGCCACCTGGGTGCGCCGCGGCACCGATGTGACGCTTGTCGCCACCGGTGAGATGGTCCGCCATGCCGTGGACGCTGCCGACCTGCTGGCCGAGCAGGGCATCTCGGCAACGGTGCTCGACATGTATTGCGTCAAGCCACTCGACGCCGAGGCCGTGATTGAGGCCGCCGGCGCCACGCGCGCCGTCGTGACTGTCGAGGAGCACAGTCCCTTCGGCGGCCTGGGTTCTATGGTCGCGCAGGTGGTGGGCGAACATTGCCCGCGTCCGGTCAAGTGCCTCTCCCTGCCCGACGCGCCGGTCATCACCGGCACGAGCCCCGAGGTCTTTGCGCACTACGGTCTGACGGGTGTCGGAATCGCCAAGACCGTTGCCGAGTTCCTGCCCGCAGAGTAATTGGAATGTGACAAAGGGACAGTTCCTTTGTCACATTCCGTTTTCGTCGGGTTTAAGTTTTTGAATCGGCGGGGGAAACAGGAGAGTACATGAGTAAATACATCATCGGAATCGATCAATCCACGCAGGGCACCAAGGCGCTGCTGGTGGACGAAGACGGCCATTTGATTCATCGTGCCGATCGCTCGCATCGCCAGATTGTCAACGAGGCCGGTTGGGTGAGCCATGATCCGGCCGAGATTGCCGCCAATGTGCTGGCCGTGGCGCGTGCCGTGGTGGAGGAGACCGGGGTCGACCCGGCCGACATCGCCGGCATCGGCATCTCCAACCAGCGCGAGACCACCGTTGCCTGGAACCGCACGACGGGCGAGCCGCTGTGCGACGCCGTGGTGTGGCAGTGCGCCCGCGCCCGCGGGCTGTGCGACAAGCTGGCCGCGCGCGAGGGTGTGGCCGAGCTGGTGCGCGACACGACGGGCCTGGTACTCTCGCCCTACTACCCGGCGGGCAAGATGGCTTGGATCCTCGCGAACGTTCCCGCTGCTGCCGAGGCTGCCGCGGCAGGCGAGCTGTGCCTGGGTACCATCGATGCCTGGGTGGTCTGGACGCTCACGGGCGGCGCGGAGTTCCGCTGCGACTGGTCCAACGCCAGCCGAACGCAGCTCTTTGACCTGCGCCGTGGCTGCTGGAGCGAGCCGGTGTGCGAGGCCTTTGGCGTCGATGTGGCCTGCCTGCCGCAGGTGACCGATTCCGATGGCCTGTTCGGCATGACGGACCTGGGTGGCTTTTTGCCGGCGCCCGTGCCCATTCACGGCGTGCTCGGCGACAGCCACGCGGCCTTGTTTGCCCAGGGCTGCCACAGCCGCGGCATGGCCAAGGCGACCTATGGCACCGGCAGCTCGGTCATGATGAACGTCGGCGACGAGTTCGTTGCCAGCTCGCACGGGCTTTCGAGCTCGCTCGCATGGCGCATGGACGGCGTGACCGAGTACGTGCTCGAGGGCAACGTGAGCTACGCCGGCGCCGTCAAGACGTGGCTGCGCGACGATCTTGAACTCATCAATAACCCCGAGGAGGTTACCGACCTGTGCTACGCCGCCAATCCGGCGAGCCGCGTCTACTTTGTGCCGGCGTTTACCGGTTTGGGCGCGCCGCATTGGGCGAGTGACGCCGAGGGCTGCGTCTTTGGCATGACGCGCACCACGGGTCGCGCGGAGTTCGTGAAGGCCGCCGACGAGTCGATCGCCTATCAAATCTTTGACGTGATCGATGCGATGGTCGAGGATTCGGGCGCGGCGCTGTCCGAGCTTCGTGTTGACGGCGGTCCCACGCGCGACGCGTACCTGATGCAGTTTGAGAGCGACTTGGTTGGCTCGCCCATCCGCATCGCGAGCAACGACGAGATGAGCGGTCTGGGTGCGGCCTGGGCCTGCGGCATTGCGCTGGACATGTACACGCGCGATGTCGTCGACGTCTACGGCGCCCGCGGCATCGTGGAGCCTGCCATGACCGCCGACGAGCGCGCCAAGAAGATCGCCGGCTGGCGCCACGCCGTGAAATCAACGATTGCCTACACTGCCTAGCATGATTTTTCTGGGACGGGGATTAAAAACTCATTGATCCCTGTCTCGGGCAGCTCATTTGGGACGGGGCTTTTTTGACTGGTATGATTGGTGCGACCATTCGAACCAGCTAAAAGAGCCCCGTCCCAAATTGACTACCGAGAGGATCTGCCATGGAGCGCATCGCGAGTTTTTCCGTTGACCATCTGCTGCTCGAGCCCGGCGTGTATGTGAGCCGCATCGACCGCGATCCGGCGACCGGTGCTGCCGTCACCACGTTTGACCTGCGCCTGACCACGCCCAACAAGGAGCCGGTCATGAACACCGCCGAGTGCCACACCATTGAGCACCTGGGCGCGACGTTCCTTCGCAATCATGCCGAGTGGTCGAGCCGAATTGTCTACTTTGGCCCCATGGGCTGCCGCACGGGCTTTTACCTCGTCGTATTTGACGAGGTGACGAGCGAGGAGATCCTGCCGCTCGTGCGTGAGCTGTTCGAGTTTGTTGCCGACTTTGAGGGCGATGTCCCCGGTGCCGCTCCCGAGGAGTGCGGCAACTACCTGGACCAGAACCTTCCCATGGCTAACTGGCTCGCGCGCCGTTACCTCGACCGCGACCTGGCCGATATCGACGAGAAGCACCTGCACTATCAGCAGGCGTAAGGGCTTTATCGCCCAAAACGCGCGCATTGGGCGCCTTCGCTTATGCGGGGGCGCCTTTTTGTTGATTGGTCGGGACGAGCGTTCAAAATCGCTCATGTTTGTTCTAGAATGTTCGTATAGTCACATTAACGAACAGGAGTGAACATGCATATCTACTCTGTCAACGATCCCGAGTTCAAATCCTATGGCAACGTTTGGGATGACGTTCCGTCCGAGCTCACGTCGCCCGTGCTCGAGGCGCTCTCAGCCACGCCCATTCCCGAGGGCAGTAAGTACGTAGCAAGCGCGCCGGAGCTCGAGGGCGTCAAGGATGTCGATAAACTGGGCTTTCTCATGTTTGGCGGTCGTCCCTTCCAGTTGGGCTGGTGCAACGGCCACAATACACGACTCAACTGCCTGGAGTATCACCGCGCCAGCGAGTTCAACCTGGGTGCACGCGACTTTATCCTGCTCGTGGCACATCGTTGGGAGATCGAGGGCGGCAAGCTCGATACCGCGTGCGTCAAGGCGTTCCGCGTGCCGGCGGGTACGGTCGTCGAAGTCTTCAATACCACGCTCCACTACACGCCCTGCATGGTCGACGACGGCGGCTTCCAGGTGATGGTGGCGCTGCCCGCCGGCACCAATGGACCGCGCCCCGAGGCTGCGGCCGACATGCCCGCGGCCGGTGACAGCTACTGCTACTGGAAGGCCGACAAGTGGGTCCTCTGCCATGCTGACAGCCCCAAAGCTGCCGAGGGTGGCTACGTAGGTCTCACCGGCAAAAACCTCGACATCGCCTGCGACTAGAATCTTCTGTCTCGATCTGTAACATCTAGCGGGCTAAATCGTCTCTACCTGTTACAGATCGAGACAAACTGCAGGGGACAGGCCGAACAATCTCGATCTGTAACACCAGGCCCGATTTTGGCGGCCTAGATGTTACAGATCGAGACAAACCGGGCCCAATCCGCCACAAAGGTGTCTGTCCCCATTGTGGTGGCTGCCTAGAGCTGGCTGCGCAGATAGTCAGCCATATATGGGACGGCAAAGCGCACGTAGCCGCGGCGTGCCTGTTCGATAACGCCGGCGTCGATGAGGCGTCGGCGATACTTTTGCGCATAGTCGGGTGTGACCGACATGCGCTTCGCTACATCGGAAATGCGCGAAACGGTGTCTTCGTCATCAGCCATTGCGTCGAGAAACGCGACGTCTTGGTCCGATAGCGCGGCGAGCGTCGTTTCACAAACATCGTTTTCGAAATCGGCCTTTGACGCTTCGATAGCTCCGTCGACTTGCTCTGGCGTTACGCGTTTTCCGGCCTTGCAGCGATTGGCGATGTTGTAGCCGATGAGCTGCAGCATATAGGGCGAACCTTGGGTTGCACGAGCGGCACGGAGGCGAAGATCGCCTGGAATATCAAGGTCGAGCTCTTCGAAAGCCCGCTGATAATATGCATCGACATCTCCGACTGAAAGCGGTTCGAGCGTGACTTTGCGTGCGCGGTTGAGAAATGTCAGTACGCGGTCGTTGAGTGTCGCGGAGACTGCTCCCGGGAGGCCCGCCATGACGAGCGCGACGTTGAGCCGTTCGCCGACCAGCTCTTGATAGGCGGTGACGAGCTGTCTGATCTCGGGTGAATTTGCTTGGAGCTCGTCGATGAGGATGAGGATGCCGTGTCCCTGCTCGGTCAGTTTGCGCGCCAGCTGCGTGAGCTTGAACTGAAAGCTTTTGGTCTCCTGCACGTCTCGTGTGAACTCGAGGCCTGCCGAGAAACCGAAGACGCTCAAACTGCCACCTGTAAGTTTGGGGAGACGATGCTTGTTGACGTAAGGCTCGCCTGCTTCCTGGATCTTCTCAACAATGCGCTCGAGCATGTCCTCGGAGGCTACGGTGGGTGTGGCGACAACAAAGCCGAGCTTGCGTGCGCGATCGGCGAGCTCCCACAGGAGAACCGTTTTGCCACTGCCTCGCTGGCCGAGCATGAGCATGGCTCGGTCACGATTGCCCGGCTCCTGCTCAAGACCGGAGATGAATGTCGAAATCACGTTCCCGCGCCCCACCAGATAGGACGGGCGATTTCCAAATGAGGGGGAGAAGATGGTTTCAGTCATGACTTTCCTTTCCTTTTTTTCCTATTTTTCCCTTTTTTTCCTATTCAGTCAAATGAGTTGCCGAGCGAAGGCGGTTATGTAGGTCTCACCGGCAAAAACCTCGACATCGCCTGCGACTAGAATCTTCTGTCTCAATCCGTAACATCTAGCGGGCCAAATCGTCTCTACCTGTTACAGATTTAGACAAACTGCAGGGGACAGGCCGAACAGTCTCGATCTGTAACATCAGGCCCGGTTTTGGCGGCCTACCTGTTACAGATCGAGACAAACTGCCCCCAAACCACCACAAAGGTGCCTGTCCCCTTTGTGGTGGATTGGACAGGTGGGTATCAAAAAGTGTCAGGTGGGGTGGCTGCCGGGCGCCTGCGCGCGAAAAGAAGTATCGGCCTGCGCCGTTGCCGTTGAGCGACGCTTTGTTTGCAGGGATACTGAGCTTATGACAACAGCGTGCGAAAGGATTGATGCATGGCTTTCCGTAAAGACTTCCTGTGGGGCGGCGCGACGGCTGCCAACCAGTGCGAGGGCGCCTACAACGTGGACGGCCGCGGCCTGGCCAACGTGGACGTGGCTCCGCACGGCCCCGAGCGCTACGCGGTGGTCTCCGGCCAGCGCAAGATGCTCGACTTCGAGGACGGCTATTACTATCCCGCACAGACCGGCATCGATTTCTACCACCACTACAAGGAGGACATCGCCCTCTTTGCCGAGATGGGGTTTAAGACCTTCCGCATGAGCCTGGCGTGGAGCCGCATCTTCCCCAACGGTGACGAGACCGAGCCCAACGAGGCTGGCCTGGCCTTCTACGAGGATGTATTCCGCGAGTGCCAAAAGCACGGCATCGAGCCGCTCGTGACCATCACGCACTTCGACTGCCCGATTCACCTCATCAAGGAGTACGGCGGCTGGCGCAACCGCAAGCTCATCGACTTCTACAAGAACCTCGCGACCACGATCTTCACCCGCTACAAGGGCCTGGTGAAGTACTGGCTCACCTTCAACGAGATCAATATGATTCTGCACCTGCCGTTTATGGGTGCCGGTCTGGTCTTTGAGGAGGGCGAGAACAAGGAGGCCGTCGAGTACCTGGCCGCCCACAACGAGCTCGTTGCCAGCTCTTGGGCAACCAAGATTGCCCACGAGATCGACCCCGAGGTCAAGATCGGCTGCATGCTCGCCGCAGGTAGCTACTACCCTTACAGCTGCCGTCCGGGCGACGTGCGCCAGGCGCAGCTCGACAATCAGGACAACTACTTCTTCGTCGACGTCCAGAGCCGCGGCTACTACCCGGCCTATGCCGTCAAGAAGCTTGAGCGTCTGGGCATCGATGTGGGCATGACCGACGAGGACCGCGAGATCCTGGCCGCCAACACCGTCGATTTCATCAGCTTTAGCTATTACAGCACCCGTTGCTCCGCCGGTGCCGATAACCCCGATGTCGAGCGCACCCAGGGCAACGCGTTCGCCGGCGCCAAGAACCCCTACCTGCAGGAGAGCCAGTGGGGCTGGGCCATTGATCCGCTGGGCTTCCGTATTACGCTCAACGACCTGTACGACCGTTATCAGAAGCCGCTGTTTGTGGTCGAGAACGGTCTGGGCGCCAAGGATGTTGTCGAGGAGGATGGCTCCATCAACGACGACTACCGTATCGACTACCTGCGCCAGCATATCGCCGCGATGCGCGACGCGGTGACCGAGGATGGCGTTGACCTGCTGGGCTACACCACCTGGGGCCCGATCGACCTGGTGTCTGCCGGCACGGGCGAGATGTCCAAGCGCTACGGCTTTATCTACGTCGATCGCGACGATGCAGGCAACGGCACCCTCAAGCGCTCCAAGAAGAAGAGCTTCGACTGGTACAAGCATGTCATTGAAACGAATGGTGAGGACCTGTCCTAAGGAAGCTGAGACACTCAACTTCATAGCCTCCTAACCAAGGCGCCCGGCGAGCAGTTAATGTTCGCCGGGCGCCTTGCCGTCTGCGGATTTTGGGACATGCGGCCCGCTTTTTCGATCCGTCTGTCGGTACACTAAAAGCACTATGGGTACCCGCGAGCGACATATCGGCCACGCGGCCGCCCGATCCGCACCCGTGGCGGATCCCAGGGGCGGCAGGCTCTTCGCCATGCCGCGATTCCTTGTTGGCATAACACATCGGGTGTACCGTCACCGCGTCTTCGCTATCGCCGGCGCCATCACCGCGCTGTTCCTCATGCTTTTGGCAGTCTTGCCGGCACTGTTTGCCTTCGACCCCAAACTTTCTAACGCCGTGCCCGCCTATAGCGAGGTGTCCGAAGAGGTCGTGAATGCGCTCGTCCATTCGAGCTCTCTCCCGCTGCTTGTCGCCGCAATTGCATTTTCGATTTGGGGCGTATCGGTCTATCTGCGCTGTTTGGACTATGTGTTGCGCCGCCGCCTTGTTGCCGTCGCCACCATCTGCGCCCTGTGGATGATCGAAGTCATTCTAAAGTACAAGTCGTTCACGCCGTTCTATGCCACCGTGCTGTGGTACCTGTACTACGTGCCCATGACGCTCATTCCGCTGCTCTACCAGCTGTGTGGCCTGCGCCTTGCGGGCCTGGAGCAGCACCGCCTGGGTCGCCGCTACCGTGCTGCGCTGTGGATCGTGGCCATCCTTCTTATCGGATTTGTGCTCACCAACGATTTTCACCAGCAGGTCTTTCGCTTTGACCGCACAAGCGACACCTGGAGCAACGATTACACGTACGGCTGGGGTTATTTCGTCGTCCTCGTGTGGACGGCCTTTGACTTCGTGGCCTTTTTTATCCTGGTTGGTCGGTCCTCGTCCTTTCGCATCCAGCGATTCTCGGGCACGGCGGCGCTCGTACTGCTGGGTGGCGCATTCTTTGCCATCTCATATGCGTTGCGCGTGCCCTGGGCATGGAGGCTCAACTTTTCGCTCGTCTATTGCGTCCTGTGCGTGGTGGCGATGGAAATCTGTCTCGATTGCGGTGTCATTCCGTCGTATCACGACATCGCCGGCATCTTCGACACCTTGCCGCTTGACCTCAAAGTTCTAACGCGCGACCTGCAGGAAGTCTATGCCACGCCGGTGTCAAAGCCAATGCCGGTAGGCGTGCGCGAGGAGTTGCGGGTCCAGGAGCACGGGCGCGCCCATGCCTTTGCCGTGGCGTCCGATCCCGATGTGATGTACCGTGCCTTTCCATTGCTGGGCGGATCGGCCCTGCTTGCCCAAGACGTGTCGGAGCTCAACGAGCTTAACCGTGAACTGGCACATCGTCGCATGGAGTTGCAGCGTCAAAATGAGCTGCTCGCCGCCGACTACGACCTTAAGACGCATTTGGCAGATCAAGAGGCCGAGACCTTGCTGGTCCAAGACGTGGACCAGGCGCTTGCCCGCGCGCTCGAAGGGATGTACGACCTGCTGAGCTCGCTGCCGCCGTTGACCGACGAAGCGTCTTCGCACGAGCGTTACCGCATGCTGCAGCGCGCCAAGATGCTCGTTGCCTATTGCAAGCGCAAAGGGTCGCTCACGTTGGCACAGCACGGGGAGAGCGGTTTTGACCGCGACCGTATTCAGCTCATTGCCAACGAGCTCGCAAGCGACCTGCGCACCATCGATATCGATTGCGCCTCGATTATCGCCATACGGCGCCCGATGCACGCCAGTACGGTAAGCGCCCTGTACGACTGCGTGTATGACTTTGCGTTTTTTGCCTACACCACCGACCATCCGGCACTTATGTATCACTTGGGCGATCATGACCGATGCAGTGTCGAGCTGCGCGCCACACTTTTTTCCAACGATGATGAAGATCTTTCGCAGACGCCCGCTGCGCAAGAGCTCGAAAGCGCTCTGCAAGGGCGCAACGTGGCATACCGCCTTGAGGTCGAGCCCGGCCAGCTGCGCATGATCGTCTTGATGCCGAGGGCGGGTGAGTGACGATGCAGATTTCGCTCATCCTTCCCCAAATCGTTGCGCTCGATGTTGTCTTTGCCCTGGCTGCGTGTCTGCAGACGATCCACGTCCCGCTCATTTCATCGCGCCGCTCGTCCTATAACCGTAAGGTGATTTGCGCCTACGAGGCGAGCCTCGTGGTTCACCTGGTGGTTTCGGCGCTTATCCTGTTCGCGTCGTCTGGCTCGTATCTGGTGGCGCCGCTTGACGTTTGCGCCAGGGCAATGGGCGGAGTGCTGTGGCTCAATGCCGCAATCTTTGCCTATGGCGTGGTGCTTATGGTGCGCTATCGTCGCCCCGTCATGCTGGTCGAGCTGCTGCTTGTTGTCGCCGTTACACCGCCGGTGGTTTTTGCCATGGACTCGGCGTGGACCGTTGTCCTTATCGCAGAGGGAGCGTTCTTTCTGTTGCGTTCCATCGCGGCGCTCTTGATGGACGTCCGTAACCGCCAGGAGGATATCACCGCGTTCTCGACGATCGAGACCATCAACGTGATCCCCGTGGGCATCCTGTATCTGGACCCGAGGGGCCGTCCGCTGCTCATGAACCGCTGCATGCGCAAAAACCTGGTGGAACTTCATATGCCCACCGATCTAGGTGACATGAGCGGCACATGGAACGACCTGCGCAAACTTAGCATGCAAATGCCCGAAAGCAGTAGGAACCGTGTGCGGATTAACTTGGATCGTTTTGGTGATGCTCGCGCCGTGATCGAGATTTCTCCCGCCGAGATTCGCCTATTTGTGCACGACGAGGTTATGGTTTCGGGCCGCCTCTTTGAGCGCATTATCGGCCTGGACGTGACGGAATACGCACACGCCTACGACCGCCTGGCGCAAGCCAACCACCTGCTTGAGCTTGCGGGCCAAGAGCTCCAGGCCCAGATCGAAGAAGTTAAAAAGGTTGCCGACAATGCGGCCTACCTACGTATGCGTGCCCGCGTGCACGACGTGATCGGGCAGCGCCTGTCCATTCTTCATCGCTATTTGGAGGAGGGACGTCTGGACGATGAGTCGCTCAAGCAGATTGACCCGTTGCTGCGCTCAATCGCCGCCGATTTGCGCAGTGGCGGTGCTAGCGAGCCTGCAGAGCAGCTGGGTGATATCGTCCATGCTTTTGGCCTGGTGAGTGTGCAGATCGATGTTGAGGGCGCGCTGCCTGAGGACGCGCGTGTCGCCGTCGCATTTTTGCAGATCATTCGCGAGGCCTCGACCAATGCCACCAAGCATGCGCAGGCGCATCGGGTCCATGTACGCCTGTGGCAGGAGGGGACGGATGCTGACGCCGTCGCGCGCATGACGATTTCTAACGACGGGTCCCCGGCCCCCGTATCGTATCGCGAGGGAACGGGTATCCCAGGTATGAGGCATGTCGCGCAAGATCTGGGTGGCAGCCTGGAGGTCCACGCCGCCCCGCCCTTTACGCTTGCGGTATCCATTCCGCTCGCCTCCAGCACCACGGTCCAAAGGAGAAGCTCATGATCCGCGTGTTAATTGTCGAAGACCAGGCCATCCTGCGCGAGAGCCTGGCGCGCTCCGTTGGCGACCAGCCCGATATGACCGTTGTTTCCGCCATCGCCGATGCCTCCGAGGCCTTGGGTGTCGCGCTCAGGGAGCGCCCGGACATGATACTGATGGACGTATGCACCGAACATGATTCCAACGGCATCGTGGCGGCGGCGCGCATCAAGGAGCAGCTGCCCGAGTGTCGCATCATTATCATGACCGGCATGCCCGAGATCACCTTTGTCGATCAGGCCCGCGAGGCGGGCGTCGATAGCTTTGTGTACAAGAACGTCGGTATCGACGAGCTGTTCGCCGTGATGCGCTCCACGCTGGCGGGCTATTGCACGTTTCCCAAGCCGCCCGAGAGCATTTTTTCGGGCACGGCGGCACTCGACGATGTCGAGCTGTCGATTTTGCGCCTTGCCTGCGAGGGCAAGAGCCGCCGCGAGATCGCGGCCGAGCTGTTTATGAGCGAGGGCACCATCAAGCGCCGCATCTCGGAGATCCTGAGTAAGACTGGCTACGACAACATCATGCGTCTTGCCGTGCATGCGGTGACCGAAGGCAGCATCGTCCCCAATATGGAGCGCCCGTAGTCGGTGCGCCGCCCGTGCTCCAACGCCAAAGATAGGCCTCCCGCCGTTTTGCATCAGAAAACGGCGGGAGGCCTGCTTGTATGGGCAGTGCTGTCGGCATAAAGCGGCGGGGCCGCAGGATCAACTCCTGCGGCCCCGCCTGACATGTGCGCGGATGTGTCCGCCAACCCGCGGCTGATGTTACGTGCCGTTACGCGATGGTTGCGCTGTAGGAGGCGACGTCCTCGTAGGAATCGGTCAGGTAGGCGTCGATGCCGATGGTCGTATTGACGAGGTCGTCAAGGCTGTCAAGCTCGCCGCTCGAGAACGTGAATTCCTCGGTGGCGTTGGTGCCGGGCATCAGGTGAGCCGAGAACCAGGGTTCCTTCATGGTGCCGTTGACGTTGGTCTTGCCGGAAGGAGCGTAGAAGGTCAGGTCCTTGTCGCTCTTGTTGGTGATGTTGACGACAAAGCCGATGTCGCCCCAGTCGTCCTTGAACTTCTCGGTGATGGTGATGGTGCACAGGTCGTCATCGGCGACGGTGACGGCGGGGGAGATTTCGATGCTCTGGACGTCGTCGTCTTCGACGGCCTCATCGATCTCTTCTTCCTTCTCGGCGTTCTCGCGATCCTTCTTCACCGTACCGGACAGATCCTTGTCGGACTTCGTAAAGATAATCTTGTCGCCTTCCACCTCGAGGACGAGCTTGTCGTCCTTGAGCTTCAGGTCGTGCGACTCATCTTCGGCGGTAATCGTTACGGTGGTGGCGTCCTTGGCCTCCCATTTCAGGTCGGCGACCTCAAGGAACATGTCGAGGACGCCCGTGCCGTCTTCGTCGAGGATCAGGATACAGTTGAGGCCCCACTCCTTGAGCATATCCATGTACTCATCGGTGAGCTCTTCGCCGTCCAAGGTTCCACCCGAGTACTGCCAGCTGCCGACGAAGTTGGCCTTGGGGTCTTTGCCGCCGCCGCTGCAGCCCGTCAGGGCAAAGGCGAGCGCCAAGATACATGTCAGGAATGCGAGCGCGGACTTTTTGAACGTTGTCTTCATGGTGTCCTCCTTTATCGAACGAAACCCATAGAAGCAAATGCGGGGGTGGCGGATCCCCCGCCAATTACCAGATAGAGGGGTTAGGGCCTGGGCGTTCCGCAGTTGCTGCAGAACTTGCCGCCGTTTTCGCTGCCGCAGTTGGGGCAGAACCACTTGGCTGGTGCCGGGGCGGGTGCGGGGCTGCCGCACTCGGAGCAGAACTTGCCGGTGTTGGTGGCGCCGCAGCTGCAGGTCCATGCGCCGGCCGCAGGTGCGGCAGCGGGTGCCGGTGCGGGGGTGGAAGCCGGAGCCGGCTGCGGGGCAGCCTGCTGCTGTGCCTGGCCGGCGGCGAACAGCTGACTGGCATTCATGCCGCCCATGCCACCTGCCATGCCCATGCCCATAAAGCCGGCCATCGCGCCGTTGGGGTTGGCGGCTGCCGCGCGCATCGCATCGCTCTGGGCGCTGGCGATGTTGGCGGCCGCCATGGTGGGATCGCGCATGACCGCGGCCTTCTGCAGGTCCTTGATCATCTGCTCGTCTTCTTGCGAAGCGGCGATGGAGTTGACGCCAAAGCTCACGATCTCGACACCGCGCAGGTCGCGCCAGTCGGCCGAGAGGACCTCGTTGAGCGCGCGGGCGAGCTCGGTGGTGTGACCGGGGATGGCGCTGTAGCGAATGCCCATTTCCGAGATCTTGGCAAAGGCGGGCTGCAGGGCGGTGAGCAGCTCGGACTTAAGCTGGCTGTCGATCTTATCGCGCGTGTAGCTATCGGTCACGTTGCCGCACACGTTGGTGTAGAACAGCAGCGGGTTGGTGATGCGGTACGAATACTCGCCGTTGCAGCGAACGGAGATGTCGACGTCCAGGCCAATGTTGTTATCGACCACGCGGAAAGGCACGGGCGAGGCGGTGCCGTACTTGTTACCGATGATCTCCTTGGTGTTGATGAAGTAGACGCGCTGGTCCTTGCCTGCGTCGCCGCCAAAGGTAAAGCGGCTGCCGATATTGGCGAACGTCTCCTTGATGGAGTCGCCCAGGTTGCCGCTAAAGACGCTCGGCTCGCTGCCGGTGTCAAAGACGAACTCGCCGGGCTCCAGCGCGACCTCGATGATCTTGCCGTTTTGCACCACGAGCATGCCCTGGCCGTCGTTGACGGCGATGACGGAGCCGTTGGAGATGACGTTGTCCTCGCCGCGCGTGTTGGAGCTGCGGCCGCCGGTGCGCTTGCTGCCCTTGCAGGCCAAGACGTCAGCGGGCATCGATTCGCAATAGATAAATTCCTTCCACTGGTCGGCCATGACGCCGCCGGCAGCACCCAATCCAGCTTTCAAGAGTCCCATGGTGATCTTCCTTTCTCGTCAAAGGCCGGGTGGTATTGGTCAGAATGGCTAATCGTCCTTGTTGTCCTTCATGACAACGGTGGTCTCGGTGTGGCTGAAGGTGTCGTGCTTCTCGGTCAGGTCGAGCTCGCCGCAGTAGCAGTCGGCGTGGGTGGCCTCGTTGGCCGTCTTGAGCTGGCCTACCAGCAGCACGTCTGCGATGATCACGATGATCAGCGGCGCGACGATGTTGATGAGGATGCCCTCGACATCAAAGGTGAGGTAATCCGGATCGAAGGCGTTCTCGCCCATAAAGAGAATCTGGGAAAGGACAAATCCGATCGCAAAGAACAGCACCGAGGCGATAGCGAGCTTGGGCTTGGAGCAGGGAAGCTCGCCGACCATGCGGCCGGTTTGGCCGTTCATGGCAAACAGGTAACTCTTGCCGTTCCACGAGGTAGAGAGCATCCACACGGGGAACAGAGCATAATCGTTTTCTTCCCAGGTGTAGTCGAGCTGCTTGCTTTCGACCGTGGCGTCGTCGTACTCGTCGACGACGGTCTCGCGCAGGGCTGAGATCGTGCTCTCCTCCATGCGGCGCTCGGCGCGCGCCTTGCAGGTTTCGCAATCCTCGTCATAGCGGTTGGCGATGTAGCCGGGCATATAGGCGACCGAGAACGGGCGCAGCGCGTCGTAGTCAAACGGCTCGATGGCGTCCATGTGGCCGTCGGGCATCTTGGACGATCCGTCGACGGGCACGCGCTCAAACGAGATATTGCCCTTACGGTAGGCGTCGTAGTGGTCGGTGGTCGTGACGGTGCGGTCGGATTCCTCGGTCACGGTCTCGTTGGTCGCGTCAAAGTACACTTCGCCGTCAACGCGGGCGCCGTAGAGCCAAAACGGCACGTAAACGCCTTGGACCTCGTCGATGTGGTTGCCGGTGACAAAGCTCTTGGGCAGCAGGATTTTACCCTTGTAGTGGTCTTTGAGCGCGGCCATGACATCGTCGCGCCCGAGCTTAAACGGAATCACCAGGTCGGGTGAGAAGTCGCCCGAGAGCTGGCCGGGTGCCACGGCGGAGTTGCCGCAGTACGGGCAGGTGGTGACGGCGACGGTGCCGTCGGACACGAGCTCGGCGCCGCACGACGAGCAGATGTAGCCGGCGTTTTGAGCCAGCTCCTGCACGGCATCGTCGACAGCAGGCTTGGGGGCCGCGGCTGCGGCATCGGCTTTGGCATCTGCCTTGTCCTGGCGCTCGCGATAGAGGGCCTCGACTTCTTCGACTTCAAAACGCGAATCGCAGTAGTCGCAGACGAGCTTTTGCTCGGCACTGGCAAAGTGAAGGGGGCCGCCACACGCGGGGCACTGATAGTTGACGCTCTCGAAGGCCATGATCGGTCCTTTCGCTGCCGGAGGCTATGCGCCGATGGCGCCGCCGCAGTATTCGCAGCGCCCGCTGGCATCGGGAATGGTGGTTGCACCGCAGAAGGGGCAGGTGACCGCGGTCTTGGGGGCCTTAGCGGCCACGACGCTGTCGCGCGTTTCCTGACGCAGCTGCACCAGCGCGTCGCGGACCTCGGTTGCCTGGCGCTTGGCCTCGCGGTATTCGATGGAACCGCGCTGATCGATGGTGGAGTCGTTCACGCGCAGGTTGATCTCGGTAAAGTACGGCGTGTTGACGTGGATGGTCAGGTTAAAGTCGTAATCCAGGTCGTAGCGCGGCGGATTGTAGCTCTCGCGCTCGCCGTCTTTTGTCTCGCGATAGATTTCGGTGCGGTGCTCGTCGATATCCATATCGCAGCCGAGTACCTGCGAGAACTCGATGATGTCGGGATTGGCGTCGCGCCAGCGGCTCTGCGAAGTGATGATCAGCAGGCCCGCGTCCTCATCGAGCATGATGTTGGTTCGCCCGGCAGAGAGCGTGCGCGTGGGGTTGAACGACGCCAGGCGTTCGGCATTGGCCTCGCGGTAGGCGAGTTGCTCACGGATATCGTCCGCGGTGCTGGAGCGATAGCCGTGGAAGTAGGGGGAGAGCTTTCCGGCGCACTCTTTGCACAGGTAGCCTTCGTTGATCTTGGTCTTGCCGAGAAGCCCCAGCTCGGTACCGCAAATCGCGCACTCTTTCTTCTCGAACATCTTGTCAAAGAAGCCCATGGCTGCCTCCCATCAACAGGTAGCGTGTGTCACTTTTGATGATGGGGGAGTGCGCGATTTTTCACGATACCCAGACGGCTCAAGGAGTCTCCACAACTGGGACACATGGCCCATTTTTGACTAGTCATTAGGGACGTTCTTAAACGACTAGTCAGCAAAGCGCCCAGCGAGCATTAGCAGCTCGCTGGGCGCCAATAATCTGCTGCCGACACAGGCAATCGACGAAAAGGCCATTTAGTCGGTATCGAGACCCTCCTCCAAGTATTCTTTAAAATACGGAAGGTCAAAGCCAACCCTTCCTCGACCACGTTCCCCGATAATCCCCTGCTCAATCAGGCGAGCGCGGTATTGCGACGCATAATTGCTCTTTACGCCCATTCGCTGCGCAACATCCGCAATCTTACTCTCGCCCTCATCTACAAGCATTGCCTCCAAAAATGCCTTATCGCCTTCGGAAAGCTCGTAATACGTCGGCGCCAGCACGCGCTGTTCCATGTCAGAACGCGCAAGAGCAATGCCCTCCGCAGCATCTTGGGCCGTAATTTCTTCTGCTTGGGGTCGCACATCCCAGGAGCGGAATCCTACCAGCTGCATAAGAAACGGAAAACCGCCGATGGCATCCACCATCTTCTGAAGGCCGTTGGCACTCACGCGCCTGCCGCCACCCTCTATGGTCCCGTTCAATGCAGCGGCAATTTCTTTGTCGCTAATATTCCCCAAGTGATGCTGGACCGATCGACGTAAAAACGAAACGGACTGGTTGCGCAGCAACATTGAAACCTGATGAGGTAGCCCCGCCATCAGCACACCCACGCGTCGGCCTTCGCGCACAAACATTTGGTACGTAGAGGCAAAGCTAATCATTTCATCGAACGAAGCCGACACCTCATCGATCGTGAACAGCAAACCGATGTCATATTTGTCCAAAGCCCTTATAAGGCGAGTCATCCGCGTGCGCCAGTTTGCCGAAGGAGCTTGCTCCGGCTCCCATTCCACGCTAAATAACTGGCCCACACTTAGGCCCCTTAGTCTCGGATTTAAGCCGTTATCGATATACTCAGCCGCAACTTCACGCGTTTGCTCATAAATGTCTTCCAGCATTCCAGGAGCAGCAGCCACGCCGACCGAAATCCAACCATGCCTTTGCGCCTCGGAGCTAAGGTACGAAAGCAGGGCGGTTTTGCCCGTTCCACGTGCGCCAACATAAATCGTTGCTAGGTTGGGATCGCCGGGGCCACGGTCGAGCGCCCGCACAACATCGTCAATAAGATACGTGCGGCCGGCCATAATTGGCGGAACGATGCCAAATGTCGGCGTAAACGGATTGCTGGACACATTCATGGAACACTCCCCCGTCAGCTTCTATCCTGCTTTCACTAGTTTTGCAAGCTTTAATTTCTTTTGCAAGCTTTAATTTCTTTTGCTTTCTTTCACCTCTTTTAACAAAACGCCAAGCGGGCATTAACTGCTCGCCTGGCGTTTTGGTTAGGAGGCTACGATTATTGGGAAAGCCTAGGCTAGGTCCTCGCCATTAGAAGCGATAACCTTCTTCACTCATTGGGGACGTACTTAAATGAGTGGCAGTTGGGGACACTCCTTGCCGAATGTGGGGTCTGTCGCTCGCTATGCCACGGTCACGGCAACTTGGGCGTAGCGGCTGCAGGGGCGCTCGGCGCGCGTCTGTACGGTAAGGGTGAGCACGAAGCGGTCGCCGGTCTGCGCGTCGGCGGGCACGATGAAAGTGGTGCTCGCCGTGCATTCCTGCCACAGCGAAAGATCCTGCGCGCCTGCATAGCTCGACGGGTCCACGGCGACATTCCAATGTGCATCAAAGCCCTTGTCGTCGGGGTCGACGATGGTCGCTGTAAGGGTGACGCGCTCGCCGACTGTAGCGCTGCGGTCGGCTGTAACCTCGACAACATGCGCCGGATGCGAGCAAGCTGCCGGATCATGGGCGCACCATTGCGCGCGGGCGGCAAAGTCTTCCTGATAGGCGCGCAGGTAGGGATTGGGGTTGTCGCCTGCGGGTGTGCCGATGGCGGCAAAACCGGCGGGTGCGTCCGCATCGGGATGTTCATCAAGAAACATGCGGCCGAGCAGCGTGTCGAAGTCGCGGTCATCGATGCCGCGCAGGCCAAACGGCAGCAGCGGAATATAGGTCATGCTATCGCCTTCGGCCATAAAGTCGCCGCGCTCAAACTGCATCGCGGGCATGCCTTCTAGACCCCAATCCAGACGGGCATGCTTGCCAAACTGAAAGCGCTCGGGCTCGTTTTCGTAGACCTTACCATCGCCATAGAGCATATAGCGTGCCATGAGGGGGCCGTTGTCCTGCGTGAGATTCTGCTCGGGCCAAGGAGCCTTAAACAGCGGCAGCGTATCGGGCTGAGCCATCTTGGCGTCGACATAGCCGCCATACATATAGGGCACGCGCCAAAAGATGAGCTCGGGAAAGAGCTCACGCCCATGGTCGAGCCATGAGTTGTCCTGCCCTATGCCATCGGCGACTCCCATCACGCGTACCTTGCGATAGACCCGCTGCTGTACGACGGGCCATTCGGGCGTGGCGCGATAACGCTCTGCAATACTCATGAGGGCGCGAACGATGGTGTTCATGCCACCCCAGCTGAGCAGCCATAACGTACACGGATCATCATCCAAAATTGCCTGAGCAATTACGCGAGACCCCTCAGTTTCCTCAGTCACATCACCCTCAAAGGCAACATTTCCCACAAAGGTGCGCTCGATCATCTGGGTAGGCGTGGGAAACGGCGGCTCACCGGCAGCGCCCGCATTCGCTTGCAACTGCGGCCAAGCCTGGGCATATTCATTACTCCAGAGACTCTCAATCCAATGCTCGGGAAACGGTCGATATTCACGAAGCTCGCCGGCCAGCGGATCGGGCTCATGAGGCACAACAGCCCACTCATAAGAGCGACGCCCTTTGGTCCGCCAATGCGAATTCACCTCGCCCAACGTATGAACCCCATCCCCAAGAAAGTGATACTGCGAAGCCGTATACACCACAGCCTGAACATCAAGTAAGTTGAGATACAGAGCCAAATGAACGAGCGAGTTCATATCGTCGACTTCCATATCGGTAGTAACAATCACCCGAGTCAACTTCTGGGACATAGGAACAGCTCCAATCAAAATCAATTTAGCCAGTTACGCGCAAGGCAAGACGGGACCCACGCCCCCATCGCCGTCAATCCGACGGCCCGCCGGAAGCGGCCGGCCAGAGTCTCAGCAATGGAAACACAGCGGGCACCTGGGCTTACCTCTGCAAACATTCCGCAGGGGGCATGGTCCGGCGCAGCGCGAAGCGCAAAGCGCCGGACCATGCATGCCCGAGGACGTTTGCAGAGGTAAACCCCGGTGCCCGCGAAGGGACGGATTACCTATCGACCCTGGCCGACCACTCCCAGCAGCCCACCGGTTCGCCGTCGATGAGTACGTTGCCCCCGTCGAAGTCTTGATAACACAGGTCGTTGAATTGGTGGATCCACACGCCGTGGTTGAACGTCTTCTTGGGCGAGCCGTCGGCCTCGCGATAGCGCCCGGTCAGGTCCTCGACATGGCTAAAGTAGGTGAGGTGCACGTTGGCTCCGGCGTCACGTAGGCGCGCCGTGAGCGGCAGCACGGTCTGTTGCGGAGACACGAGTTCGTCGCCCTTGGAGTGCGTAAACCACAGCGGCGTCTTGGCGAGCGCGACGACGTCCTCGTCCGTGGCGTTGTACCACGGGGCACAGCAGGGAAGGCCCGCGGCGAAGAAATCGGGGTAGTCGGCGCACAAGCGCAGGGTCATAAAGCCGCCGTTGGAAAGGCCGGCGACCACGATGCGGTCGGTGTCGATGCGCTCGGCATGCTCGGCGACAAACTCGTCGATGAGCGCCTTGAGCACGGGGGAGTAGATGCTCTGGTTGGAGCGGCCGAGCTGCTCGACGCCGTTGTCCATCCAAAACGTGGGAGACTGCGGCACGAGCACCCAGGCAAAGCCGCCAAAGTAGCGCTGGATTTGCGCCTGGCTAATGGCTGTCACGCGGTTGCCGACATAGGCGCGCGTGGCGCCTTCGCCCTGTGTGGCGCCCTTGCCTTCGCCGGCGCCGTGCAGGTACACCACGAGCGGGGCCTTTTGGGGCACGACCGTGACCTCGGGCGCGAAGGGATTGAAGCAGGCCGAGTCCTCTGTCTTAAAGCTGGGCTCAAAGAAGCCGTACTCGAGCGCGATGCCATCAACGGCGGTCTTTTGCACGGCATTGCTCCAGCCCTTGAGCGCGGGGCAGATGTCGCCGCGACGGGTATCGAAGACCAAGCCGCAGGTGGGGTCGTCGCCGTCGTCGCCGGGAAGAGCCGCGAGCTGCGTGACGTGCAGCTGGTCATCGAGCATGCGCGAGCCCATGACGCCGCCTTCGATCTTTTTGGTCAGGCGCTGCTCGGCGACCTCGAGTGCCACATGGGTGCCCACGGCGAGCTTGCGGCCGTTCTCGTCGCACGGATACGCGGCAAGAATGTCGATGTAACCCACGGAGGGTGCGGCATGGTCGGCACCGTGCTCCTTGCGCATCAGGATCTCGCCCGTGCGCTCGTGACGCTCTACATATATATGGAAAGTGTTTGCATCGACATCGTTGGCGCGCACGGTGCAGGGTAGGTCGAGAACGACCTTGCTGATCCAGGGGCCAAAGTCGCCCAGGGTGGTGACGGTTGCGTAAGTACACGATCTGAGTTCCATGAGCTGCCTCCCTTGCGCCGCGCGTGCTAAACAATCGCGGCAATACAATCTAAACATGTTTAGTTTAATGCAGAGCTGTGGAACAAGCAGATGAACTCGGTAAACGGCATAATCGAACACGCATTGAACTACTAAACATATGTTTAGTAGTTTCTATCTGGGGTTTTCTTGATGAGCTAACAGGCTATTGAGAGGCCACTCAAAGTAAAATCCCACGTAAATAGCCATATATCAATACATAGGCAAAGAGACGATTTACTGCCGTTCAGATACGCTCACCCCCGATTTCCTACCGTTCACCGGACTGCAAACGGCAAAACTGCCACAAATTCAACGCTGCGTGTAAACTAAGTGCTGTAAACGTTCAGTAAACAGATTGTTTACGACAGCGTATCCAAGGGCTCGGCAGCCGTAAGGGGTTATAGTCGCCGGGTCAAAGGCGTGCCTACGTCCAAACGGGTAGGCACACGATGATATGGGGAGGGGTCCCATGGCAGTAGATAACAAGCAGATTGCCACCGATGTCCTCGAGCTCGTGGGCGGTGCGGAGAATGCTGCCGTCGCCACCAACTGCATGACGCGCCTGCGTCTGACGCTCAAGGATAACAGCAAGGCCGACGTGGAGAAGATCAAGAAGGTCAAGGGTGTTCTGGGTTGCCAGTTCGCCGGCAGCCAGCTCCAGGTCATCATCGGCCAGAACGTGCCCAAGGTGCTCGCCGAGTTCGTCGCCATGTCCGGCGTCAAGCAGGGTGCCGCGGTCGACGAGAACCTCGACGCTCCTAAGGAGAAGTTCGAGCTCAAGAACCTGCCCAACATCATCCTCGACTATCTGTCGGGCTCCATGACCCAGCTGATCCCGCTGCTCATGGCCGGCGGTCTGTTCCGCACCATCGCTGCGGTCCTCGGCCCCACCATGCTCGGCGTTCTCTCCGATACCGATCCGACCTACACGTTCCTCTACACCACCCTGTACGAGGCCACGTTTACCTTTATCCCCATCTACCTGGGCTATGCCGCTGCTAAGAAGCTCGGCGCCTCTCCGGTTCTGGGCATGCTCCTCGGCGGCGCTCTCATGGCCCCGTCCGTCGTGAGTGTCGCGACTCAGGAGGGTGGCGGAATCATCTCCGTCTACGGCATCCAGATCGCCGCTGCCAACTACCAGCAGTCCGTCCTGCCGATCATCCTCTCGGTGCCCGTCCTGTACTTTGTCGAGAAGTTCTTTAAGAAGGTCATGCCCGACGTGCTGTCCACGGTCTTCACGCCGTTCTGCACCATGATCGTCACCATCCCCATCGCCTTCATCGTCCTTGCCCCGATCGGCAACGAGATCGGCAGCCTCATCGCCAACGCCCTCTTTGGTCTTGCCGACCTTGGCGGTATCGGTATCCTGATCGTCATGGCCATCCTCGGCGCCTTCTGGCAGCTCTTCGTGGTCTGCGGCATGCACATGCCCGTCATCCTGCTCGCTCAGGTTCAGATCATCGCCGCCGGCTACGATCCCTTCGTCTTCGTTTCCACCAACTGCGCTATGGCCGCTGTCTGGGGCTGCGCCTTCGGTGCCTTCCTCAAGATGAAGAACCCCGACGAGAAGGGTCTTGCTCTGGGTTACGTCATCTCCGCCATCGCCGGCGGCGTCACCGAGCCCGCGCTCTTCGGTATCCTCATGCGCTTCCGTCGCACCATGCTCGGCATGTTTATCGGCGGTGCCATCGGCGCTGTGTTCTCCGGCCTCATGGGTGTTACCTACTACCTGGCCGGCGGTGCCTCCAACTTCCTGGTCTTTACCAACTACCTGCAGGGTGGCCAGATGAACACCGTCTGGGCTATCGTCGGTATGGCAATCTCCTTTGTCATCGCCGCTGCCGTCGTCTTTGCCACTGGCTTCTCCAAGGAGGAGCTCGCCGAGATGGAGGCCTAAGGCCAAACCATTCGGACGCATGCGACCTTACCTACACGACAGGGCCCCGTCAGGCGCAAGCCCGGCGGGGCCCTTCTTACAAGGTAGACTGATTGGGGGCGCGTGGCGCCTGCTCGCTGGGGCTTGCTAAGCGCCAGGGACTTTCGCGCGGGGTTACCGCGAAAGAATCTGCCGGTTCGCAATTCCTTTATCAAACGAAAGGACATGCAGATGAGTTTGGGAAAGCTGGCCGTTAACGGTCGCCAGGACGGCTTTTTGTGCGAGGGCAAACCGTTCTTTTGGTTTGCCGATACGTGCTGGAGCGCGTTTACGAGCATTGCCGAGGCCGATTGGGACTACTATCTGACCCGTCGCGCCGAGCAGGGCATGAACGTGCTGCAGATCAACACGTTGCCGCAGTGGGATCGCTGCTGCCCCGATCTGGGCATTTGGCCCTATGCCAGCGAGGACGGCGTGCATTTTGATTGGTCCCGTCCCAACCAGGCGTACTGGGACCGCGCTGCTGCCATGTGCCGCGCTGCCGTCGAGCACGGCATTCGTCCGGCACTCGTGCTTATGTGGTGCAACTACGTGCCCGGTACCTGGGGCGCCAAGATTGCTGAGCGTTGTGGTGCCGAGGTTATGCCGCGCGAGGAGGTCCGCGCCCACGTTGCCCGCGTCGTCGAGAACCTGGGCGAGTTCGACCCCGTCTATGTGGTGACGGGCGATACCGACTTTACCAGCGACGAGGCGATCGCCTATTACGAGGATGCCCTCGACGAAGTCGTCCAGCGCGCGCCCGAGGCGTTGCGCACCATGCATATCAACCGCGGCAACCGCACCATTCCGTCACAGTACCTGGACCGCCTGGACTTCTACATGTTCCAGCCCGGCCACAACTACGAGGGCCAGCCCGAGGCCTGGCGCCTGCCGCAGGACTTTATCGCCAACTATCCCAAAAAGCCGATGGTCAACTCCGAGCCCTGTTACGAGCAGATGGGCGCCTCGCGCAATGTGTACTGGCGCTTCACCGCGCAGGACTGCCGTGCGAGCGTGTGGTCGTCGATCCTTGCCGGCGCCAGCGCGGGTGTGACCTATGGCGCGCACGGCGTTTGGAACTGGCAGACCAGCAAGAGCCAGGGCTCGGTGCTGGGCGAGGGCTTCGATATGCCGTTCCGCTGGCAGGAGTGTCTGCAGTTTGCGGGCGTTTGGGACTTTGGCGCGATCGAGCACGTGCTTGCCGGCCTGGGTGCTACGGCTGGTGACGACGCGCTCGCCGTGGTTCCGGCGCAGGAGCTGATCGATGACGCGCGCGAGGCCATTCGTGTGGCGCGCGTTGGCGATCGCGTCGTCACGTACCTGCCGCGTACCACGGCGCTCAAGTTCAAGCTCGACGGCGCGCGTGACTGGACGGCAGCGGTCCTCGACATGGAGGACAAGCGCATCGCCAAGTTGCCCGTCCGCGACAACGGTGACGGCACCGTGCGCGTGGCTCAGCATCCCTTTGAGCACGACGCGCTGCTCGTGGTCTCGCCGGCGCGTTAAGGAAAACGGAATAACGCAAGAGAAAAGGCCCGGGTGGTAGCCCGGGCCTTTTTGTATCGACACAGCCGTTGCGGTTGGTAATGGCGATTGCATACCGCCGCTCTTAACGGTGGCCCTCCCAGAGGGGAAGGGGAAAGAGGATGTCCTCGAACTTAGACCACTCGGCGGGATAGTCGATCTCGTCGGGTCGCGCCACCCAACGGCCTTCCAATCCGTACATCGCCGCCAGTGCGCACGAGATGGCTTCGGTGGCGTCGATTCCCTCGGGAACGCTCCAGTTAACATCGGGCTCGGGCTCGATAACTCCGCGCGAGCGGTCGTTGAAATACTCGTGCAGGGGGCTCTCCGTGCTCATGGCCTCGGTATTGAGCATCTGGAAGAGCATGACGAGCTCGGGCTGACTGTTGTTCTCCGCCACGAGCAGACGGCAGTATTCGGGAATCTTGGGGCTCTGGCCCTCAAATGCCCCGCCAGGATGAAAGAGGGAGAGATAGTCGTCTAAGGTTGAGCTGCGATCGTAATAGCGACGGATCACCTCGACCAAAAGCCCGTGCTTGCTGCCCACGTAGTGCAGCACGCCCGCCTGGGTGATGCCCACCTCGTCGGCTACCGCCTGGAGCGACATGCCGTTAAAGCCGCGCGCGTTGATAAGCCGCACGGCCGCCGAAACAATCTGGTCAAGGCGTTCCTGCGCCGCAGCGCTGCGTTTCTTTGCCGCGGGTGTGGGAGTTTTCTGAGTGTCCATATAAATCGCGCTGCCTTATTTAGGGCGGCTCGAGTATTGCCGCCAAATGCCTTTTGTATACCCCCATAGCTTACCTCAGCCGTTCAGCGGTTCAAAACAACCGTTTACCGCTCTTATAGGTTACTAAGTACTTAGTAAGCGTACTATACAGGTCGTGGAGTTACTTACTAGTTAGTAAGTAACAACCCAACAGACGCTCGCGAGCAGCCGTACCCCATTCCACGGCCGCCGCATCCAGCGGGTTTGACCCCTTGACCCTTGGTGCACGAGCGCCCTCGCGCATTCCATCACAGAGAGGATCTATCCCATGGCAAATCAAACCGCCGCGGCGATTGACGAGAACGCCATCGCCCCCGATACCGGAAAGCCCATGACCAAAACCGAGACATGGCGCTTTATGATCGGCTTTATCATCTTCGGAATCATGTGGATGATGTCGGGAACAATCGGCTCCAACGTCTTGTTCCCCGAGCGTTTTAACGGCCTTAATATTGGCCAGCCCGAGGCAATTCTCGCGGCGATGAACTCGGTCGGTTCGATCTTCGCCCTGTTCTCAAATCTCGTTTTCGGCGCGCTTTCCGACCACTGCCACAGCCG
Source organism: uncultured Collinsella sp. (assembly GCA_902496115.1). Lineage (GTDB taxonomy): Bacteria > Actinomycetota > Coriobacteriia > Coriobacteriales > Coriobacteriaceae > Collinsella. The sequence goes on along the minus strand of CABUZK010000001.1, from coordinate 48,638 downwards.
CTTTGGCAAGCGCACGCCGTTTATCGTTCTCGGCGGTTTTATCTGCGGCTGTGCTTTCTGGAGCACTTCGGTCGCGACCACACTTCCCATGATCGTCGCCTCCTGGTGCGTGCTGCAGATTGGCCTCAACTGCATGCTTGCCCCTGCTGTTGCCGTGCTTTCCGACCGCATCCCGCTTAACAAGCGCGGCACGCTCTCCGCATTCTATGGCGGCGGCGCAACGGCCGGCCAGTCGATTGGCACCATCATCGGTACGCAGTTCCTCTCCAACCCAGTTCCTGGCTTTATCATCGGCACGGTCTCTTGGTTGCTGACCGGCATCCTCGCCGTCATCATTTGGCCGCGCGAGAAGTCTGCCGCTCTTGACGAGGGCGAGCAGTCTGAGAAGCTCAATCTCAAGTCGCTGCTGCTCATGTTCGTTCCGCCCACCAAGAACTGCCGCGACTTTTATCTGGCGCTCTTTGGCCGTCTGCTCCTCATCTTCGGTTACTTTTGCATCAACGGCTATCAGCTCTATATCCTCGAGAAGTACATCGGTCTTCCCGTGGCAGAAGCCGGCGCAGTTCTTTCGAGTATGTCCGTCGTGATCATGGTCGTGTCGCTTGTCGCCTCGCTTACCTCGGGCGCCATCTCCGACAAGATCGGCCGCCGCAAGCCTATCATCCTCGTCGCAACGATTATGATGTGTATCGGTATCGCCCTGCCCTGGCTACTTAAGTCCGTTATCGGCATGTACGGATTTGCTCTGCTCGCCGGACTTGGCTACGGTATCTACTCTTCCGTGGACCGGGCGCTCAATGTCGATGTTCTGCCCGATAAGGAGAACGCCGGCAAGGACCTGGGCATCCTCAATATCGCCAACACCATCGGTCAGATCCTTGGCCCCATCGTGACCTCGGCAATCGTTGTCGCCACCGGCTCCTATTTCATGGCGTTCCCAATCTCCATCGTGCTCATCGCCGTGGGCTATGTGTCCATCATGCTCATCAAGAGCGCCAAGTAATTTGCCACTCTCTTTCATTCCGTCGGGCTGCGTTCGTGTTGCCCGACGGACTCCGACTATTCAATCACTTAACTTGGAGGCGTTATCATGACTATCGTCGAGCAGTACAATGTGTTTAAGCTCGAGCTCGCGGGCACTGCGGCCGGCAATCCCTATGTCGAAGTCGAGCTGTCGGCGCGATTTGACCGCGCGGATGGCCAGGACAGCTTTGAGGTCCATGGCTTCTACAAGGGCAATGGCTGCTACGGAATCAACTTTATGCCCGAGAGTGCCGGTGTCTGGAACTACACGGTGAGCTCTAATGACCCCGAGCTCGATGGTGCCGCCGGCTCTTTTGAGGCCGTGCCCGCCACGGGCGCCAATCATGGTCGCGTGCTGCTGGCAAAGGATGTACTCGCCCACGGAGCTCCGTTCATTACTGACGAGGATTTCAACTTTGCCTACGAGGATGGAACGCGCTACCTGCCCTTTGGCACCACATGCTATGCCTGGACCAACCAGGATGTTCGGCTGCAGGAGCAGACGCTCGAGACGCTCGCAGAGGCACCTTTTAACAAGATCCGCATGTGCGTCTTCCCCAAGTTCTACGACTATAACGTTGAGGACCCAGCGATGTATGCCTATGAAGGCGAGAAGGGCGATTTCGACCATTTTCGCTTCTATGAGCCGTTTTGGGAAAACCTCGAGCACCGCATCGAGCAGCTTGACGAGCTGGGTATCCAGGCGGATCTCATCGTTTTGCATCCGTATGACAAGCCTGAGGACTGGGGCTTCTCTCGTATGACGCGCGAGGAGGATATTTTCTACCTGACGTATGTCGCTCGTCGCTTCTCGGCATACAAGAACATTTGGTGGAGCCTCGCCAATGAGTGGGACCTTATGCCGTGGAAGCCGGCCGAGGACTGGGACCGCTATGCCCGTATCATCATGGCGAACGACCCGTATGGTCATCTGCGCAGTATCCACAATTGCCGTGAGATCTTTGACCACAGTCATCCGTGGATTACGCACGTGAGCTACCAGAGGTGCGACCTCAAGAACACAGCCGAGGACGTCACCATGCTGCGCGCGCAGTATAGCAAGCCGGTTTTGATCGACGAGGTCGGCTATGAGGGCAACATCAACTGGGGCTGGGGTAACCTGACCGCTCAGGAACTCGTACGTCGTTTTTGGGAGGGCAGTTTGCGTGGCGGTTATGTGACCCACGGTGAGACCTACGTCGACCGCGGACCCAAGCTGTGGTGGGCGCACGGCGGCAAGCTCTACGGCGATTCGCCCGATCGCATTGGCTTTTGCCGTCGCTACATGGAGGCGCTGCCGGCCGATTTTGACTGGGTGCCCGATGAGGTCGGCATCCTTGACGGTACGTTTACCTGGGATGTCACCTGTATGTCCAACGATCATGGCCACGGGACTGCCGATGTCCTTATGTACTTTGGGTTCAACCGTCCGGCGTATCGTGAGTTTGAGGGCGAGGCGGGCGCTCGTTACAAGGTGAATGTCGTGGACACATGGGACATGACGGAGGAAGAGCTTCCCGGAACCTTTGAGGGCAAGTTCCGCATCGACCTCCCTAGTAAGCAGTATATGTTGCTTCGTCTGACTAAAGTAGAGGCGTAATAATAGAGATAATCGGCTCCGGGCGCGATTTGCTGCACGACCATCATAAGGGCAGCCCCTGTGGTGGTCGCGGCGATGCGCGTTCGGGGCTATGGCACGTGAGGGGCGAATATGCAGGAGTTCTTTGGAATCGATGTGGGCGGTACGGCCGTTAAATGGGCTGTGCTGGGCGAGGATTTTTCCATCCGCGAGCGCGGGAGCCTGCCGACGGGCTTTACCACGGCTGAGGAGACCGTTTCGGCGTTGATCGGGCTCGTCGAGCCGTACCGCGAGCGCGTGAACGCCGTAGGCGTGAGCGCACCCGGCGGTATTTACGAGGGAGATGTCACGGGAACGATCCATCGCGGCGGTGCGCTCACGTTTATGGATGGCAGCCCACTGGGAAAGCTCATGCGCGAGGCGCTGGGGGTGCCGGTTGCCGTCAATAACGACGGTAAGTGCTGTGCACTCGGTGAGTATGCGGCTGGCGCCCTGCGCGGGACGCGTTTTGGCGTGGTACTCGCTATTGGCACGGGCATCGGCGGCGGTATCGTCATCGACGGCAAGGTCCTGCGCGGCGCGCACTGCTTTGCAGGCGAGTTCAGTTTCTTGCGCAACGATGTCACGATTGCCGCGAGCATGGAAAACTCCTTTGCGGGCTCGGGCGGTTGGCGCGCGCTCCGCGATGCCGCCGTTGCCGAGAAGGGCCTGCCTGCGGATTCTCCGGTGGACGGCCGCCGCGTCTTTGAGTGGATCGCGGATGGCGACATAGCGGCGCAGCGCGCGCTCGACCGCTACGCTCGCGCATTTGACGGACAGCTCATCAACCTGCAGGCCGTGCTCGACCCCGAGGTCTTTGTGATCGCAGGCGGCATCTCGTGCCATCCCGAGCTCGTCGATGCCCTGCGTGCGCAGATGCCGCTGGCCCTCGCGAGTTACGAAGGGACCCTTGCTGGCATTCCTGTGCCGCAGATAAAGGTGGCCGAGCTCGGCAACGACGCCAACCTTTACGGTGCTGTCCAGGAGGCCATGCGCCTGGTGTAGCGCGAGCCAAACGAGGCTGTCGAAAAAGATAAAGGCCGGAGCGAACCGCCCGCATCGATGCTTCGCCTGCGCTAAACTGGAAGGTACGTACGCGATTACGAGAGGAGCCCGCATGGAGGCTTACAAGCAAGAGTTCATCAAGTTTATGGTTGAGTCCGACGTTCTTAAGTTCGGCAGCTTTACGCTCAAGAGCGGCCGTCAGTCCCCGTTCTTTATGAACGCCGGCGCTTACGTGACGGGCTATCAGCTCAAGAAGCTGGGTGAGTATTACGCCCAGGCCATCCACGATAACTTTGGCGACGACTTTGATGTGCTGTTTGGACCGGCCTACAAGGGTATTCCGCTGGCCGTCGTGACCGCAATTGCCTACCACGAGCTGTACGGCAAGGAGGTCAAGTACTGCTGCGACCGCAAGGAGGCCAAGGACCACGGTGCCGACAAGGGCAACCTGCTGGGTTATGAGCCCCAGGACGGCGACCGCGTGGTCATGGTCGAGGACGTCACCACCAGCGGTAAGTCCATCGACGAGACCTATCCTAAGGTCAAGGCTGCTGCCGACGTCGAGATCAAGGGCCTGATCGTGTCCCTCAACCGCATGGAGGTCGGCAAGGGTGGCGTGACCACCGCGCAGAAGGAGATCGAGGCCAAGTACGGCTTCCCCGTCGCGAGCATCGTTTCCATGGCCGAGGTCGTCGAGACCCTCTACAACCACGAGATCGACGGCAAAGTTGTCATCGACGACGAGCTCAAGGCCGCCATCGACGCTTACTACGAGCAGTACGGAGCTCAGGAGTAGTTACGGCGTTTTACCAAACGCCGTAACCGACCGACGCTGCGCGCCGCCCAGGGCGACAATTTGTCATTCAAAAGGCGAGGCATGACCAGAAGGCCAATGCCTCGCCTTTTTCATGCCAACTTGTTCGCCCTGGGCGGCGCTCGCTGTCCGTCCTCTTCTTGCGGCGTTGTCTTGCTCCGGATGGATAGTCATTGGGGACGTTCTTAAATGGTTAGATAAGCGTCCGAAAATCCGCGCTCGTCGCTACTTGAGCCCGGGCAGGCGGGTGTAGGGAAACGATCGCTCCAGGAATTCGGCGCAGCGGTCGTAGTCTTTGGCGAAGTAGCTGCTGTAGAGCGAATCGAGCACGTATTGCACGGCGATGTGGCTGGCGAACTGCGTGATGCGATGCGTCATGCTCTCGTGGTCACTCACCGTAAGGTAGGCGGCAAAGCCGGGGTGAATGCGAGCGCAATAAGGCGTGCCTATGACGATGACCGGGACATGCCGACTACTGAGGATCGGCAAGATGTCCTTGAGGTTGGGGGCAAGGCCGCTGTAGGAGATGACGATTGCCGCATGGTCGGGACCCGAGGCGAGCGCCGTTCGCACCTGGGCCTCGACACCGTCGTGGCACGTCGCGCTTTTACCGGCGGAGAGCAGGCGGTCGCGGAACATTCCCGCTGGATAGAGATTGTGCGAGCCCGTGTAGATGTCGACCTGTCGGGCGTTCGCGATGAGCTTGGCGGCGTGGTCAAGCTGCGTGGGGTCGAGCAGCTCCTGCGTTTCGGCCAGCGTGGTCTGGTAGAGTCCCTCCATGCGCTCCATAACCTGCGCAGGAGTGGACGTAGCATCGAAGGGAAAGTTGATGTCCACGTCGCGGCGGTTTCCCGCCTCGGTTGCCAAGCGAATAAGCTCGACCTTGAGGTCCTTGAAGCCCTCGAGGCCGAGCTTTTTGCAAAAACGGTGCACGCTCGCGACCGAAACGTTGGTGCGCGCGGCAAATTCCTTAATCGAAAGCCCGCGGATGTCCTTACCGATGGCAAGGGCTGCAATGCCGAGCTGTTGCTCGGTGGGGGTGAGGCCTTGCGCCTCGGTGATCTTGCGTTTGATATCCATGCGAACTCCCACACTCGCCAAACCTGCCAAAAAAGGGACAGGTTTATTTTGGCAGGTTTTGTCTGCAAAGGGTAACGGGGCCGAGGATGCCGCTGGGGGCAACGGGCTCGGTGAGGGCGAAGATGTCGGGGATCGCATGGTCGAGCGTGTTGATGACGTCGACCGTGAGCTCATGCGCACCGGCGGAAAGTGCGTCGGCGGCAAAACGGTAGGGCGGGCAGATGCGTGTGCCGAGCGAGCGTCCATCGAGCGTGAGCGTTGCGGTTTCGTAGACGTCTCCCAGGTCGATCGTGGCGTCGGCGCAATTGTTGGCCAGCTCAAACGACGCATGATATCGGTAGGTGCCGCAGGTGCCGGTGAACAGATCGGCTGTGAGGTCGCACAGGTGCTCGAGCTCTTGCGCTTCACCAAAGGCGCCATTGCTGCCGGCAGGGGAGAGGGCAACGGTCCATGGGCCTTCGATGCGCAGGTCGAGCGATGCATCGGCGTCGATTGCGCCGTCTCCGGGCGCATCCTCGCTGCCCGCTTCCAAAACAACGAAGCAGCTCTCGAAGGGTGCGAGCTCCAACGCACCGTCAAACGCAACGGGCTCGGTGCCGTTTAGCAGGTCGAGCCGCGTGCCGCAAAGGCGCTCGCCTGTCGCAAATGCAACCGTGCAGTCGATGCGCTCGCGTGGGTGCTCGTTGACGAGCATAACGTAGGTCTCGCCCGCCCGCTCGTAGCGAAGTGCGCGTAGCCAGGGCTGCGGTGTGTCGGCGACAACGGTCTGCAGTCCCGCGCTTGCAAGCGCGCGGGCGACATCGGCGAGCGGCATTGCGACGAGCCCTCCCAGCTCGACCGCGCCATCGGAATCGTAGAATGCGCCGGGCACCTCGTCGACGGCAAGCACCATAACGCCTGCATCCGTCATGTATCTCGCCGCCTTTGCCGTCTCCGCGCCAATAAACGTAGCACCGGGCATAACAAATGCCTGGTAGTGACAGTTGTTAACACCAAGCAATCCATCGGCAATCGAAACCTTGTAGCGGCTCTTGTCTTCAAAAGCCTCGGCGGGCACAAAATCAAAGTCGATCTGCGCGCGCGTGAGCTCTGCCGCCACGCGCTCGATAGGCATGGCGCTACCGGCCCATTCGGCATCGGCATGGTACAGGATGGCGACGGGGTGCGTGGCGCAGCCTCCCGAAAGCAGCGTTGCCGTACGGTTCATATAGCTCATGAGCTGGCCAAAGTGCGGCCACTGCGGGTTGTTGCCGTGCGCGTAAAAGTGCGGCGGGCAGTCCCAATCGGGGAAGGGCGCCATGCTAAACGCGTGCGGCGTAAACCAATTGACGCCGCGGACGAGCATGTGGTCGGCAATCCACTTCATCTCGCGCAGGCCCTCGTGCCAGCCAAAGGCGCCAAAGACCTCGGCCATGCAGCGCCCTTGCTTTTTGGGGTCGAGGCGCGCGGCCGAAGAGCCCAGTTTGGCAAGCGCGTAGGTAAAGAACTCCATGTTCCATGCGCCATGGAAGTAGCTGTAAGGGCCGTGGTCGATGCCGGGGGCGAGCTGGTTAATAACCACATCGATGCCCGCCATGTCCTGACCGGCGACAGCGCGGAAGTAGTGCCCAGCGCCCTGGCCCAAGCGTGTGTGGCAGCTCTTGTCCTCGATTACATGGCCAATGTGCATAACGCCGCGCTCGCGGCACCAGTCACCAATCTGCTCGTCAAAGCACGCACGGTAGAGTTGCGTGGCGATGTCCATGTAGGTGTGGCGGACCCGAGCGCCGGCGGGGTCGCGCGTCCAAAGCTCGCGGAGCTCACTCAGCCAATTTGTGCCCAGTGCCTCGTGCAGGCGTCGCGCAAGTTCGTCCGACCATGGCAGCGCCATGTCGCCGCGTCCGATAAAGCTGCTGGTAGAAGTGTCTTCGAGGGTCGCACCCTTTTCGTTCATAAAGCCCGGTTCATCGGTAAAGAACCCCAGGATGGTCTTGCCGAACTCGTCGCCCAAATGCTCAAACGTGGGTTCGTAGACGGCGTTGATGAGCATGCGGCACGAATCGGCGTCGACCATGTTGATGTATTCATCGCGAAAGCCGGTCTTTTGGCTGGTGACGTAGAGCTCGAGGGTGGTAACGCCGGCGGGGGCGTCAAAGCGCAGGCGGGCGGGAATGCTGTCTTCGGTCTGCTCAACGGCGAGCTCAAGGTCGAGCGGCACGCCGGCAGCGTCAAAACCCGCCGCGCCCACAAAGTGCTCCGTGGGATCCATGAGGTTGCCGAGCTTGATGGTCGTGGACGGCTGGGGTCCAACGACCGTTACCGTGTGATGCTTAAGCACGGTCTTCTTGAGCGTGGGGTCTACATCCTCGCCTGAAAGCGCGCCGTTGGCGTAGCCCGTGGGAAAGTGGACATCATCGAGCAGCCAGATCTTCAGGCCCAGGCGCTTGCACTCGCCAATGATAAATCGCAGGTCGGACCACCAGCCATCGCGGCAAAACTCGGGATGCGTGCGCGACTCAAGGCAGACTTCACGGATGTCCGCCCCGGCAATCTGCTCTAAGTATTCGGTAATCGTCTCGCGTTCTTCGCCCTTGAGCCACAAGAACGGAAGCACATGGTTGTCATATGCTGCCATACCCACTCCTCTAAAACCAACCTTTTAAATCGATTGAAGTCAGAGTACGTCGTCCGCGCTGCCCTGCTAATATCAAAACCACGGCAGAATATGACTAAATCAACGATGGTGGCGCTATGGATATCGCACGTTTGGACAATCTTTTGCTCGAGCTGACCGACAGCGAGCGCGCTTACTGCGCGGGCGCCCGCTATGACTGGAACGATGTATTTAGACAGGGTCAACAGGCAGATATCGATGGCAGGCATGTCCATAAAATCGGTAACGCGACGTACGCCCTGCACCAAGAAGGTATGCCCGAGGGCCTGTCGATTGTGCGCAACTCGCGCTTTAACCCCGTGCCGGAGCACGTGCACGATTATGTCGAAATCAGCTATGTCTATCGAGGGAGCGCGCCACAGGTTGTCAATGGTACGCAACTCACGCTCGCCCAAAACGAGATACTTCTGCTCGATGCCGCCTGCCCGCATGCCGTAGGCGAGCTCGGCGAGCACGACCTGATGTTGAGCATTGTCATTTCGCGGCCGATGCTGCGCCGCAGCCTGGAGCAAAGCCTTTCGTCCACAAGCGCCGTCTCGCAGTTCCTGCTCAGCGCACTTAACGACGAGACCGACCACCGCGGGCATGTGCATTTCCACACGGGCGCTAGCCGTCGGGTGCGCCGGTATATGCAGGAGATGCTGTGCGAGCTCCTGGGGCCGACGTCAGCGAGCCCCCAGATCGTGTCGAGGCTGTTTGAGCTGCTGCTGGTCGAGCTCGTGCAAAGCTACGAGGCCGCGCTGCTGCAAACGGACGGTCCCGCGCTTCCCTCGGCGCAGGTTGCAGCGGCGATGAGCTACATCGAGCGGCATGCTTGCGATTGCACACTCGACGACTTAGCCCGCCACCTGCACCTGAGTCCCAACTACGCAAGCGCGCTGCTCAAGCGGCAGACGGGCCGCACATTTATGCAGCTCGTGCAGGAGAGCCGCCTGACACGCGCGGCGGCGCTACTCGATACCGGTGCTACTGCAGAGGCCGCAGCGCGCGAGGTGGGCTATGCCAATATGAGCTTCTTCTACAAAAAATTTGCTGAGCGCTATGGCTGCACGCCGGCCGCCTACCGCCAACGTTTGCTCAGATAAAACCTGCCAAAATAAACCTGTCCCTTTTTGGTCGGTATCAGGAAGTGTCAGGGGCGGGGTGGTGACGGGGCGCAAGGGCGAAAAGAAGTATCGGGTTTGGAGCACTAGGAGCCACGCGTCCCGCGCGTGGGCGATACTCAGCTCATCGATTCGCGATGCAAAGGAGATGCTCATGGCAAACATCAAGTTCCCCGAGGGTTTCTATTGGGGTGGCGCCACCGCCGCCAACCAGTTTGAGGGCGCTTGGAACGTGGACGGCCGCGGCGCTTCCGTCGATGACCACTTCCTGGGCGGCAGCTACAAGGAGCCGCGCCAGATTACGATCGACATCGACCCCAACCGCTTCTACCCCAATCATGACGGTATCGATTTCTACCATCACTACGAGGAGGACATCGCGCTGTTCGCCGAGATGGGCTTTACCATGTTTCGCATGTCCATCTCCTGGAGCCGTATCTTCCCCAACGGTGACGACGCTGAGCCCAACGAGGCCGGCCTCGCCTTCTACGACCGCGTCTTCGACTGCCTGCGCGCTCACAATATCGAACCGCTCGTGACCCTCTCGCACTACGAGATGCCCTATCACCTGGTCGAGAAATACAACGGCTGGGCGAGCCGTGAGCTCATCGGCTTCTTTGAGAAGTACTGCCAGACCGTCTTCGATCGCTATCAGGACAAGGTCAAGTTCTGGCTCACCTTCAACGAGATCAACTGCGGTACTCAGGACATGGGCAACCTCTTTGAGACCAGCATGATTCAGGGCTTTGAGGGTCCGGCTTCGGCGGTCCACACCACGCCGCAGGCCCGTATGCAGGCCCTGCATCACCAGTTTGTCGCCAGCGGCCGCGTCGTGCGCTATGCCCACGAGCATTACCCGCAGTTTAAGATGGGCAACATGGACTGCTTCATCCTTTCCTATGCCGCCACGTGCGATCCGGCCGACGTGTTCGCCACGCAGCAGGAGATGAATACCATGAACTGGTACTGCTCCGACGTGCAGGTGCGCGGCAAGTACCCGTTCTATGCCAAGCGCTTCTGGGCCGAGAACGATGTTGAGCTCGCGATGGAGGACGGCGATCTGCAGGATATCGCCGACGGCAAGGTCGACTTCTACTCCTTTAGCTATTACATGTCCGGCACCGTGGGCACCCACAAGGATCACGAGATGACCGAGGGCAACATGACCTTCGGCGGCAAGAACCCCTATCTGGAGTCCACCGACTGGGGCTGGCAGATCGATCCGCTGGGCCTGCGCATCGCCCTCAACGAGATTTACGCCCGCTACGAGATTCCGCTGATGGTGGTCGAGAACGGCATGGGCGCTTACGACGAGGTCGAGGAGGACGGCTCCATCCACGACCCGTACCGCATCGCCTACTTGCAGAGCCACATCAAGGCCATGGGCGAGGCCATTGCCGATGGCGTTGACCTGATTGCCTACACCTGGTGGGGTCCCATCGACCTGGTTTCCGCCGGCACGGGCGAGATGCGCAAGCGCTACGGCTTCATCCACGTCGATAAGTACGACGACGGCACCGGTACCTATGAGCGCCGCCGCAAGGACAGCTTCTTCGCATACCAGAAGATCATCAAGTCCAACGGCACCGAGGGTCTGGCTTAATCGACAATATGAGTGCCACTGGTAAAAGGTTTTGGGAGGGGCTTGGAAGGGCTTGCGATTCGAGCCCTCACCTTAGCAATTTGACCATTTGGCACTATAATCACCATAGGCATGCGCATAACGTTGCGCTTAATCAAGAGGAGAAAACATATGGGTCTGTTTGACATGTTTAAGAAGAAGGCTGAGCCCGCGGCAGCTGCTGCTCCGGCCTCCATCTCTGCTTCTGCTGGCGCCGACGTGCTGTGCTCGCCTGTCAAGGGCAAGGTCATCAAGATGGCCGACGTGCCCGATCCCGTCTTTGGTGGCGAGGTTCTGGGCAAGGGCTGCGCTGTGTGGCCCGAGGACGACCTGGTCTACGCTCCCTGCGACGGCAAGGTGACCGTCACCATGGGTCACGCCGTGGGCCTGCAGTCCGATAGCGGCATCGAGGTTCTGGTGCACGTTGGCGTCGATACCGTCAACATGAACGGTGATGGCTTCGAGGGCTTCGTCAAGGCCGACGACGTTGTCAAAGCTGGTCAGCCCATACTCAAGATCGACCGCGCCAAGATCGCTGCCGCCGGTTACAAGGACTGCGTCGTCGTGGCCGTGTCCAACACCGCCGAGTTCGCTGACGTCGAGCTCGCCGTCGAGGCCGAGTCTGCCGTCGCCGCCGGTGACGCCATCGTTAAGGTCGTCCGCAAGTAGTCTGCGGCATCCAGAAGATGCGCAAGGGTGGTCGGGTTGTCCGGCCACCCTTTTTTAATAGGCTAAACAGGTGCATTTTATTGCAAGGGGCTTGCTTTACGGGCCATTCGTTCGTCAAATTGAGCCGCCTGCGCTTTTGCGACGCAGGGGGTTGGGCCGGGCCGCTAATATGGACTTGCTGTTACGACGTGCGCTGCGCAGGGAACGCGGCGCCGCTTGTTTGGAGGAATGTCATGAAAAAGAAGCTGCTGCTTGCGCCCCTGATGGCTGCCCTGGTCGCGTGCGTGGTTTTGCTTTCCGGCTGCGGAGGGCCTTCGGTGGAGGAGCTCATCACCAACGACCTTACGAGCCAGTTTGACGAGATCAAGAACGGCGGCGATGATTTCCTCTCCGGTCTGGAAGAGGCTTCGGGCGACGAGTTTGAGCAACTGGGCATCGATCCCAAGGAGTACGCCAAGAGCTATCTCGAGGGCTTTGATTACAAGATCGGCGATGTGACGGTCGATGAGGACAAGGGCACTGCGACCGCCGAGGTTACCATCACCTGCAAGTCCATGAATAAGATCGTCGAAGATTTCGCCACCCAGTATCAGGAGAAGGTCGCCGCACTCGATACGATGCCTTCCGAGGATGACCTGTACAAGATGGCCGGCCAGGTCATGGTCGACGTGACCAAGGCCGCTAAGACCAAGGACACCAAGGTCACCTTTAAATATTCCGCCAACGAGGATAACGAGTGGTCTGCCGACGATTCCGCAACCACCGAGATGATGAATGCGATGATGAACTAGGGGAGTTACGCGGTGGTTCGTTGCGGCGTTTTACCAAACGCCGCAACTGCTCGACGCCGCTCGCTACTCGCCCAGTACCAGCGCCGTGAGCTCTGCCTGGGTGTCCACCACGTAGTCGGCGCCGGCGGCTTCCAGCTCTGCGCGGCCACGGAAGCCCCAGCTGACGCCCGCGCTCTTAAGGCCGGCGTTGTGGCCGGTCAGGATATCGACATTGGAATCGCCCACATAGAGCGTGGTTGCCGGATTGGCGCCCAGCTCTTCCATCACATGCAGCGTGACGGGTGCTTCGGGCTTAGGCGGAAACGCATCGACACGGCCCTGTACCAGCGCAAAGCGCTCGGAACCAAAATACTTTTCGATAAGCGGAGCCGCCGAGACGTGGTCCTTGTTGGTGAGCACGGCAAGCTGCACGCCCGCGGCACGCAGGCGGTCGAGCATCTCGATCGTGCCGGCATAGGGGGCGGTGTGGTCCTCCTTGTGCTCGCCGTAATAAGCCCTAAACTCGGCAAGCGTCTGCTCAAACATACGGCTGTCGCCCGCATACTCGGCAGGCATAAAACGCTCAACCAGCTTGAGCATGCCGTTTCCCACCTTGTAGCGGTACTCGTCGACGGCAAACGTGGGCCAGCCGTGCGTCTCGCAGGTATGGTTGCCGGCGGCCGTCAGGTCCTCGAGCGTGTTGAGGATGGTGCCGTCCAGGTCAAAGATCACATGGGAAAAAGCTGCTGCCATGAAAGCTCCCGTCATTGGATTTAAAACGCACCTCATAATACTGGGCTTCCGCGTTGGGCGTGCTTGGAATCTGAACATCTCCAGGGATACCAAGCCGCATCGCGCCGACCGTGCGGTTCCGCCCTAGCAAATCCTTGGCAGCTGCTCTCCCACGAGCATGTCGAGGATACGGGTCGAGTCCCAGCCGGTGCGCACGCGCACAGCGGGACGGGCACCCTCGGCAAGCGGCAGCACGCGACCGATGATGGCGGCATTCTCGCCGTAGCGGGCGGCGCGCATGGCGCTCAGCGCGGCATCGGCTTGCTCGGCCGGCACCACGGCGACCATCTTGCCCTCGTTTGCCACCTGCAGCACATCGTAGCCGAGCATCTCGCAGGCGGCCTGCACGTCGGGACGCACGGGCACGGCATCCTCGTCAACCTCCATGGCAACACCGCTTGCCTGGGCAAACTCGTTGAGCGTGGACGCCAGGCCACCGCGCGTGGGGTCGCGAAAGCAACGCGTGCCGGGCGCTGCGGCCAGAACGTCGGCAATCAGGTGGTTGAGCGGCGCGGCGTCGCTTTCTATCGTGCTCGAAAACGCCAGGCCCTCGCGCTGGCTCATGATGGCGATGCCGTGGTCGCCCAACGTACCCGACACCAGGATGACATCGCCGGGCTGGCAGTTGGCGCCGCTGAGCGCCACGCCCGTGGGAACCTCGCCCACGCCGGCGGTATTGATGTAGACGCCGTCGGCCCCGCCGCGCTCGACCACCTTGGTGTCGCCCGTGATTATGGACACGCCCGCCTCGCGCGCCGTCTCGGCCATCGTCTGCACAATCTGGCGGAGCTTATCCATGGGATAGCCCTCTTCGAGGATAAAGCCGCACGACAGGTAGCGCACGTTGGCGCCCGAGGTCGCGACGTCGTTGACGGTTCCGCACACGGCAAGGCGGCCGATGTTGCCACCGGGGAAGAACTGCGGCGAGACTACAAAGCTGTCGGTCGACATGGCGATGCGCCCGCTCGCGGGCAGCGCGGAGACGCCGGCGTCGTTGCCCTCGAGCAACTCGGGCGACCCAAAGGCATCCAAAAAGACCTCATCGATGATGCGTTTCATCATCTGACCGCCAGAGCCGTGGCCCAACAGGACGGTGCTATCGGTGGTGCTATGGGACATATCCAAAACTCCAATCGTGGGTGGTGCCGGCGTGCGGGTGCGTCCGGGCTAGTCGCGATAACGGTAGTACGCCGCGCAGCTGCCCTCGGAGCTCACCATGCACGGGCCGACGGGGTGCTCGGGCGTGCAGGTGCGGCCAAAGAGCGGGCAGCTGCTCGGCGTAATGGCCCCGCGCAGCACGTCGCCGCAGCGGCATCCGCGCGGCTCAACTGTCGGCTCAACGGGCACGTCAAAGCGAGCACGGGCGTCAAAGCGCGAGAATTCGGGGCGGATGGAAAGGCCCGAGTTGGCAATCGGCCCCAGCCCGCGCCACGTGGTGTCGCATGGCTCAAACACCTGCTCGACCAGCTGGCGCGCCACGGGGTTGCCGTCTGCGTTGACGCCACGGCGGTAGGCGTTGTCGATTGCCGGCCTGTCCTCGACAACCATCTGGACCAGCATGCAGATGCCCTGTAGGATATCGACCGGCTCAAATCCCGTGACCACGCCCGGGGTACTGAATTCGTCGACCAAAAAGCTAAAGGGCGCCAAGCCCGTGATGGTGGCGACGTGGCCCGGCAGGATAAAGCCGTCGATGGCGGTCTCGGGATCGTTGGCGATGGCACGCAACGCCGGCGGCGTGGTTTTGTGGGCGCAATAGACCGAAAAGTTCAAAAGCCCGCGCGCCTCGGCCTCCAAGATGGCGGCGGCGATGGTGGGCGTCGTAGTCTCAAAGCCCACGCCCATAAAAATGACCGGGCGATCGGGGTTTTGCTCGGCAATGTCGAGCGCGTCGAGCGGGGAGTAGACAATGCGGATGTCGCGCCCTGCCGCCTTTTGCGCAGCGAGCGAGGTGGACGATCCGGGCACGCGCATCATGTCGCCAAAGGTGGTGATGATGGCGCCGTCTATGTTGGCGAGCGCGATCGCGTGGTCGATGTCGCGGTTGGCGGTAACGCAGACGGGGCAGCCCGGGCCGCTCAGCAGCTTGAGCCCGGCCGGCATAATGGAGCGAAAGCCATAGCGGCCGATGCTCACGGTGTGCGTGCCGCAGACTTCCATAAGGTTGATGGTGCGGTCGCCGACGAGTTCATGGATGCGTTCGATGAGCTCGCGGGCCAGCTTGGAATCGCGAAATGCCGAAAAGTCGATACCGGAGCGAGCCGGCTGTCCGGCCGTCACTAGTATGCCTCGGCCGGGTTGCTGGTCAGTTGGTCTTCTTCTGCCAGTTCGGTCATGGTGTTGACCAGGTCGAGCGTCTCCTGCGCCTCCTGCTCGTCGACAATCTGGATGCCAAAGCCGGCGTGCACGAGAATATAGTCGCCAACCTGAGCCGTCGGCACGAGTCGTAGCGACACGGGGCGCTCGATGCCCATCATGTCGACGGTGGCCTTGAGGTCGTCGTCGCGTTTGACTACTTTACCGGGAACGGCAAGGCACATATTGTTCCCCTTTTAGACGCTTTGCGCTGGATGGGCGCTTAATAATCCATCAGTTGATGGTAGCGCTCGCGGGGTTCGCGGGCAAACGCGTTACGCCTGTGAGACGGCTGGGCACGGCGGCGTGCGAGAGCGAGCTACTGCGATGCAATCTGCGCAAGACGAGCGCTTGCGACCGCCGCCTGACCGTAGGCGATGCAGCCGTCGTTGACGGGCACGGTATGGGGGACGAGGACGGTAAGGCCCGCGCTTTTGAGCTCGCGGGTGAGGAGCTGGAGCAGAAGTCGGTTCATGAACACGCCGCCCGAGAGTGCGACGGTGTCGATGCCTTCGCGCCCGCAGATATCGCTGGCGATGCGTGCCGAGGAGCGCGCGACGGAGACATGGAAGTCGAGTGCGAGCCTGTCGACGGGCGCCCCGGCTTCAATTCCCTCCAAAAGTGCCTCAAAGAGTGCTTTCTGGTCCAGAACATAAGGGCCGTCCAACCACGATGGGCCAGATGCGAAATAGCCGGCGCTGTCGTCGGGAAAACGGGCGATTTCGCTGTCGAGCGCGCGCCAGGCGGCGGCTTCGAGCTCGATGGCGGGTTCGCCCTCGTAGGTTGCCTGGCCGCAAATGCCCAAAATCGCGGCTGCGACATCAAACAGGCGACCCATGCTGCTGGTGCGCGGACTGTTGATGCCGCGCTCGATCATCGTTGCCGTTATGCTGCGCGTCTGCTCGTCAAGACTGTTCAAGAGCCCCGCGGCTCCCGGGTGCTCGAGCAGGTCGAGCTCGCTGAGCAGGGCAAAGGCGTTGCGGCGGGCATCGTGTACGGATGCCGCGCCACCGGGAAGCGCCCAAGTGCGCAGATGCGCGACGCGCTCAAAATCGGCGAGATGGGCGATAAAAAACTCGCCGCCCCATATGGTGCCATCGGTGCCGGCACCCGTGCCGTCGAAGGCGATGCCGAGGACGCGCGCATCGGGCGCAAGCCGGCCTGCGGCAATCGCCTCTGCCATTACGCTCGCGATGTGCGCATGATGGTGCTGGACTTCGATAAGCGGCAGATTATGCTCCCGTGCCTGCTCGCGTGCCCATTGGCTCGACAGATAGCTGGGATGCATGTCGCATGCCAAGGCGGCGGGCGCCAGGTCAAAGAGGTTTTCCAGACGCGAGCGCGCGGCGCTCCAGGCATCGAAAGTCGCGCCGTTTTCGACATCGCCGATATGCTGCGACACAAAACAGGCCGCATGGCCGTCGGCGTCCTCGCGCGTGAGTGCCACCGTGGCTTTTTGCTGAGGACCGCAGGCGAGCACGCAGGGCGTGGTGCCGTCGAGCGCCGGCAACGACAGCGGCTGCGGCGCATATCCGCGTGCGCGACGCACGGGCATGACGTCGCCGTCGACCACGCGTACCACGGAGTCGTCGTAGCGCGACAGAATCGCGCGGTCGTTGCCGAGCAGCGCGTCGGCGATGCCGGCGGCAACGAGATGCTCCCATGCAAGGGCGTCGTCGGTCTCGATGGGCTCTTCGCTCAGGTTTCCGCTGGTCATGACGATTGCGTGCATACTGTGCGCTGCGGCCGCGGCGAGCAGCAAATGTTGAAGTGGGGTGTAGGGGAGCATGACGCCGAGCTCGGGCAGGTCGTGCGCGACGGATGGCGCGAGCTCAGGGGCGTCGGGGGAGCTGTGGGCGTCGTTGCCGGCCGCGCGGCGGCGCAGCAGCACAATGGGACGAACACTGCCGGCCAGCAGGTTGCGCTCAATGCCATCGATATGACACAGGCGCTCGGCGTCGGCAAGGCCGCACACCATAACGGCAAGCGGCTTGTTGCTGCGACGCTTGCGACGGCGCAACTCGCATACCGCTTGTTCGTTGGTGGCGTCGCAGGCCAGGTGGAATCCGCCCAGGCCCTTGATGGCGACGATGCCGCCGCCTGCCAGCAGCTCGACGCAGCGTTCGATGATGGCATCGCTGGCCTCGCGCGTGGAGCCGACGGCTGGTGTCGCGTCGGCTCCCGCTGGCATAACACCGCGATCCGCCTCGCGCCACGTAATATGCGGTCCGCAATCAAAGCAAGCATCGGGCTGCGCGTGAAACCGCCGATCGAGCGGGTCGGCGTACTCTGCGGCGCAGGTGGGGCACATGGGAAAGCAATCCATCGAGGTGGCCGCTCGGTCATAGGGCAGCGAGCGAATGATGGTAAAGCGCGGTCCGCAGTTGGTGCAGTTGATAAAGGGATAGTGAAAGCGTCGGTCGGCGGGGTCGAACAGCTCGCGCAGGCAGTCATCGCACGTGGCGATGTCGGGCGAGATGAGCGTCGTGTGGGCTGTTTGATCCTGCGACGCCACAATACGAAAGCCCTGCTCGTTGGCGGCGTCCCAGTCGCCGGGTGCTAGGTCTACAACCTCGACATGCTCCACGCGAGACGCCGCAGGCGCATGCTCGGAAAGCGCGGCGACAAATTCGTCGAGCGACTCGCTGAGAGCGTGTGCCTCGATATGCACGCCATCGCCCGCGTTGAGCACCCAGCCGCAAATGCCGTGCGCCATGGCCTCGCGATACACAAACGGTCGCATGCCGACACCCTGCACAATGCCCGTTACATGGATATGCGCATGTCGCATGCGACCCTCCTTCATCGAAATGTGTGCTGTTACAGCCCCAGGCTCTGCTCGGTGGCGGCGCAGGTGAGCTCGCCGTGTTTAACGCCGCGCAGGCCCAGCAGACGGTCTGCCAGCTCGTAGACACGCTCGCCGCGACCCTTAAGCGCCAGAATCTCCAGACAGTTGTGGTGATCCAGATGCACGTGCATCGTCGATACGATCTCGTCGGTGTAGTCGTGCTGCACCTCGTCCAGGCGGCGCGTCAGGTCGCCGGTGTGATGGTCGTAGATCATGGTGAGCGACCCGATAACGTGCTCATCGGGCGTGCGCATTTGCTCTTTGGCGATTGAGGCGCGAATCAAATCGCGCACTGCCTCGGAGCGGTTGGCCACGTCGCCGCGGCGTGCGATCTGCTCGTCAAAGCGGCGCAGTAGGTCATCGGGCGCGGTGACCGAAAAACGGACCAGCTCGGAGCCGCCGCCGCAACGGCAGCTCGCCTCGTCGCCCGTGCCGTTGCGGCGGTCGTGCCCGCAGCCGTGCTCGTGTTCGTGTTCGGACACCCTACACCAGCTTTACGGAGCCGACGGAGTTGTGGTCAGCCTCGATGGCTTCCTCGTAGCCCTCGAGCGCGTCATGCGCCTCGTGCAGTGCGGTCATGGCAGCTTCGAGCTTGGCGCCAATGCGCTCCATGTCAAAATTCTCGGTCGCATGCAGCAGCTGATGGCTCCACTCGTGGGCGAGCTCGATGGTGTCGTCGACCTGCTTGACGCTCATGGCAAGCTGGCTCATGTTCATTCCGACGTCATGCATGGGAAATCTCCTTATGCTCGGGGCAATCCAGTGGTTCAGATTCTACTACGCCCGCACGGGGCGCTACCGCATAAGAAAACGGGTGCGAGTCCGTCTGACCCGCACCCGTTCACTGGGGGCTGTTTGTATCTACCATACTATCCGTGGTCGCATGCGGTGCACCCAGAAGTCCGGCGAGTGGTGCAAAAGCGCTCATGGACGGCTGGACGCCAAAATGTAACCAGCGTATTACAGATGCTTCTCCAGCAGTGCCTGCAGCCTTGCCTTGGGCAGCGCGCCGACCGAGCGGTCAATTTCCTCGCCGTTCTTAAAGACAATCAGCGTGGGGATGCTCATGACGCCAAACTTCATGGCCAGGTCCTGATTGTCATCGACGTTGCACTTGGCTACAGCCAGCTTGCCGGCCAGCTCGTCTGCCACCTCGTCAACGATGGGCGAGAGCGATCGGCAGGGCCCGCACCAGGGCGCCCAAAAATCAACCAGTACGGGAAGGTTGTCGCTAACGACGGAATCGAAGTTCTCGGGGGTAATCTGCTTAATGTCAGCCATGGTGACCTCCATGATGCGACGCGGCTCGGCCGCGTAAAACTCAGTACGACCGTGCTTATACCCAGCGGCCCGCAAAGCAACCACTCGCGGGCGGCTCTTTTATATAATGGTGGGCACGCAAACGATTGGAGAGCGCATGCCCACGTCACAAAGCCAGAAAAAAGAAGCCATCGCCCAGGCGGCCGAGCAGGAGCTTGCATCGCTTGCGGCCCGTGGCGTGCGTATCGCGGGCAACGCGTGCTCGCCGATCGTACTGGTCAAAGGCGATTTGGATGATGCCGAGCGTTCGGGCGGCGAACTTGCCGCCGGCGCGGATGGTGCCGCATTGCGCAAGGCGCTCGGGGCAATCGGTTACGCGCCCGAAGATTTTTGTGTGCTGGCGAGTGTTGCCGGCGCAGGCGACGGAGCTGTGGCGGTGGGCCACGCCCTGCCGTGCGACCTGTTCCGCGAGGCGCTTGAGGCCTTGGACCCCGAGGCGGTGCTGCTGCTCGATAACAGCGCGGCCGATGTCATGCGCGAAACCTACGCCGACATGCTCGTGGCGATTGATGACTTCGACACCGCCATGCTCAAGCCCGGTCTGATCGCCCATGTGCAGGGCCGCCGCGTGCTCGCGCTCGATGGCTTTGAGGCGGCGCTGACCGACAAAGCGGCCAAGCAGCGCATGTGGGCCTATATCAAGCAGCTGACCCCGGCGGCGGCTCCACTGTAGCGGATTGGCGCCGGCGAGCGATTGCCTGGCGGGCATGCCGTCGACCATGCGCGGCGGCCGTCCAAAGATGCCTCCTACGCTATCGAGAGCTCGACTATCCTCAGCTTGCCAGTTCGAAAATGGACCTGCCGCATGATTGAATCTTTATTTCAACTTTACACCTAGGTTTACAGCTGTCTTGTCAGCTGTAAACCTAGGTGTCATACTAAAGCCCCAAGATTCGCCAAAAGAGAGGGGCCTTGATGGCACAGAGCGCGAACATGGATGCGTCGGAGCTTGCGCGCGATATCGCGGCCGGCCTAGCATCGGCAACGACGGCAACGGAGCGCGCGGCACTGGTGCCCGCAGAGCTTGTCGAGGCCATTCAGCAACTAAAAACCCAACGTGACGCGGTGATCCTGGCGCACTACTATGTGGCGCCCGAGGTCCAAGCCGTTGCCGATTACGTCGGCGACAGCTTCTACCTGGCAAAGCTCGCCAAGAGCCTGCCGCAGCAGACCATCGTGCTGTGCGGCGTGGAGTTTATGGGCGAGAGCGCCAAGCTGCTCAACCCCACCAAGACCGTGCTGCTGCCCGAGCCGGGCGCGGACTGCCCCATGGCGCACATGGTCAAGCGCGAGACGGTCGATGCGGCGCGCGCCGAGTACGGCGACGACCTTGCCGTGGTCTGCTACGTCAACTCGACGGTCGAGATCAAGAGCTGGAGCGACGTGTGCGTCACCAGCTCCAACGCCGTCAAGATCGTGTCCGAGCTGCCGCAGCAGCACGTCCTGTTCATCCCCGATCAAAACCTGGGCCGCTTCGTAGCCGAGCAGGTGCCGCAAAAGCACGTCATCCTCAACAATGGCTATTGCCCGCGCCATCACATCATCACCGTCGAGCAGATCGTCGATGCGCAGGAGGCGCATCCCGACGCGCTCGTGCTGGCACACCCCGAATGCAAGGCCGACGTCCTTGCCGAGGCCGACTACATCGGCTCCACCGCCGGCATCATCAAGTACGCCGAGGATTCGGACGCGAGTGAGTTCATCATCGTGACGGTCCGCGGCGTGCTCTACGAGCTCGAGCGCCGCTGCGAGGGCACCGGCAAAAAGTTCTATTTTCCCGCGGTTCAGCCCACCTGCGTCAACATGGATCTCATCACACTCGAAAAGCTCGTGCGATGCCTGGAGACGGGCGAGGGCGAGGTACAGATCGGCGTGTCGGACGAGGCGGCCGACCAGGCCAAAATTACGCTCGACCGCATGCTCGAGTACGCGGCGCGCTAGAACGATGTGACATGAGGGGCAGTCCCTTATGTCACATTACAAGGGAGAGGATTCCTGTGGAAACCAAACAATACCCCGACATGGAGTGCGACGTCGTCATTGCCGGCTGTGGCGTGGCGGGCCTGTACGCGGCCCTCAATCTGCCGACGAGCACGCGCGTGACCATGCTCTCCAAGGGCGCTATCGATGAGTGCGACTCGATGCTCGCGCAGGGCGGCATCTGCGTACTGCCCGAAGGCTCGGACTACGATGCCTTCTTTGAGGACACCATGCACGCCGGCCACTACGAGAACCGCCGCGAGAGCGTCGACATCATGATCCGCTCGAGCCGCTCGGTTATTAACGACCTGCTGGCCATGGGCGTGGACTTTGAGCGCAAGGCCGACGGCAGCCTCGACTTTACCCGCGAGGGCGCGCACAGCCGCCCGCGCATTGCCTTCCATGCCGACATTACGGGCAAGGAGATCACAACCAAGCTGCTCCAGGCCGTTCGCAAGCTGGATAACGTGCAGATTTTGGAGCACGTGGCCATGACCGACATCCTGACGGCCGAGCGTGACGGCGCCACGGTGTGCACCGGCGTCGTTGCCGTTCCCGTGGACGAGGACAACTCGGTTCGTCCCGCCGACGAACTGGCAAATGCCGCCGAGGGCGTGCATGCCGGCGAGCCGTTTAAGATCCATGCCCGCCACACGCTGTGGGCGACGGGCGGCATCGGCGGCGTATACGACCATTCGACCAACTACCCGCAGCTCACGGGCGATGCCTGCTACATCGCTCAGGAGCATGGCATTAAGATGGAGCACCTGGACTACGTGCAGATTCACCCCACGGGGCTGTTCTCGCCGCAGCCGGGCCGTACCTTCCTGATCAGCGAGAGCTGCCGCGGCGAGGGCGCGATTTTGCTCAACGCCGCCGGCGAGCGCTTTACCGATGAGCTCCAGCCGCGCGATGTGGTCGCCGCCGCCATTCGCGAGCAGATGAAGCAGGACGGCACCGAGCACGAGTGGCTGAGCTTTGCCCCCGTCGAGCGCGACGTGGTGACCGGGCACTTCGCCAACATCCGCGCACGCTGCCTGGAGGACGGCCGCGACATCCTGGACGAGCCCATTCCCGTTACGCCCACGCAGCACTACTTTATGGGCGGCGTGTGGGTCGACAAGGACGGCCGCACTTCGATGCCCGAGCTCTACGCCGCGGGCGAGACGGCCTGCAACGGCGTTCACGGCAAGAACCGCCTTGCATCAAACAGCCTGCTCGAGGCACTGGTCTGGGGTCGCCGCGCCGCGTGGTACATGCGTACCGGCGAGTCACTGGTCGTAGAGCAGGCGGGCGATCCCGCGCTCGATGGCCGTCATCGCGCCCTGAGCGCCGACACCCTGGCAATCGATGATTTGGCCCGTGCCGCCGGCACGCAGGCCGTGGAGGAGTAGACCATGAATCCCATTACCATGAAGCTCGTCGTCGATGATCTGATCCTGCAGGCCCTGCGCGAGGATATTACGTTTGAGGACGTGAGCACGGCGAGCGTGTGCCCCACGGCGCGTCCCGCCACGGTGGAGCTCATCGCCAAGGCCGATGGCATCATCGCCGGCCTGGACGTGTTCGCTCGCACCTTTGAGTTGCTGGATCCGCAGAGCTCGGTGCTGTTTGATGTCGTCGATGGCGATGAGGTGCACGCCGGCGACCACGTGGGCCAAGTGCGCGGCGACGCGCGCGTACTGCTTTCGGGCGAGCGCGTGGCGCTCAACTACCTGCAGCGCATGAGCGGCATCGCTACTTACACGCATCGGATGGCAGCTGCGCTCGAGGACACCAAGACCGTGCTCGTCGACACACGCAAGACCACGCCGGGCATGCGCGTCTTTGAGAAGGCCGCGGTCGAGATCGGCGGTGGCAGCAACCACCGCTATAACCTGTCGACGGCTGTCATGCTCAAGGACAACCACATCGACGCCGCCGGTGGCGTGGCACGCGCGATTGAGATGGCGCGCGCCCATGCGTCGTTTACCGCGACGGTCGAGATCGAGTGCGAGAACCTGGACATGGTACGCGAGGCCGTGGAGGCCGGTGCCGACATCATCATGCTCGACAACATGACCCACGACGACATGGCTGCCGCGATTGAGCTTATCGCCGGTCGCGCCAAGACCGAGTGCTCGGGCAACGTGGACGCCAGCAATATCCGCGCGCTCGCCGACCTGGGCGTTGACTTTATTAGCTCGGGGGCATTGACGCACTCTGCGCCGATTCTCGACCTCTCGCTTAAGCACCTGCGTCTGCTGGACGGTAAATAATGGACGCCCGCGAGCGTCGCCGTGCCATCATGGGCGTGCTCGAGCGAGCCAAAGACCCCGTCTCGGGCAGTGCGCTTGCTCGTGAGGTGGGCGTGAGCCGCCAGATTGTCGTGCAAGACATCGCCCTGCTGCGCGCCGATGGGCACGATATCGTGGCGACCAACCGCGGCTACGTGCTGCAGGAGGCCCCCAGCAGCCCCGCTGTGCCCACGCGCCTGGTCAAGGTTCGCCACGGCGTGGAGCAGGCGGGCGATGAGCTCACGAGTATCGTCGACGCCGGAGGCGCCGTGCTCAACGTGATCGTCAATCACCGCGTGTACGGTAAGATCACGGCCGACCTGGACATCCGCAATCGTCGCGATGTTGAGCGCTACCTGCACGATATCGAGAGCGGCAAGAGTTTCCCGCTACTAACGGTGACGAGCGGCTATCACTTCCATCGCATCGCGGCGGAGGACGAGCAGACTCTCGACGAGATCGAGGCCATACTCAAGGAGAAGGGCTATCTGGCAGACCTGATGCCCTACGAAGACGACCTGTCCTAGTAACGACGAATGCAAAAGGAGGCCTCCGCGGCGATGCGGAGGCCTCCTTTTTGTGCACGGTGTACTTTTGAGTGTGCAAGTGGGGAGTTGTTACTCCTCGACGATCTCGGTGATCGCGCCAGCGGGGCAAGCGTCCTGGCAAGCGCCACAGGCGACGCAGGAGTCCTCGTCAGCGACGGTAGCGACGTCCTGGAGCTCCAGAACGCCAGCGGGGCAGGTGTCGACGCAAACGCCACAAGCGATGCACTCGTCGGCATCAATTACGGGATGAGCCATGGTAGTTTCCTCTCTGTTGACCGACGCTACAGACGATGCGCGCCGGTTTGATTCGGGCAAAAACATACCACGGGAGCGACCGTTTGCAATACCCTCTGGCCGGCATCTTCATACCGTTCGCCGAGTATGCCAAGGTTTACTAAAAAACGCGCAGGTGGGGCCGGTGAGCTGCGTAAATGTTAGCTAAAGCTGACTCGTAATATAGGGCGATTGAGCGTGCTTGCGGAAACCGCATCCCGTAATCCACGTCCAAAACGGGACACAGTTTCAGGCTCACACCTCAGTCAACTCTACATAGATCTCGATAGATTTGCCGAGAACTCAATCAGCGCATCTACCTGCGCATTTAAGAACCTAAACTCTCAGAGATAAGAAATCTTATATGAATTGACTTAGATTTTGTATATTCCGGCCCATAAGGGGATACACTACATCCTGAAAGACAAGCCGAAGCGCCGCGCGAAAGACCGTCGAGGCGGCGCGAACGCACAAGAGAGAGGGAATTTCTAATGAGTAAGATTCTTGGTATCGACCTTGGTACTACTAACTCCGCTATGGCCGTCCTCGAGGGCGGTTCTCCGACCATTATCGTGAACGCCGAAGGCGACCGCACCACTCCGTCCGTTGTTGGCTTCCGTGCTGACGGCGACCGCGTCGTGGGTAAGGCCGCTAAGAACCAGGCTGTCACCAACCCCAAGAACACCGTGTTCTCCATCAAGCGCTTCATGGGCCGCAAGTACTCCGAGTGCACCTCCGAGATTAAGACCGTGCCGTACGAGGTCAAGGAGGGCCAGGGTGGCCGTGCCGTCGTCGACATCGAGGGCAAGGATTACACCGCCGAGCAGGTGAGCGCCATGACGCTCGCGAAGATGAAGGCCGACGCCGAGAAGTATCTGGGCGAGACCGTCACCGACGCCGTCATCACCGTCCCGGCCTACTTCAACGACGCTCAGCGTCAGGCCACCAAGGACGCCGGTAAGATCGCCGGCCTCAACGTCAAGCGTATCGTGAACGAGCCGACCGCTGCTGCTTTGGCCTATGGCCTGGACAAGCAGGGCACCGACCAGCGCATCCTGGTCTTCGACCTGGGCGGCGGCACCTTCGACGTCTCCATCCTCGACCTCGCCGACGGCGTGTTTGAGGTTCTGTCCACCTCGGGCGACAACCACCTGGGCGGCGACGACTGGGATCAGCGCGTCATCGACTGGATGGCCGATAAGTTCCAGCAGGAGAACGGTGTCGACCTGCGCCAGGACCCCATGGCTCTGCAGCGTCTGAAGGAGGCCGCCGAGAACGCCAAGAAGGAGCTCTCCGCCGCCCAGCAGACCACCATCAACCTGCCGTTCATCACCATGAACCAGTCCGGTCCGCTGCACCTCAACTACACGCTGACCCGCGCCGAGTTCGAGAAGATCACCCGCGACCTGCTCGAGCGCTGCAAGCAGCCTGTCACCAACGCCCTGCGCGACGCCAAGCTTAAGCTCTCCGATCTGACCGAGGTCATCCTCGTCGGCGGCTCCACCCGTATGCCCGCTGTCCAGGAGCTCGTCAAGACCATGACCGGCAAGCAGCCCAACATGTCCGTGAACCCCGACGAGGTCGTTGCCGACGGCGCTGCCGTCCAGGGCGGCGTGCTCACCGGCGACGTCGAGGGCATCCTGCTGCTCGACGTTACCCCGCTGTCGCTGGGCGTCGAGACCATGGGCGGCATCATGACCAAGATGATCGACCGCAACACCACGATCCCGACCTCCAAGACCGAGGTTTACTCCACCGCTGCCGACAACCAGACCAGCGTCGAGATCAACGTGCTCCAGGGCGAGCGCGAGCTTGCCCGCGACAACAAGTCGCTCGGTAAGTTCCAGCTGACCGGTATCCCGGCTGCCCGCCGCGGCGTGCCGCAGATCGAGGTCACCTTCGACATCGACGCCAACGGCATCGTCAAGGTCTCCGCTAAGGACAAGGGCACCGGCAAGGAGCAGCAGATTACCATTTCCGGCTCCACCGCTCTGTCCGACGACGAAGTCGATCGTATGGTCAAGGACGCCGAGGCTCATGCCGAGGAGGACAAGAAGCAGAAGGAAGAGGTCGAGGTCCGCAACCAGACCGATAGCCTGTGCTACTCCACCGAGCAGACCCTCAACGAGCTGGGCGACAAGGTTTCCGCCGACGTGAAGTCCAAGGCCGAGGCCGCTATCGCCGACGCCAAGAAGGCGCTCGAGGGCTCTGACGTCGAGGCCATCAAGGCCGCCGGCGAGTCCCTGCAGTCCGTGGCCTACGAGCTGGCTCAGGTTGTCTACGCCGACGCTCAGCAGCAGACCGACGGTGCCGCTGGTGCCCAGCCTGCCGACGATGACGTAGTCGACGCCGACTACGAGGTTGTGGACGACGAGGACAAGTAATCATGTCCGCCCGTAAAGCTCGCACGGAGGCGGCTGCCGCCGGCGCCGCCCCCGTTGACTCTGAGGAGAAGGACGTGAAGATTCCCGTAGAGGCCGCAGACGATACCGAGGTCAATGAGGCCCCGGCCGCCGAGGCTGCCGAGAACCAGGTAGAGGATTCCAACAAGGAGGCGACGATGACCGAGGACGAGATGGTGGAAGCCGCTATCCGCGCCGGTGAGGAAGCCGCCGACAACGACTTTAAGCTCAAGTTCGAGCAGGCCCAAAAGGAGCTTGCCGACGTGCGCAATGAGCTCGATGCTGCGGCAGAGGCCCAGAAGGCCGCCGAGGACAAGGCGAAGGACGCTACCGAGCGAACCGCTCGTCTGCAGGCCGACTGGGAGAACTTCCGTCGCCGCACCGCCAACGAGCGCATCGCCGAGCGCGAGCGCGCGACCGAGAAGCTTGTCACCGCGCTGTTGCCGGTGATCGACGATATCGAGCGCGCGATCGACCATGCCCGCAGCCAAGAGCTTTCCGACGACTTTAAGCAGTTCGTCGATGGCGTTGACGCGGTACATGCCAAGCTGCTCGACGTGTTTGCGCACGAGGGCGTTGAGCCCATCGACCCCAAGGGCGAGGCGTTCGATCCGCTCGAGCACCAGGCTGTGGGTCGCGTCGAGGACGCATCGCAGTATGACGAGACCGTCAACGACGTGTACCAGAAGGGCTACCGCATGGCGGATCGCATTCTGCGTTCCGCGATGGTGACGGTGACCTACGGTGGTGAGAAGCGCCCCGCACCGGAGCCCGAAGCGGCGCCCGAGGATGCTACGGCCGATACAGCCGAGAGCACCGAGGAGTAATTGAGAAGGGCCCCGGGGCAACACCCGGGGCCCTTTCTGGCCTAGTGCCATATGACAGTATGAGCCGCCGTCCGCAGGGGCGGCGGATATAACAGGAGAGGAGCTACGATGGCTGCAGGCAAAACCTTCTATGACATCCTGGGCGTATCCAAGAGCGCCTCCGACAAAGAGATTAAGAGTGCGTTTCGCAAGCTCGCGCAAAAATATCACCCCGATGCCGGCGGCGACGAGGCCAAGTTTAAGGAGATCAGCGAGGCCTACGAGACGCTTTCGGACGAGAAGAAGCGCAAAGAGTACGACCAGATGCTCATGTTTGGCGGCATGCCGGGCGCGGGCGGCGCGTATGGCGGCGGCTACGGTGCCGGTGCGGGCGCCAGCGGCTGGGGCGATATCTTCGACAGCATCTTTAGCGGCAACGGCGCCTGGGGCAGCGATTGGGGCTCGGGCTTCGCCGGGGCTGCGGGCGCTGCCGGTGCGGGTGCGGGTCGCAGCCGCGCTCGCAAGGGCGGCGACCTGTCGCTGACCGTCGATGTGACGGCCGAGGACGCGTTTCGCGGCGTGACGCACAAGGTCACCTACCGCATTCCCTCGACAGGCGAGCAACAGACCATTACGGTCTCGGTGCCCGCGGGTGCGGTCGACGGCGGCAAACTGCGCTACAAGCGTCGCGGCGAGTATGGCGTTGCCGGCGGCGAGCGCGGCGACCTGGTCGTGACCACGCACGTGGAGGAGCACCCGCTGTTTAAGCGTAAAGGTGCCGACGTGACCATGGAGGTACCGGTCTCGGTCTATGAGGCGGCGCTCGGCTGCACGGTGGACGTGCCGACGCCCGGCGGTGCGACGGTTCGTCTGAAGGTGCCCGCGGGTACCCAGACGGGCAAGAAGTTCCGCTTTAAGGAGATGGGCGCGCCCGACGTTAAGCACCGTGGCCGTACGGGCGCGCTGCTCGTCGAGATCAAGGTGCAGGTTCCCACGAACCTGTCTGATGACGAGCGCGATGCCATGACCAAGCTGCGCGAGGCCGACACGCGCGACTATCGCGAGAAGGTCAATCGTTACAAGGCGACGTACTAGGGCGGTCGCGGCGCACGACCACGCCCGCGGGCTTATGATGGACGATAACGAGACGGAAAGGGGTCAGGTAGCATGGCCGAGGACAATAGGAACAAACCGCTGTACATGATCAGCGTGGCGGCCGAGCTGACCGGCATGCATCCGCAGACTCTGCGCGTCTACGAGTCCAAGGGCCTGGTGAACCCCCAGCGCTCGGGCGGCAACACGCGCCTGTATTCGCGTGCCGATATCGAGCGCTTGGAGCTCATCAACCAGCTGACCGACGAGGGCATCAACCTTGCCGGCGTGGTGCGCATCCTCGATATGAAGGAGCGTGCCGAGGAGCGTGAGCGCGAGAACGAAAAACTCCGTGCCCGCGTGCGCCAGCTCGAGGACGAGCTGCACGAGTACAAGATGCAGAAGAAGATCACCGCCCTGGCCCCGCGCGACGGCTCAGTTAACCCCGAACAGGTCATGCGCAAACTTTTGGGCGCAGGCGGGGATTTGTAGTTACGCGGGTTTACCAACCCGCGTAACCAGTTGACGCTGCAAGCCCGTCAGAGCGGCAATCTGCCTTTCAACTTCGGCGGCATGATCAAAAGATCAATGCCGCCTTGTTTCAAGGCACCTTGCTCGCTCTGGCGGGCTTTCGCTGTCCGCGCCAAAATATCGGCGTTGCCATGGCCCGGATGCGGCACTTGGGGACGTTCCTCACTTTGGAAATACGGCCCGCTCGCTGTCCGTTCTCTACCTGCGGCGTTGCCTTGCTCCGGATGCGGTAGTCATGGGGGACGTTCTTAAATGACTAGTCGAAAGGGACGCTCTTGCACCAAATTTGCCGGACCGCACCGGGCTTGCCCTTTACTTTACCGAGATAAAGTGAACGTGCAGATTCGTAACCCACTCGCAACCGTTCTATGGCACGATATTGAACGAATGTATGCTATGCGCCCAAATCTTTTGGGCAGAGTGGGAGACAGTATGGTCAAGCTGTACGAGGACGGCATCTACCTGCGCGGCGGCAGCGAGGTTGTGCCTGCGGCCGAGGCTGCCGAGCGCGGTATTACGCAGACGCCCGAGGATGCCAAGCGCGGCACCATCGCGTATTCGATTCTCCAGGCACACAATACGTCCGGAGACCCCGAGGCACTCAAGATTCGCTTCGACGCCATGGCGAGCCACGACATCACCTTTGTCGGCATCATCCAGACGGCGCGCGCCTCGGGCATGGAGCAGTTCCCGCTGCCCTACGTGCTCACCAACTGCCATAACTCGCTGTGCGCCGTGGGCGGCACCATCAACGAGGACGACCATGTCTTTGGCCTTTCCGCGGCCAAGAAGTACGGCGGCATCTTCGTTCCGCCGCACATCGCCGTCATCCATTCCTTTATGCGTGAGAACTTCGCCGGCTGCGGCAAGATGATCCTGGGTTCCGACTCGCACACCCGCTATGGCGCCCTGGGCACCATGGCCGTGGGCGAGGGCGGCGGCGAGCTGGCAAAGCAGCTGCTGCGCGACACCTACGACGTTGCCTATCCCGGCGTCGTCGCCATCTACCTCACGGGCACCCCGCGCCCCGGCGTCGGCCCGCACGATGTGGCGCTCGCTATCATCAAGGCGGTCTTTGCCAAGGGCTACGTCAAGAACAAGGTCATGGAGTTTGTGGGCCCGGGCATCGCGAGCATGACGACCGATTACCGCAATGGCGTCGATGTCATGACCACCGAGACCACCTGCCTGTCGAGCATCTGGGCCACCGACGAGGACACACGCGCGTTTTTGACCATGCACGGCCGCGGCGACGACTACCGCGAGCTCAAGCCCGCCGATGTCGCCTACTATGACGGCTGCGTCGAGGTCGATCTGTCCAGCATCAAGCCCATGATCGCGCTGCCGTTCCATCCTTCCAACGGCTTTGAGATCGACGAGCTCAACGAGAACCTCGAGGATATCCTGCATGAGGTGGAGCTCGAGGCTGCCAAGATCGGCGAGGGCAAGACGCACTTTAGCCTGCTCGACAAGATCGTCGACGGCAAGCTGCACGTGCAGCAGGGCGTTATCGCCGGCTGCTCGGGCGGTAACTACGACTCCGTGGTCCAGGCTGCCCGCGTGCTTAAGGGCGCCAACACCGGCTGCGGCGAGTTCTCGCTGTCGGTCTATCCCACAAGCCAGCCCGTGGCGCTCGAACTTACGCGCCGTGGCTACATCTACGACCTTATGGAGGCCGGCGCGATCGTGCGTACGGCGTTCTGCGGTCCGTGCTTTGGCGCCGGCGACACGCCTGCCAACAACGGCCTGTCCATCCGCCACACCACGCGCAATTTCCCCAACCGCGAGGGTTCCAAGCCGGGTAATGGCCAGCTGAGCGCCGTGGCCCTGATGGACGCTCGCTCCATTGCGGCGACGGCTGCCAACGGCGGCGTCCTGACGCCGGCGACCGACCTGCCCGAGGAGACTTGGGACGAGGCCTGCGAGTACACCTTTGACGACGCGCCGTACAAAAAGCGCGTGTACTGGGGCTTTGGCAAGGCGGAGCCTGCCGACGAGCTGGTCGAAGGCCCCAACATCAAGCCGTGGCCCGCGATGGAGCCCCTCGGCGACGATATCCTGCTCAAGGTGTGCTCCAAGATCATGGACCCGGTCACTACGACCGATGAGCTCATTCCCTCGGGCGAGACGAGCTCCTTCCGCTCCAACCCGCTGGGCTTGGCCGAGTTTACGCTCAGCCGCCGCGACCCGGCCTACGTGGGCCGTTCCAAGGAGGTCGACGCGGTGGAAAAGCGCCGCGTTGCCGGCGAAGCGGCAGGCGACCTGGCGGCGCTCGATGCCGAGCTTGCCGGCGTGTTTGAGGCGCTGGCTGGCGCGGGTGTCGCGGCAGACGCCAAGGCGACCGAGTACGGCTCCATGCTCTATGCCAAGAAGCCCGGTGACGGTTCTGCCCGCGAGCAGGCCGCGAGCTGCCAGCGCGTGATTGGCGGTCTGGCCAATATCGTTCACGAGTACGCCACCAAGCGCTATCGCTCCAACGTGATGAACTGGGGCATGGTGCCCTTCCAGATGGAGGCCGAGCCCAACTTTGAGGTGGGCGACTACGTCTTTGTGCCGGGTATACGCGCTGCGCTCGATGGTGACCTGAAGGACATCGCCGCCTACGTGGTGCGCGCCGACGGCACGGTCGAGCAGATTGAGCTCTACATTGCCGATATGACGGCAGAGGAGCGTGCCATCGTCAAGGCCGGCTGCCTGATCAACTACAACAAGTTCAAGGCCGCTGCCGAGTAACTCTGCTGTACGCCCCGGACACACCTTTCCCTCGTGCTCACGCGCTTCGCGAGGGTCGCCCGAGGGAAAGGTGTGTCCGGGGCTACCGCGACGTTCTCATTGGGTCTTGAGGGACGCTAATAAATAGACCTGCTTGATGCCGCCTCTTTTTATTGGCGCGGCTTCTTTTTGTCGAAAACCACCACAAAGGGGACAGGCACCTTTGTGGTGGTGGGGTACGAGCAACTTCTTTTGGTGATAGTGTTAGCCGGCGGTATCATTAGGACAAATGGCGCAGGTTTGCATTGTGAGGTGTTTTGCCGTGAGCCGTTCAGCCCGTATTGGATTGATTGTCTTGGCGCTTGCGATAGCCGTGGTTGGCGCGGGCGTTGTCGGCATGGCATTGCTACCTGCTGCGGTGACGGAGCCGGTGGTCAAGCCTGTGACTCAATCTGTCGAACTTCTGACCGGCGACGACAAGCCCGAGACCATTACCGTTGATTTTGATGAGCAGCCGGCTGTGCTGGGTATTAGCAATTATCCGCGCATTCAGCTTGGGGCCATGCGCTATACCACGGATACAAGCCTGATCGATAGGGCGTCCGAGCTACTCAAGGGTAAAACCTTCAAGCGTTGGTATGGATATGCGTCCTATCGAGCAAAGGCGAACGACATGGTTGGCGGATACCGCTCGTCCATCGAGCTGGACACTGCGAACGGCGCCAAGTTATGTGATGTTTCGTACGATCCGGGTTACGAGGGCAATGAGGGTCCGGGCATTTACATCATGGCCGGCGATGCAGCCTATGTCATGGAGGGCGACCAGGCCGAGCTCAACGATTTTATGGGTCAGTGTATCCAAGATGCCTATGAACAGACCTGCTTGCCCGACCCGCAGATTGCACGCGATAGTGGGTCTGCCCGTACATGGCTGTTCGAGGATGAGATGCCCTGGAACGCCGAATCGGGAAGCACGGGTTCGGCGAAAGAGTAGAGACCGCGACCACCACAAAGGTGCCTGTCCCCTTTGTGGTGGTTTTCGGTTTGTCTCGATCTGTAACATCTTGGCCGTTAAAAGTGGGCCTGGTGTTACAGATTTAGATTTTCGATTCAGGTGTCTTCGTTCGTCTCGATTTGTAACAGATAGAGCTCTATTTGCCGAGTAGATGTTACAGATTTAGATAAACGGGCGCCGCTGGTCATTTCGTCTCGATCTGTAACATCTAGAGCCATAAACGGCCGCTAGATGTTACAGATTGAGATAGTAAGGGGACGAAGCCGCGGCGGGTGAGCGCACCTGCTCCCTATCCATCAATCACTCAGAAAATCTTATATATAGAGACTTAGATTTGTGTATAAGATCGCGCAAAGCTGGCAACAATACTTCTCGAACAACGTGAAGCCGCCCCGTAGGGCGGCCGCCCCAAGAGAGGTGATTCCATGAGAATCGATAAGCTAGCTATGACGTCGCGCGAGGCGCTGCAGACCGCCATGAGCACGGCTGCCGATGCACAGGCCGGCGCGGTGGAGCCGATCCACCTGCTGTCTGCCCTGCTCGGTGCCGGCGAGCGCAATATCTCCGTGATCATCGAGCGCATCGGTGCCGACCCGGCCCAGCTCGCACGCTCCACGCAAGATGCCATCGACCACGCGCCCAAGGTTTCGGGCGAGGGCCAGCAGATGGGTCTGTCCAACGAGCTCGTCCGCGTCATCGAGAAGGCCGAGAAGAAGGCCACCAAGATGGGCGACAGCTTTGTGGTGACCGAGCATCTGCTGATGGCGCTTGCCGAGGACAAGGGCGAGGCGGGCCGTGTGCTGCGCGATGCCGGCGTGACCAAGGAGCGCATCGAGCAGGTCTACGAGGAGCTGCGTGGCGATGACCGCGTGACGTCTGCCGAGGATAAGACCCAGTTTGAGGCGCTGGAGCAGTACGGACGCAACATCTGCGACCTTGCCCGCGCCGGCAAGCTCGACCCGGTCATCGGCCGTACCGACGAGATCCGTCGTACCATCCAGGTCCTGTCCCGTCGCACCAAGAACAACCCGGTGCTCATCGGCGAGCCGGGCGTCGGCAAGACGGCTATCGTCGAGGGCATCGCCCAGCGTATCGTGGCCGGCGACGTGCCGAGCACCCTGCGCGACCGCGACCTCATCGAGCTCGACATGAGCGCGCTGGTCGCCGGCGCCAAGTACCGCGGCGAGTTCGAGGACCGTTTGAAGGCCGTGCTCAAGGAAGTGCAAAAGTCCGAAGGCAAGGTCATCCTGTTCATCGATGAGCTCCACACCATCGTGGGCGCGGGTGCCACCGAGGGCTCCATGGACGCCGGCAACATCCTCAAGCCGGCGCTCGCCCGTGGCGACCTACACGCGATCGGCGCGACCACGCTCGACGAGTACCGCAAGTACATCGAGAAGGACGCGGCGCTCGCGCGTCGTTTCCAGACCGTGATGGTCTCCGAGCCCACCGTCGAGGACACCATCTCGATTCTGCGTGGCCTCAAGGAGAAGTACGAGATCTTCCACGGCGTGCATATCACCGATAGCGCGCTCGTGGCAGCTGCCGACCTCTCCGATCGCTACATCGCCGACCGCTTCCTGCCCGACAAGGCCATCGACTTGGTCGATGAGGCCGCAAGCCGCCTGCGCATGGAGCTCGACAGCATGCCGGTCGAGATCGACGCCACCACGCGTCAGCTCACCCAGCTGCAGATCGAGGAACAGGCTCTCATGAAGGAGACCGATGACGCCTCCAAGGAGCGTTTGGAGGCTCTGCGCCAAGAGATTGCCGAGGTCCAAGAAAAGCTCAACGTGCAAAAGGCCGGCTGGCTCAACCAGAAGAACGCCATCGACCACGTGCAGGAGCTCAAGGGGCAACTCGACGAGGCCAAGAGCGAAGAGGAGCGCGCGACGCGCAACGGCGATCTGGGCCGTGCGTCCGAGCTGCGCTACTCCGTGATTCCGGGTCTGCAGCAGCAGATTCAGGATTCCGAGGCCGCGCTCGAGGCGCAAAAGCAGCAGGACGGCGAGGGCCTCAACGAGCAGGTGACCTCCGATGAGATCGCCGAGGTCGTGAGCGCTTGGACCGGCGTGCCCGTCTCCAAGATGATGCAGGGCGAGCTCGACAAGCTGAAGGGCTTGGAGGGCGAGCTGCATAAGCGTGTCATCGGCCAGGACGAGGCCGTCTCCGCCGTCGCCGCAGCTGTGCGTCGCAGCCGTGCGGGCCTCTCCGATCCGGACAAGCCCATCGGCAGCTTCTTCTTCCTGGGCCCCACCGGCGTGGGCAAGACCGAGCTCGCCAAGGCGCTTGCCGAGTGCCTGTTCGATGACGAGCGTGCGCTCGTGCGTATCGACATGTCCGAGTACATGGAGAAGTTCAGCGTCCAGCGTCTGATCGGTGCGCCCCCGGGATACGTGGGTTACGACGAGGGCGGCCAGCTCACTGAGGCCGTGCGCCGTCGTCCGTACTCCGTGATTTTGCTCGACGAGATGGAGAAGGCCCATCCGGATGTCTTCAACGTGCTGCTGCAGGTGCTCGACGACGGCCGCCTGACCGACGGTCAGGGTCGCCAGGTGTCTTTCAAGAACACGATTATCATCATGACGTCCAACGTGGGCTCCAAGGCTATCGCCGAGCTTTCCGGCAAGGACGAGGAGGAGATGCGCCATCAGGTCAACGCAGCCATGGCTCAGACCTTCCGTCCCGAGTTCCTCAACCGTATCGACGATATCGTGGTGTTCCATCCGCTCGGCATGGCGCAGATCGAGAAGATCGTCGACATCCAGCTCGCCGACGTCCGCGCACGCCTGGCCAAGGAGCGCATGACGCTTGCCATCACCCCGGCGGCCAAGCAGATGCTCGCCGTGGGCGGCCTGGACCCGGTCTTTGGCGCCCGTCCGCTCAAGCGTCTGGTTCAGCGCGAGGTCGTGGACGCCATTGCCGCCGCCATCATCGACGGCGCGGTG
Source organism: uncultured Collinsella sp. (assembly GCA_902496115.1). GTDB lineage: Bacteria > Actinomycetota > Coriobacteriia > Coriobacteriales > Coriobacteriaceae > Collinsella. The sequence continues at coordinate 12,384 of CABUZK010000001.1, read as the reverse complement.
CGCGAGGGCGATCAGGTGACGGTCGATGTCGACAAGGACGGCGGCTTTACCGTCGTGTGCGATAACACGCCGGCGGCCACCTACGAGGTCCCCGGCTCCGAGTAGATTTTGGGGCATGCCTTAAAATCTACCAGCCGCCTCTAAACGCCAAGGGCGGCGGATCCAATTGGGTCCGCCGCCCTTTTTCATGCGACAATCGATGGTGTTGAACGGATGCGATGCAAGGAGCTATGCAAATGAAAGACGAGATCAAGACAAGTGCGCCGGCGACCGATGCCGCACCCGCCGCACCCAAGCCTGTGCCTAAGCCGGCACCCAAGCCGCGCGACCCCTACATCCGTGCCGAGAACGAGGACGACGACGGCTACGATCCCTACAGCGATCGCCGCCCCGAGCGCGAGCCAATGTTCGAAGCCGACCCCTGGCGCTGAGTGCCACCAAAAAGGTCACCAAAAAGTTGCGGTGAAATAGGGACTGTTTTGCGGTTTGACCAGCAAAAACAATCCCTATTTCACCGCAACTGCGTTGGGCGGCTGTCTTCGGGCCGGCTAGTCCTGGGCCTTGATGCTCGGCATCAGAATCTGGGCGAGGTAGTCGGTCTCGAGTTTGGTCGCGGCGTCGGCTTTGCCGTCTTTGCCGACCAGTACGTTCTTGATCTGGCTATAGGTGTAGCGGTTGCCGGTCGTAAGCTCGACAAGCTCAATGGCCGTGTCCATGGGGTAGGTTGACACGGGATTCTGCGTCCGTCCGTTGATGGTCTGGGACACCACGTACGGATAGACGGGGCCGCTGGCGTAGACGGTATAACCGTTGCCTAGATTGGCCGCACCCAAAACCGTATCGCCCTCATCGGGCGTAAAGCTCTCGCCCTCGCGCACCGCGACGAGCGTCACAATCGGCGTATCGCTGTCGCCGGCAAGATAGATGCATAGCGTGCTGCCATTTTGCCAAGTCTCGACCTTGCCGTACCACTCGACGGGGATATCGAGCTGATACAGATCCGTCGCCTTATGCCGAGCGTCGGCATCGCGCGCGGCCTGCGCTTCGCTCGCGCTCACGGCGTTGGCGGCGGCATCGCGGCGCGTAATTGCCGCCTGCTGGAGTATCTTTGCCGCGGCGGCAGAGCTCGCGCCGCCTTCCTCGGCATATTTGGCCGCGGCATCGATCTGGTCGTCGGTCACCGTGTCTGCCGAAGGTACCTTAAGCTTAAAGGTGGCCTGGGCACTCAAATCCTGCCCGTCGCTCTTAATGGTGACCTGCGCCTTGGTGGTCGGCACGGTATAGACGGTGCCGTCGGACGCGATGGGGGAGGCGGCAATGGAGAGCGTGTAGTCACCGGGTAGCAGTTTGATGCCACGGCCGCGCTCGTCAACATAGAGTGTTTCGCTCACGGAGGATCCGTCAGAATCCTGGCCACTCACTTGTACGGGAATCTTGGAGCCGGCGGAACAGTCGAGGCCCGCGGCATGCACGCCAATCTGAACCGACATCATCGTGTGGGCATTGGCGGCGACAGCGGCAGCCTGCTCTTGTTGATATCCGTTCCAGGCAGCATAGCCTGCACCGCCGGCGACAAGCGCGACGGCCACGACGCCGGCGACCATCAGATTGCGGCGCTTTGGCGACATCTTGCGATGGCGGACCTTGGCTTCGCGTGCCGAGGGAACGGACGGCAGGGGAATATCGCCCATGGCGATGGTCTCATCGACGACAGGAGCAGAACCTAGGCCGGGGAGCTCGCGGGTCAGCGAATCCTCGGCCGGCAAGCTGTCGAGCAAGATGGTTTCCTCGCTCGTATCGGATTCGGTCTGGTCGTCGGCCTCACATTCGGATTCCTCGTGCCCCGCCTCGTCTTCGGTGGGCGCGGCGCCATCGTCTTTTGCATCCTGATCATCGGGCTGCGCCTCGATTTCCGGCTCATCCTGCACATCGACGCTCGAATCGTCAAACGCAATCTCGGCCAGCGCGATCTGGTCCAGGCTCTCCAGGGCCTCGGCGCATGCTTCTGCATCTTGGACCGCATCCTCTTGGCCCGTCGTCTTATCTTTCATATATCCCCCAAGCTCAATATCGGGACAACAATGTACCCAAAAACGGGACCCCATAGAGCCGCCGCATGATTTGAAATCCGATTTTATATGTGCGCGTGTTTTTGAATAGATGAATAGAGGCGCAACGACAAAGAGCCCCCGGAAAGCGAGCGAAACGCTTTTCGGGGGCTCTTCGAGACATTGGATTGAAAGGCCTGGTGAGCGGGCCTATGACCAAGTGCCAACAGCGGCCAACATGTTACTCGGCGTGTGCGTAATCCACCTTGGCGCGGCGAGCGGTAGCCTTCTCCCAATCGCTGGTGCCCTCAAAGACATCCTGCTTGTAGGGATTGCGGCCGAGCTTCTTGGCGCGGTAGGCGATGTAGATGATCGCGGCGACGTTGGCGACCAGTGCGGCGATCGAGACTGCGGTGGCGGCACCGGGGTCCAGCGTGGAGTGGGTCACAAAGATGGACTCCTCCTGGAAATACGGGAACACCTGGGCAAACATGCACCAAATGGCCAGCGTAAAGGCGCGGTTCTGGATCCATCCACCCTTGTTCCAGATAAAGGCGGCGACGGTGGGCGCCAGCAGCAGCGCAAAGCCGCAGAACCAGGAGTGGGTGGGCAGGCAGTTGTAGGTGTAGCAGAAGTTCCAGATATCGTAGGCGATGATGTAGACCCAGGTCATGTCGGGCCACAGCATGTCGGTCTGATCCTCGGAGGCGTAGACGCTCCACCAACCGGTCATGCAGAAGATGTTGATGAGACCGGCGATGCCGTTGAACACGTTGTTCCAGCCGGCCAGCTGCGTAGCACCTTCGGAGGTGACCCAAGTGGACTGGCCCAGGACAAAGAAGTGATAGGCGCTCTCAAAGTCGGACACGACGGCGATCATGATGTTGATGGCGACGATCACAAACGGCCATGCGCGGAACCAATGCGCCTTGCCGATCTTGCCCCACTGGTACTTAATGGCAATGAAGCCCCAGCAACCGGCCAGCGCCGCGTACACCTTGGCGTAGTGGAACCAGCTGTTCTGGTACACATGGGTGGGGTTGGTGAGCGCCCACTCGGCACCTTGCGAAACGCCGATGGCGATGGCGACGCAGTAGATGGTCATGGCCAGCGGAGCCACGCCAAAGATGATTGCCGCGCCCAGCTTGGTGCGGCGGCCGACCTCGTTGAGCACGATCAGACCAATAAAGACCATGGCCCAGCCGGCCCAGTGGATAAGGGTATCGCTACCCCAAACATCGAACAGCATGCTGCTCTCCTTTCACACGCCCGCGGCCCCTCTTCTGATCGCGGGCAGTTTGGCTAAATGTCGTCAGTTCTGGGGCTTGCGCTCCGGATACTTGGCGGTATAGCCCTCGATGTGGAGCGTCGAGGCGATGATTTCCTTGACCGTCTCGTCGGGCACATCGGGGTGCGTGCGGATATACATCAACAACCCCATGATGAGGGTGTAGAACGTCTCGTAGACATGGTCGATGCGTAGCTCATGATGGGCGACAAAATCCACCACGGTGGTGTCGCAGATATACTGCGCCACGCGCTGGACCACGTTGTGCAAAAAGCCGCCGTAGAGCGCGCCGCTGCTCGAGGTGAGCGTGCTCGGCAGCTCGTGGCCGCTCACGACCAGGTGCTTAAAGAGCGGGGCGACGGTGTCGAGTGCGCCTTCGATGTCGCCGACCGTGCGGCTGGCGTTCCACTGCTCGAGCTCGGAGATAAAACCGTCGATTGCCTCGTCCATGACGGCAGTGACGGCGGCGTCCATATCGGCGAAGTAGTGGTAGAACAACGAGCGCGTACAGCCGGCACGCTTGGTCACGGCCGATACCGAAAGATGCGACACGCCCAGCTCGGAGCTCACGGCGCGCACGGCGGCGAGAATCTCTCGACGGCGTTCGTCGCCCGTCAAGCGCTTTGCAGCGCTGTCGGGCGCGGGGACGGCGTCGGCCACAGAGGTGTTCGCTGCGTTACTTCTCATGTGCTTGCCGCCTTTCATCCTCTTTTGCCTGACCGTTCGCCTAACAGTCTTGAATATTGTTGACGGTTCGTCAATACTATTTTTGACACAATGTCAACAATGGCGGGTGAACGGCATAGGGGCATGCCCGACCTGCAAAAAAAGAGGGGCGCCGCGGTCTCGCCGGACTGCGGCAAGAGAAGGGACAACCATGATTCTCAACGGACCGGGAATTAGCTACACCGAGCCCGATATCGGTGCGGAGTTCGTGCCGCCGCTGCCGGAGCATCCGCGCGAGGCAATCGTCAAGCTGTGCGAGCACTGCACTAACCGTCTGCTGCATCGCGACGAGCTGCTGGGCTACGAGTACTGGTCGTTTGCCGAGGCCGCAACCGACGAGCAGGCCGAAGTGCTCTGCAAGATGAAGATGCGCCGTCCCTATACGCTGCCCGAGATGGTCAAGCTCACCGGCATGCCTGAGGCCCAGATCGAGAAGATGCTCGACGACATGAGCTACACGGGTCTGCTCGAGTACAACTGGGAAAATCCCGAGCGCGCCAAGCAGTGGGTGCTGCCCATGTTGGTACCGGGTTCCGCCGAGTTCCTCAACATGCGCGTGGGCCAGCTCGAAGAGCACCCGGTCTATGCCAAGTTCTTTGAGCAGGCGTCCAAGGGACCGCTGTCCAAGGCCACGCCGATGGTGCCGCCCGGAGGCGCCGGTATCGGCATGCATGTCATTCCGGTCGAGAAGGCCATTGATGCCATGAGCACCTCGGTGCCGATTGAGCATATCGAGCATTGGCTCGACAAATACGATGGCAAATATGCCGCCAGCACCTGTAGCTGCCGCGCGAGCCGTCGCGTGATGGGCGAGGGCTGCGCCGACGACCCCGCCGACTGGTGCATTGCCGTGGGCGATATGGCCGACTACGTGGTCGAGACCGACCGTGGTCATTACGTGACGCGCGAGGAGGTCTACGACATCTTGCGCCAGGCCGAGGACAACGGCTTTGTGCACCAGATCACCAATATCGACGGCGAGAACAAGATCTTCGCCATCTGCAACTGCAACGTCAACGTATGCTACGCCCTGCGCACCTCGCAGCTGTTCAACACGCCTAACCTGTCGCGCTCGGCCTATGTCGCCAAGGTCGAGAAGGACAAGTGCGTGGCCTGCGGTCGCTGCGTTGAGGTGTGCCCTGCCGGTGCCGCCAAGCTCGGCCAGAAGCTCTGCAGCAAAAAGGCCGGCGGCCACGTGCCCGAGTATCCGCGCCAGGAGCTGCCCGATGCCACCAAGTGGGACCACACCAAGTGGTCGCCCAACTACCGCAACGATAACCGTATCGAGACGCACGAGTCTGGCACCGCGCCCTGCAAGACGGCCTGCCCCGCGCACGTTGCCGTTCAGGGCTACTTGAAGCTTGCGGCGCAGGGCCGCTATGACGAGGCACTGGCGCTCATCAAGCGCGAGAACCCGCTGCCCGCTATCTGCGGCCGCGTGTGCAACCGCCGCTGCGAGGATGCCTGCACCCGTGGCCGTGTGGACGCTGCCGTGGCTATCGACGAGGTCAAGAAGTTCATCGCCCAGCGCGATCTTGATGCCGCGACCCGCTATGTCCCACCCGTGGTGACCCCGACGCGTGCCGGCGGCTTCGATCAGAAGATCGCCATCATCGGTGCCGGCCCGGCCGGTCTGTCCTGCGCCTTCTATCTGGCCGAGAAGGGCTACAAGCCCGTCGTGTTCGAGAAGAACGAGCGCCCGGGCGGCATGCTCACCTACGGTATTCCCAGCTTTAAGCTGGAGAAGGACGTTATCGAGGCAGAGGTCGAGATCATTCGCCTGATGGGCGCCGAGTTCCGCTATGGCGTGGAGGTCGGTCGCGATGTGACGCTCGACGAGCTGCGCGCGCAGGGCTTTAAGGCCTTTTATGTTGCCATCGGCTGCCAGGGCGGCCGCCTCGCCGGTATTCCGGGCGAGGATGCCGAGGATGTGACCGTAGCCGTTGACTTCCTTCGCGAGGTCAACAGTGGCAAGATCGACGCGCTGCCCGGCCGCACCATCGTGGTGGGCGGCGGCAACGTGGCCATCGACGTTGCCCGCAACGCCTGCCGCCTGGGTTCCGAGCACGTTGAGATGTTCTGCCTGGAGAGCGAGGCCCAGATGCCCGCCAGCGAGGAGGAGCGTCGCGAGGCCATTGAGGACGGCGCGCACATTAGCTGCGGTTGGGGCCCCAAGGAGATTCACTTGGACGAGGCCGGTCGTGTGTGCGGTATCACCTTCAAGCGCTGCACGCGTGTCTTTGACGACGAGGGCCGGTTTGCGCCCGAGTACGACGAGAACGACCTGCGCCGCGTCGATGCCGATCGCGTGGTCATGTCCATCGGCCAGTCCATCGTGTGGGGCGACCTGCTGGCCGGTTCCAAGGTGGAGCTTGGCCGTGGCCAGGGTGCCCTTGCCGATCCCCAGACCTACCAGACCGCCGAACCCGACATCTTTGTGGGTGGTGACGTCTATACCGGTCCGAGTTTTGCCATCGATGCCATCGCCGCCGGACACGAGGCCGCCGTGTCCATCCATCGCTTTGTGCAGCCGGGATCCACGCTCACCATCGGCCGCAACCAGCGCCGCTACACCGCGCTCGACCGCGACGATGTCGTGATCGAGAGCTACGACAACGCGAGCCGCGAGGTTGCCCACGTGGACCGCGAGCGCGAGAAGGCTGCGCCGTTTAGCGAGTATGTTGAGACCTTTACCGAAGAACAGGTACGCGCCGAGACCGCCCGCTGTCTGGGCTGCGGCGCCTCGATCGTCGACCCCAACAAGTGCATCGGCTGCGGCCTGTGCACCACCAAGTGCGCGTTTGACGCCATCCATCTGGATCGCGACCGCCCCGAGTGCTCCACGATGGTCAAATACGAGCAAAAGCTCCCCAGCCTCGGCAAGTACGCATTGAAGCGTGCAATTAAGATTAAATTTGGGAAGAAGTAAAAGAACCTGACAAGTCAGTGAGCGGCGCAGAGCGTCGCTCACTGACGTTTGGCTGACATCGCACTAACCGTTGTTGAAAGGTTTCTACCTTGCATGAATTGGGAATCGTCTATCACATCATTCGCGATGTTGAGAACGTGGCGCGTGCCAATGGCGTGAGTCGCGTTTCGAGCGTCACGCTGCTGCTGGGCGAGGTCTCGGGCGTCGTTCCCGATCTCCTGCTCGACGCTTGGCGCTGGGCGGCAGATAAAAAGCCCATCACGCAGGGCGCGGAGCTTATTGTGGAGCCCGTCGAGGCCGTGACGCATTGCGAGGCATGCGGCCGCGACTACGCGACGGTCGAGCACGGCAAGACCTGCCCCCATTGCGGCAGCGGCGAGACATACCTGCTGCAGGGCCAGGAGGTCATGATTAAGCAGATCGAGACCCCCGACGAGGACCCGGCAGGCGCTGTCCCCGATGACCCCTCCGACGCCCCCGATGCCGTCGATGCCGCCAACCCTCTCCACATCGCCTAGAATCCCCTATAAGTTGCGGTGAAATAGTTCCTAAATCCAGCCTTCTGGCTCTTAAACAAGAACTATTCCACCGCAACTTTTTTGAGTAGTTTCGTAGTGCATAAGTCACGAAAATAGTCAAGTCATGTCTGTTTAAACAAAATAGCAGTAGTACAAGTACATTCGCACTTGCTTAAAATCATTATTAATGAACAGCCTGCTTGTATCTGTAAAGTACATGGCTTGATGAGCGACGCTCTGGCGGGTAATGAGTCGAAAACCAGCAACGTAATCAATTTGTAACAAACTTAGACGTTTAAACAAATAATCCAACCTTTTGCGGATTTAGCTATAATTCCACAAACCAAACAGGTATACTCCTTTCATGTCGTGTAGGAATTACGTAGACAAAAAGGAGGTTATGTGATGGTAAGTATTGTTCTTGCTAGCCACGGGGACTTGGCAGCTGGAATCAAGCAGACGGGCTCGATGGTCTTTGGCGATCAGCCGTCTGTGGCCGTGGTCTCGCTCGAGCCGAGCATGGGCCCCGACGACTTCCGTGCTAAGGTCGAGGAAGCAGTCGCTTCCTTCGACGACCAGGAGCAGGTACTCTTCCTCGTTGATCTGTGGGGCGGCACGCCGTTCAACCAGATCAGCGGGCTCATCGAGGGCCACGATTCCTGGGCTATCGTCACCGGTGTCAACCTGCCTATGCTCATCGAGGCATATTCGCAGCGCTTTGACGCAAAGAACACTGCACATGCGATCGCAAAACATCTCGTGACTGAGGCTAAGGCTGGCGTGCGCGTCAAGCCCGAGTCTCTGGAGCCCGAGGAGAAGAAGCCGGCTACGGCCGCCGCTGCTCCTGCAGGCGCCATCCCTCCGGGAACGGTCATCGGCGACGGGCACATCAAGATTGCCCACGTCCGTATCGACACCCGTCTGCTTCATGGTCAGGTGGCCACCACGTGGACCAAGCAGATCAACCCCAACCGCATCATCGTGGTTTCCGACGGCGTTGCTCACGACGAGCTCCGCAAGACCATGATCGAGCAGGCTGCCCCTCCGGGAGTCCATGCCAACGTCGTTCCCATCAAGAAGATGGCCGAGGTCGTCAAGGACACGCGCTTTGGTGGCACCAAGGCCATGCTGCTCTTCGAGAACCCGCAGGATCTGCTCAAGGCCATCGAGGCCGGCGTCGACATCAAGGAAGTCAACATCGGTTCCATGGCTCACTCCAAGGGCAAGGTCGTCGTCACCAACGCCGTCGCTATGGGCGATGACGACGTTAAGACCCTCGAGGCCCTCAAGGCCAAGGGCGTCAAGTTCGAGGTCCGCAAGGTTCCTTCGGATGCCTCCGAGGATCTCGACGCCATGTTGAAGAAAGCTAAGGCCGAACTGGCCGCTCAAGCATAGTAAAGGAGGGTCCGATACATGTCTGCAATCACTATTCTGCTTGTTGCGATTGTCGCGTTGCTTGCCGGTATGGAAGGCATTCTGGATGAGTTCCAGTTCCATCAGCCGCTCGTGGCATGCACGCTTATCGGTCTCGTAACCGGTCACCTTCAGGAGGGCATCCTCCTGGGCGGTTCGCTCCAGATGATGGCCCTTGGCTGGGCTAACGTCGGCGCCGCCGTCGCGCCTGACGCCGCTCTGGCCTCGGTCGCTTCTTCGATCATCATGGTGCTCGCCCTCAACGGCGGCGCCACTGATTCGGCCAAGGCCGTTACCGCGGCCATCGCCGTCGCCGTCCCGCTGTCGGTCGCTGGTCTGTTCCTGACCATGATCTGCCGTACCATTGCTACCGCTATCGCTCACGCCATGGACGGTTGCGCCGAGAAGGGCGACTTCTCCGGCATCGAGCGCTGGCAGTACGCTGCCATCCTCATGCAGGGCCTTCGTATCGCCATCCCGGCAGTACTTCTGTGCGTTATCCCGGCCGAGGCTGTTACCAACGCGCTTAACGCTATGCCCGACTGGCTGTCCGGCGGCATGGCCGTCGGCGGCGGCATGGTCGCTTCCGTCGGTTACGCCATGGTCATCAACATGATGGCCACCAAGGAGACCTGGCCGTTCTTCATCCTCGGCTTTGTCCTTGCTGCCATCCCTCAGCTCACGCTGATCGCCCTTGGCCTCATCGGCATCTCCCTTGCCCTCATCTACCTTGGCCTTAAGGATCTGGCCAAGCAGGGTGGCGGCACGGGCGGTGGCTCCGGCGACCCGCTCGGCGACATTCTGAACGATTACGAGTAGGAGGGGAGTGATACATATGGCAGAGAACAAGATTCAGCTCACCAAGGCTGACCGCAAGAAGGTTTGCTTCCGTCATCAGTTCCTTCAGGGCTCGTGGAACTACGAGCGTATGCAGAACGGCGGCTGGTGCTTCGCAATGATCCCTGCGATCAAGAAGCTCTACACCAGCAAGGATGACCAGATTGCCGCGCTTAAGCGCCACCTGGAGTTCTATAACACCCATCCTTATGTTTCCGCCCCCGTCATTGGCGTTACCCTCGCCCTCGAGGAGGAGCGCGCCAACGGTGCTCCGATCGATGACGTCGCCATCCAGGGCGTCAAGGTCGGTATGATGGGTCCGCTCGCCGGCGTCGGTGACCCCGTCTTCTGGTTCACCCTTCGCCCGATTCTGGGCGCTCTGGGCGCTTCCCTGGCCATGTCCGGCAGCATCGTCGGTCCGTTGCTGTTCTTCTTCGCGTGGAACATCATCCGTTACGCTTTCCTGTGGTACACACAGGAGTTTGGCTACAAGGTCGGCTCCTCTATCGCCAAGGACCTCTCCGGCGGTCTGATGGGCAAGGTCACCGAGGGCGCTTCCATCTTGGGTATGTTCATCATCGGCGCCCTGGTCGAGCGCTGGGTGTCCATTTCCTTCACCCCGATCGTCTCCACGGTCAAGCAGTCTGCTGGCGCCTTTATCGACTGGGCTAGCCTGCCTTCCGGTTCCGAGGGTATCAAGGAAGCGCTGACGATGTACAACTCCGTCGGTGCTACCGCCCTTGATCAGATGAAGGTCACCACGCTCCAGGGTAACCTCGATCAGCTCATCCCCGGCCTTGCCGCCGTGTGCCTGACCCTGCTGGTCTGCAAGCTCCTCAAGAAGAAGGTTAGCCCGATCGTCATCATCCTGGCTCTCTTCGCCGTCGGTATCATCGGTCGCTTCTGCGGCTTCATGTAAGCACGCTTCGGCTTAAGACCGAGAGTTGCTAGGTAAGGGCTTTTGAGCCATTGAAACGGACCGCACCCGGTGGGTACACTGGATGCGGTCCGATTGTTTTAATTGGAGGGCGAGGCGCGTATGGCGCAATCTCAGAACAGCACGGTCGATCTGGCAACGCCGGCAACCTGCCTGATGGGGCTTACCAGCCACGGTAACGTGATGGTGGGCAATAAGGCGTTCGAGTACTATAACGAGCGCAATCCCGAGGATTATATTCAAATCCCGTGGGACGAGGTCGACTATATTGCCGCCGAGGTTTTGCGCGGCACCAAGAAGATTACGCGTTTTGCCATCTTCACCAAGGACAACGGTCACTTTACGTTTTCGACGCGCGACGACAAAGAGACGCTTCGCGCGGTCCGCAAGTACGTCGACGAGGATAAGCTCGTGCGTTCGCCCGACTTTATCGATGTGACCGCCAAGGGCGCCAAGAGCATCCCCTCCGTCATCAAAGGCCTCTTCCACAAAGGCAACTAGCTCCTCATAAGTTGCGGTGAAATAGTTTCTAAATACGGCTTTAGATGCTTCAGACAGGAACTATTCCACCGCAACTTCGAAGTCTAGTCATGCGACGTATGGCGATGCAGTAAATCTGCTACACTAGTACAACATGCCTCCGTAGCTCAGGGGATAGAGCACCGCTCTCCTAAAGCGGGTGTCGACGGTTCGAATCCGCCCGGGGGCACCAGAGGAATATCGAGCCCGGTACCGCTACGGTGCCGGGCTCTTCTGGTCTAAAGGCCGGATTCGGACCGTCGACACCCGCGTCGCCAATTTCCCCGCGGGGGGAGTTTTCGAATCCGCCCGGGGGCACCAGAGGAATATCGAGCCCGGTACCGCTACGGTGCCGGGCTCTTTTGGTGTTAGAGCTGCGCCGTTCCATGCTAGCGGGTCGCATCAAAAGCAAAGCGCCCGCTTGCCGGGGGAGCAAGCGGGCGCTTCTGAGCGAATATGTTTGCGGCGTTCGCTGCGCAGATAATAAGCAGCCGGCTAGTTGCTTGTACCGGAATCATCGCCTGAATCAGTACCAGAGCCAGAAACCGAAACCGTCAGCGTAATCGTGCTGTCGGTAGACTGCTTGCCGGTGGGGGAGACACCCGTAACGGTGGCGTTTTCGTTGCCGCTCACGGGGTTGCCGTTCTGATCGCAGAAAGCGATGTTGTAGAACCCGGCGTTGTTGAGTGCGGTGACGGCGGCGGAGATGCTCTTGCCGTACAGGTTGCCCGGAACACTGGCCTTGCCGGACTTCTTGGCGATGACGACGGTGATCGTGGCGCCGGGCTTCTGCTTGCCGCTGGGGTTCCAGCTAATGACGGTGCCCTCGGTGACGGAGTCGTTTTCCTGATAGCTCACGTTGACGCCAAAACCGGCCATGTCGAGGGCGTTGCGTGCCTGGGCCTCGGTCATGTCGGTTAGATCGGGGACAGAAGTGGTGTCAGGACCGCTGGAGACCTTATACGAGATGGTCGTGCCTTTCTCGACTTCCTTGCCGGCTTCAGTGCCCTGCTCAAAGACCTGGCCTTCGTCAGCCTCGTTGGCCTCCTCGGTTGCGTTGCCCTTCAGGCCCACGCTTGCCAGTGCGGCCTCGGCCTGGTCCTTGGTCAGGCCGAGGAGCTGCGGAACCTCAACTTTCTCGGCGGGCTTGGGGCCCTTGGAGACCACTA